>DASYNW010000152.1:0-9874 GCA_036008325.1 Allostellaceae bacterium
GCGCGGCGCCCAGAACCCGTCGCAGATGGGGGCCGAACGCGCGCTGGATCCCGCTCTGGATCATATGCACGCCCCACAGCAACAGCGCCACCGATCCGGCGAGGTCGACCAAACTCAGGGCAGCGTCCACCGCGGCCTCCCTGCGAAGTGTTTGCCCGAGCGCAATGCCGCGGCGGCAGCATTAACGCCGACCCCGGCGGCGCTGCAACTCTAAAGGGCACCGCCGGCAAACCCGCCGCCGGGCAAGCGTGCGGCACGCGGCCGCCTCAGCGGAAGCCGATCAGCTTGTGGGTCTGCAGGCTCAGCTGCCAGCGCGGATGAGCTTGGCAGAAGGCCATCGCGAGCTCGGTGTTGCGGGCGCGGTCGGGCCCGTCCATCGGCTGCAGCGAAAAGCGGGCAAAGGCGAGGTGGGCAAAATCGAGCGGGTCGAGCCCCGCCTGCGGCACCACGATCTTCAGCTCGTCGCCCCTGTCGAGCGCCAGCCGGGCGCCGGCTTTCGGGCTGACGCAGAGCCAGTCGATCCCGTCCGGCGGCGCCACCGTGCCGTTGGTTTCGACCGCGATTTCAAACCCCCGCCGGTGCAATGCCGCGATCAGCGGCGGATCGAGCTGGAGGAGCGGCTCGCCGCCGGTGCAGACGACAAACCGCGCGGGCTCGCCTTTGGGCCACAGCGATGCGACCCTCTCGGCCAGCGTCTCGGGGCTCGGATAACGGCCACCCTCGCTGCCGTCGAGGCCGACGAAATCGGTGTCGCAGAACGAGCAGACCGCCCGCGCCCGGTCGGCCTCGCGCCCCGACCACAGATTGCACCCGGCAAAGCGGCAGAAGACCGAGGGCCGCCCGGTCTGCGCCCCCTCGCCCTGCAAGGTGTAAAAGATCTCCTTGACGGCGTAGCTCACGGCCCCGCCGTCATCTTGACGGCGCAGCTCATGGTGTCGGCGCCGCGGCAAACGCTTCCCAACCGGCCCGACGCAGCACGCAGGCCGGGCATTGGCCGCAGCCATGGCCCCAATCGTGGCGCCGGGTGCGGTCGCCGAGATAGCAGCTGTGCGTCTCCTCGACGATCAGCGCCACCAAGGCCGCGCCGCCGAGCTTGCGGGCGAGCGCCCAGGTCGCGGCCTTGTCGCGCCACATCAAGGGCGTGTGAACGACAAAGCGATGGTCCATGCCGAGCGACAAGGTCGCCTGCAAGGCCTTGAGGGTGTCGTCGCGGCAATCGGGATAGCCCGAATAGTCGGTCTCGCACATGCCGCCAATGAGGTGACGCGCGCCGCGCCGGTAGCCGACCGCCGCGGCCAGGGTGAAAAACATCAAATTGCGGCCGGGAACAAAGGTGTTCGGCAGCCCATTTTCGGCAAAGACGATGGCGCTGTCGCGGGTCAGCGCGGTGTCGCTGATCCGGCCGAGGACGCCGAGATCGATCAGGTGATCATCGCCAAGACGGTCGTCCCAGCGCCGAAACTCGCGACGCAGGCGGGCCAACGCCGCCACCCGGCATGCGAGCTCGATGCGGTGGCGCTGGCCGTAATCGAAGCCGATCGTCTCGACCGCGGCGAAGCGTTCGAGCGCCCAGGCGAGGCAGGTCGTCGAATCCTGGCCGCCGGAGAACAGCACAAGGGCGGTTTCGCCGCGGCGCTCGGCCGACTGGGGCGGGGCTGCGTTCACCCGCTACGAATAGCCGGTCGCCCCGCCGCGATCAACCGAACCCAAGCATCAAGGACAGGATCAGCGGCGCACGAGGCTGGCGACCAGAAACCCGACCGCGAACGCGATCGCGAGGCTGGTCATCGGGTTGTGCTCGACCTGCTCGGAGACGTTGCCGACCGCGCGCTCGCCCTGGCTGCGCAGCTCCTTGGCCATCTCGGTCGCCCGCTCCTGCGCGCTCACCGCCCATTGCTCGCTCGCCTGCGCCAGCTCGCGGATCGATTGCGAGGCCTGGTCGATGACCGAGCGCAGCTTGTCGACCGCTTCGCTCGCCTGGCCAAAACCGAACCCGTTGCCGTTGCCCTCGCCCGCTTCATGCTTTTCCGCCATGACCCTTTTCCCGTCCAAAGGTTGCAACCATCGAGATCATGACGGGAAACGTTGGCCGCGGCGAAACGCTCCGCATCCTTTGCCTCCACCGCCGGCGGCGTTGCTATAATGGGCGCCGATCGCCCTTGGAGGCCCATATGACCGCCAATCTCAACCCCTATCTGGCACTCGGCGTGCGGCCCTTTGTCAATTGCTGCAGCGTGCGCACCTTGCATGGCGGCAGCCTGATGCTGCCGCAGGTGCGCGCGGCGATGGACGCCGCCTCGCGCGCGTTCGTCAATCTCGACGAGCTGATGGAGGCGGCGGGGAAGCGCCTGGCCGAGCTGACCCTTGCCGAGTGGGGCCTCGTCACCTGCGGCAGTGCGGCCGCGGTGGCGCTCGGCACGGCCGCCTGCGTCGCCGGCAACGACCCCGTTAAGATGCTGCGCCTGCCGTTCACCGAGGGCATGGCGAACCGGGTCATCATCCCGAAGAGCCAGCGCTTCGCCTACGACCAGGCGGTGCGGATGATCGGCTGCCATATTATCGAGATCGACACGCGCGAGGATCTCGATCGGGCGCTCGCCGAGCCGGTGGCGTTGGTGGTCCTGCTCGGCAATCGGGAGCACCTTTCGGGGGTGCGGCTCGAAGAGATTGCCGCTCTGACCCGGCCGCGCGGCATCCCGATCATGGTCGACGCCGCCTCCGAGCATCTCGAACGGCCTAGCCCGTGGCTGGTGCGCGGCGCCGATCTCGTCGTCTACAGCGGCGGCAAGTTTCTGCGCGGGCCGCAGACCAGCGGCCTCTTGCTCGGCCGGAAGGCGCTCGTCGAGGCGGCCTGGCGCAACGCCTCGCCGCATCAGGCGCTGGGCCGGCCGATGAAGGTGTCGAAGGAGGACATCGTCGGCGTGCTGGCCGCGGTCGAATACTGGTTCGACGAGCGCGACCGTGCCGCCGAGCGCCAGCAATGGCGCGATGATTGCGCGCAGATCGCCGAGCGCGTCGGTCGGGTGCCGCGGGTGCGCAGCGAGATCGTCGAGCCCGAGGGCGTCGACCTGGTGCCGCGGCTGCGCATCGTCTGGGATTGCTGGCACTACCCGCTGGGCGGCCTCGGGCTGCGCCGGCAGCTGCTCGACGGCGAGCCGCGGATCATGCTCGACGACAATTCGGCGGCCGAGGACAGTATCGTGATCGACCCGTTCCAGCTGCAGCCGGGCGAGGCGGCGCAGGTCGGCGAGGCGATCGCCGCGGCATTGCGAGAGGCCGCCGACAGCCTGCCTGAGCCGGCGCCGGCTCAACCGGCCGAGATCGCCGGCGAGTGGGAGGTGCGGGTCGAGTTTCTGCAGGGCGGGCGGGTCCACCGGATGAGCCTCGACCAGCGCGGCCCGCAGCTCGCCGGCCGGCAGCGCTCGGCCGGGTTCGAGGGGCCGGTCGAGGGCTGGCTCGACGGCAACCGGGTCCAGCTCGCGTTTGCCGCGCGCTACGAAGGCAGCACGATCGCCTACCTGCTCGAAGGCGGAATCGCCGACGGCAAAATGCACGGCGCTGCCACCCTCGGCGCCGCCAGCGACCAGAATCACGGCATCGTCAACCGCAGCCAATTCGGCCCCGCCCGCTGGCACGCGAGCCGCGTCGGGTAAGCGACCGCCCGCTCCGGCGCTGCGGTCGTCCCGGCGCCGCTGACCCGGCAGCTCTTTCGCAATGCAATCTCACATGGAGTTATAATCGAACAAATAAGGAACTTTCCCGTTGTAGCTGCGCCAGTTGCATATCATAATGCGTTGGGCGGTCTGCTCGCCTGAAACCAACAAATCGGCAGATACAAGATATTGTCCTCTGTTCGAAATCGACTACTATGTTCGGTAGGGGGTCGGAAATGCCATCAGAAAATGTCAGGGCGTTGGCCGAGGAGCCCATTGCCCGCCGCTCGCTGGGCAATGGGCCTTATATCCCCGCAACCGACAACGAGCCAGGGGCGCCCGAAGCGCTTCTGAAAGCGAACCGGGCTCTGCGCGAACGTCAATGGCCGACGCCCTACGATCGCACGCGGCACGAGATGATCCTCGGCGACGCTCGGGACCTCCGGACGATCCAAAGCCAATCGGTGCACCTGGTCGTTACCTCGCCGCCGTATTTCAACCTGAAGGGCTACGCTTCCGATGCAGGCGGTCGGCAACTCGGCCGAATCGGCGATTACGACGCATTCTTGGACGAGTTGGACCGGGTTTGGCGGGAGTGTGCGCGAATCCTCGTACCGGGCGGCCGGATCTGCTGCGTTATCGGCGACATTTTGATCCCGAGGCGGGCGGACGGTCGACATCGGGTTCTGCCATTGCCTTCCGACATCCAGGTCCGCAGCCGCAACCACGGTCTCGACAATCTGACGCCCATCCTATGGTTCAAGATCGGAAACCGCACGAACGAGGCGGGCGGCGGATCGAGCGGCTACTACGGCAAGCCCTATCAGCCCGGCGCGATCATCAAAAACGATCACGAGCACATCGTGATGCTGCGCAAGCCGGGCGGCTATCGCACCACGCCGATGATCCAAAAGGCGCTATCAATGCTCCAGCGCGACGAGATGGACGCCTGGATGCGCCCGGTCTGGTCCGACATCCGCGGCGCTAGCCTGCGCGATGGGCACCCCGCACCATTCCCAAGCGAACTGGCCGAGCGGCTGATCCGCATGTTCAGCTTCGCCGGCGACACGGTGCTCGATCCGTTTGCTGGCTCCGGCTCGACCGCAGTCGCCACGATCCGTGCCGGCCGAAACTCTATCTCGGTCGAAGTCGAAGAAGAGTATCTGAATTCCGCAACCCGCCGGGCCGCGCGCCAGGCTGCGGCCCGAGCAACCCAGTGTCACACGGCGATGGTTGTCGAGTGTGCAAATTCCTGGGAATGGAGGACGGCCGGCGAGGCTGGCAAGTAAGGGGGCGCGCCGATGCCGAGAAACCGGAGGGCGAGCGTTCGCAGGCGAGAACTTCCGCCCACAGGGATTGATCGGATCGATGGCTGGGTGCCCGGACAGTCCTGCGCAATCGGGGACTACATTGCCGCTGTCAGCGAATACGTCAGGCGAAGCCGCGAGCTTAGTGCTGGCCCGAAGAAGTCGGGGCAGATTCGCCTCTCGAACATGCTCGGGCAGGCCCTGGCAGACGAACTCCGAGAACGGCTTCCGCAGTTCAGACACGGGATTGTCGGCGAAAGTAAGGTTTCTGGCGCGTTGAGATCCGTGAACGCGGATGTCTCCGAGATACATCCGATCGATGGCTTACGGTTGGCGATCGAGCTTAAACCCGTGAACTTGGCTGTCGGCAGGGCCATCTGGAACCGATTTGGCGACATCCGAACATTCGCCGTAAATTTGCATCTAAAATTCCCGTTTTGTGTCGTCGGTGGCGTTCTTGTTTTGCCGACTTATGAGGAGACTGGAACCAAATAGGCACAGGACGCGGATATTGAAGAATTAGCGGTCGCCGAGGGAGCCGAGTTGGAGACGACCGAAACCGAGCCTGCGAGCCCCGCGTCGGATTTCGCACCGCGGCGAAAGGACACCAGATCGCTAATTAACCGCGCCGTCACGCGGTTGGTCCGGGCAGGTGGCCGTAGAACCGAAGCGGATGCGCCTCATTTACTCGAAGCTATCGCAGTGCTGGTTTACGATCCCGAAAAGGGCGTCATAGACCCGGAATTGCCTTCTACTGGAACCGGACTCCGGTGGAACGAATTCATCGATGCGCTTGTCGCTGCCTACGAGGCCAGATTCGAAGAATAAATACTGACGACCTTTGGCCTTTCGGAGCCCGCGCAAGACGAGTTTCGGAGCGAAGCGAGTTTTCTCGCCGGCGCAATTCTCGGACTGCTGCTGCGTGCGCTGGATTTGCGGCGCTGGTGCCCTCCGCTCAGCCCTTCGCCCACGCGGCGGCGCCTTTGCCACCGAGGCGGCCGAAGACGAGGCCGGACATCAGGTCCGTGCCGCTGGCGTAATCGTGGTAACAGAGGCCGGGGATCGGCTGGCCGGGTCGGCTGGAATTGCCGATCGCTGGACCGGTCGTGTGCGGCCCTCCCTGGCGGCGCGCCCGGTGCTCCCGCGACGATCGACTCCTGGCGGCGAATAACTTGACGGGGAGTTGCGCTTTCGGGAGCATTGCCGAGCCGATGCCCGGGGTCCGCGGGGTTGCTGCGTGGAACAACAAGGACCAGCTCACGGAGGAGATGAACATGCCGAGATTTTTTTTGCCCCTCGCAGTAATCGCATTGGGCCTCGCCACCGGCAGCGCCGCCAATGCCCAAAGCAACGTCACGTGCACCGGCACGCTGGCGGCCGGCACCTACAATAATGTGACCGTGCCGAACGACGCATCCTGCACCATCGGCACCGGGGTGCTGGTGATCGCCAGCGTCAGCGTCGGGTCGGGCGCCACGCTCGACATGCTCGGAGCGACTGTGGATGGCAATGTAACAGCCAAAAATGCCACGAGCATCACCATCGACGAGGCTGAACCTGCTGCCGTGATCAGCACGGTGGGCACCAACGTTACCCTGGTCGGGACCACCGGCCTGATCCTGATCCGCAATGCAAGCATCGGCGTCAACCTTACCATCGTCGGCAGCACCGGCGCTGAGGTACATTTGCTGCATAATACGGTCGGCACCAATCTGGTCGTTCAAGGCGATAGCGGGCTAGCCATACCGCAAATCGCGCTCAATATGGTCGGCGGCAATCTGGCCTGCGTGGACAACACGCCGCCGCCATCGGACATTATTGCCGGCATACCCTCTCCGAACACGGTCGGCGGCACCGCGAGCGGCCAATGCGCCCGATTAGTGGGCATAACACCGGGCTGATAACGAGCGGAACAGCGCACGCCCGAGGAGCCTTGATATCGGCGACCGGCGAGCCTCACAGGCGCCGGGCGAGGCGCCCGCAGCTTGTTTGGCCATCGCCGCCGGTGCGGCTCGGGGAGGCTGACCCGGCGCGATGGCGCGCGTGTTTTGGGCGGGCAGAAACCGGCATCCAGCGTATCGCGCCGACGCTGGCAGCTTGCGCTCAGATCTGCCAGCCGCGATTTGCGGAGATGATGCCGCCTCCGCTCAGCCCTTCGCCCAGGCGGCGGCACCTTTGCCGGCGAGGCGGCCGAAGACGAGGCCGGACATCAGGCCGGTGCCGCTGGCGTAGTTATGGTAGAAGAGGCCGCCGACCATCTCGCCCGCGGCAAAGAGGCCGGGGATCGGCTGGCCGGTGGTGTCCTCGACTTGCGCCGAATTGGTGATCTTCAGCCCGCCAAAGGTGAAGGTGATGCCGGTCGTCACCGCATAGGCCTCAAAGGGCGGGGTGTCGAGGCGCTGCGCCCAGTTGGTCTTGTCGATCGCCAGACCGGTCGTGCGCAGCCCGTCATGGATGTTGGGGTTGAACGGGACCTCGGGCCGGGGTGCCGCATTGAAGGCGCGCACGGTTTCGAGGAAGCGGGCCGGGTCGACCCCTTCGAGCCGCGGCGCCAAGGCCTCGAAGCTGTCGGCCTGTTCCTTGGTGATGCGCGGGATGCGGTATTCCTCGCGCAGCAGGTGGACGACCTTCCGGTCGAAGATCTGCCAGGCGAACATGCCCGGCTGGTTCAGGATCTCGCCGCCGTATTTGGCATAGGTGTAGCTGTGAAAATCGAGGCCCTCGTCCAGGTAACGCTCGCCGCGCGCGTTGACGATGATGCCGAACGGGTAGTTGTGTTTTTGAAAACGGTCGCCGACAGCGAGGTCGCCAAAGGGCGGTGCGTTCAGATCCCAGGCGACCGCATGCGCGCCCGACCAATGCCCGGCGACGGCCGCACCAAGGTCGAGCGCCATCTTCAGCCCTTGGCCGGTGTTGAAGCGCGAGCCGCGCACCTTGGCGAGATCCCAGTTCGGCCCCAGATAGCGCGCCCGCATCTCGGCATTGGCCTCGAACCCGCCGCAGGCCAGCACTACCGCTTTTGCGCGCAAGTCGCGGACCCGGCCCCGGTGGCGCACCCGCACCCCCTCGACCCAGCGGTCGCCGGCGAGCAGCGCTATCGCCGGCGTCTCGTACAGCACGCCGATCCCATCGCGCGCGGCCCTCGCGTGCAACGCCTTCACCAGTTCCTTGCCGCCGCCCCAGATATGGCAGGCGAGCCCGCCCCAGAACTTGAACTTGCCGTCGACCCGGAACGCCTGGCGGCCGAGCCCCAATTGAAAGCGCACGCCCTGTTCGCGCATCCACAGCGCCGCATCGAAGCTGCTGCGGATCAGGATCTCGGTCAGATCGGGGTCGCAGCGGTATTGGGTCAGCCGGCCCATGTCGTCGAAATACCGCGCCTCGTCATAGGTGCCGAAATCGACATTGGCGAGCTCGTTGTCGTTGATGTCGGGGATCAGCCGGGCGAGGTCGTCGCCGCCGTGATAGACGACGCGAAAGGCGCCGCCGGTAAAGGCCGAGTTGCCGCCCTTCTGGTCCTCGGGGGCGATTTCGAGCATCAGCACCGAGGCACCGTTTTCCCGCGCCGAGAGTGCGGCGCAGGTCGCGGCATTGCCGGCCCCGACCACGATCACGTCGAACCGTTCGCCCGCCTCGATCTCCACCACCCGATCCTCCGGTATTCCGCCCCGTATTTCGCCGGGGCCGAGCCTCGCACCCGGCCCGCCGACGGTCAATCCGCCCGATCCCGGCCGCGGTGCAAAGCCGCTCGCCCCGCGCCGATCGAGCGGATAACCTCGCGATCAGTCGATCGGGAAGACGGGCGCTATGGCCGAAATCACGCAGCGACAGGCCGACGGCACGGCGCGGGTGAGCCTGGCGGCGATCTTCGTCGCATTCTTTCAGCTGGGCGTGACGAGCTTTGGCGGCGGCACCGCGGCCTGGCTCTACCGCGCCTTTGTGCGCCGCCGGGGCTGGATCAGCGATCAGACGTTTCTGGTCGATGTCGGGCTCAGCCGGCTGATGCCGGGCTCGGCCGGGGTCAATCTGACGGTCCAGGTCGGGCAGCGGCTGCGCGGCGCCGCCGGGGCGCTGACCGCGGTCGCGGGCCTGTTGTCGGGGCCGTTCTTCATCGTCATCGGATTGGCGGCGGGCTATGCCCGGATCGCCGGCAACCCGGTCGGGCACGCCGTGCTCGACGGGGTGGCGGCGGCGGCGATCGGGCTGACCTTTGCCACCGGGCTCGTGCTGGTGCCGCGCGGGATGGCGCACATCGGGCAGCTGGCAATCACCATCGCCACGGTGCTCGCGGTCGGCGTGCTGCGCTGGCCGATGCTGCCGGTCATCCTGTGCCTGGCGCCGCTCAGCATCGGGCTCGCCGCTGTGCAGCAGCGCCGGCATCCCTGACATGACGCAGGACTGGCGGACATGCCTGGGGCTGGCCGCGGTGTTTGCCCCGCTGTCGCTGTTTTCGATCGGCGGCGGCGCCTCGCTCTTGGCCGAGATCGAGCAGCAGGCGGTCGGCATCCACCACTGGACGACGCAGCGCGAATTCGCCGATCTGTTCGCGATCTCGCGCGCCGCCCCCGGGCCCGGCACGATGCTCTCGACCTTGATCGGCTGGAAGGTGGCGGGCTGGGCGGGCGCGCTGACCGCGACTGTGGCGCTTTATCTGCCGTCCTCGCTCCTGGTCTATGGCGCGGCGCGGATGTGGGGCCGCTGGCGCGGCTCGCCGTGGCACAGCGCGGTCGAGCGCGGGCTGGCGCCGATCGCCGCCGGCCTGGTGCTGGCCGGCGGGCTCGCGGTATTGGAGGTGGCCGGCGGGCTCGCGGTGTGGGCGGCGGCACTGGTGGCGACGGTCGTGCTGCTGCGCTGGCCAAAGCTCCATCCGCTGGCATTGTTCGCCGCCAGCGGCGCGCTGTTCGGCCTCGCCGC
>DASYNW010000153.1:0-10905 GCA_036008325.1 Allostellaceae bacterium
CCGGTCATGCTGCACCGCGCGATCTTCGGGTCGATGGAGCGCTTTATCGGCATATTGATCGAGCATTACGCCGGCCGCTTTCCGCTGTGGCTGTCCCCGGTGCAGGTTGTCGTCGCCTCGATCACCTCCGAGGCGGCTGACTACGCCGCCGAGGTCGCCCGCGAATGCGCGGCCGTCGGGCTCAGGGTCGTGCTCGACAACGGCAACGAGAAGATCTCGTACAAGGTGCGCGAGCACAGCCTCGAAAAGGTGCCGGTCATGCTGGTCGTCGGGCGGCGCGAGGCGGAGAACCGGGCGGTGGCGTTGCGCCGGCTCGGCGGCAATGCGCAGGAAGCTCTTGCGCTCGGCGAAGCGGTTGCTAGATTGAAAGAAGAGGCGGCGGTTCCGCCGTTTCCTTGAGAAACCGGCGAGCCCGGCCTGCCTCAACCAGCAACAGGAGAACATAGATACCCAGACCACCGATGAACCTCACCCCGACCCGCGAAGGGCCCCGGATCAACAGCGAGATCGGCGTCCTGCGGGTGCGCCTGGTCGACGAGCGGGGCAACATGGTCGGGGTGATCGGGCGCAACGAAGCGCTCGCAATGGCCGCCAACGCCGGTCTCGACCTGGTCGAGATAGCGCCCAATGCCGACCCGCCGGTCTGCAAGATGCTCGATTTCGGCAAATACAAATACGAAGAGCAAAAGAAGAAGAACGAGGCTCGCAAAAAACAGAAAATCATCGAGGTCAAAGAGATCAAGTTGCGCCCCAGCATCGACGACCATGATTACGACGTAAAGATGCGCAGCATGATCAAGTTCCTCGAGGAGGGCGACAAGGTCAAGGTGACGATGCGGTTCCGCGGGCGCGAATTGGCGCACCAGGAGCTGGGCATGGACGTCTTGATCCGGGTCCGCGACAACCTGCAGGAACTTGCCAAGGTCGAGCAGATGCCGCGCATGGAAGGCCGGCAGATGACCATGGTGATATCGCCCAAATAACCGCCATTGCCGCCGGCTTCCTGTCGTCGGGAGGCATCGCGATAAGGCGCGGCTCGAACGATCTTCTCATGTGTGATGCGCCGCCTGGGCGCCCGTGGGCGGTGTGTCGCACGCAAGCCGCAGAGCCTCTACGCGCTGACCAAAAGCGGTCGCAAGGCATTGCTCGATTACGTGGCACACCTCGAAAACCTGCTGCCGCCGGGCAGCATCTCCGCGACAGAGGGTAGACGGGCATGAAACAGGCGCTCTGGCAACTCCTCAACGACTTTCTGTCGGCGATCTTCTTTTTCGTCCTCTATACCCTGACCGGTAACATCGTCGCGGCGACCGCGATCGCCATCGCCGTTGGCGCGGCGCAGTTCGTCCGTCTCAAGCTGGCGCGCCGGGCGATCGAGCCGATGCAATGGATCAGCCTCGGGCTCGTCATCGTGCTCGGCGCCGCGACGTTGCTGACGCAAAACCCCGCTTCATGATGCTGAAGCCGAGCTTCATCCATTTCGCAGTCGCCGCGGTGATGCTGCGGCGCGGCTGGATGAGCCGCTATCTGCCCGCAACCGTACGCGAGAACGTGCCGCAGGCGGTGATCATCGGGGCAGGCTATGCCTGGGCCGGGCTGATGGTCGTTCTGGGAGTGACCAACCTCGTGATTGCGACGCAATTCGACATCAGGGTCTGGGCCTGGTTCATTTCATTCGGCGCTATCGGGGCGAAATTCGCTGCGCTCGCCCTGCAATATGTCGTGTTCCGGACCATGGTACGGCGCCGCCTGACCCTGCGCGCCGTAACTCCGTGACCTTGGCGCCTTGCTTTCGCCGGGGCTCGCCGCTATATAGGCCGGCCTCAATCGACGGCGGGCCTGAGGGTGTGCCTTGCCGCCGCAAACCCGCGACAAGGATGCCGAATTGCCCAAGCTGAAGACCAAGAGCGGCGCCAAAAAGCGGTTCGGCCGTACCGGTGCCGGAAAGATCAAGGTCGCGCATGCCTACAAACGCCACCGCCTGATCAGCAAGGACAAGCAGGCCAAGCGCAAGGCGCGCGGGACCCAGACTCTGGAAAAGGGCGACAGCAAGCTGGTGCTGACCTACATGCCTTATCTGCGGGGTTGAACCGTGGCACGCGTCAAACGCGGGGTTACCACCCATGCCCGCCACAAGAAAGTCCTCGAACTCGCCAAGGGCTATCGCGGCCGCGGCAGCACCGCCTATCGCATCGCCCTCGAAAAGGTCGAGAAGGGGCTGCAATACGCCTATCGCGACCGTCGCAACCGCAAGCGCGAGTTTCGCGCGCTGTGGATCCAGCGGATCAACGCCGGCGCCCGCGAGCACGGTCTGACCTATTCGCAATGCATGCACGGCCTCAAGCTCGCCGGGCTCGATCTCGACCGCAAAGTGTTGTCCGACATCGCGATCCGCGAGCCCGCCGCGTTCGCCGCGATCGTCGCGACCGCGCAGACGGCGCTAGCGCGGACAGAGCCGGCGGCGATAGAGTAGGGGCGGAGCCGCGCGACCCCTCCGTCGATCGCCTCAAACTGGATTTAAAATTGAGACGATCTGCCGGATCATCGAAATCGGGCAGAAGGGTGCGGCTTGATTTCGATCCACGGGACGAAATCCTAAATGCCGGATGCTCTCCAAGCCGTAGGACGGTTCGCCGGGCATGTCGCCGCCGCCAGCATGATCTTCGTTCTCGTATGATTTGCCAGCCGCCTTGATCCACCTCTTTGTGCATATCTGGCGCTGGCCGCCCGACATGTTCTACATCCTTGCCGGAATCACGATCCTGGAATATGCTATTTTCGTCATTGATGGGCTGGTGTTCGTCGCGTTTCTGCTTATCTCGGCCTATAGGCTCGTGAAGGAGTTACTGGCATGATCCAGGCATTCTGGGTCGGGTTTCGCGAGGGCGTATCGGGGTTCATCACAGGTGCCAGCGAGGGTCTCGGAGCGTTCGTGTCGGGCTTTGAGGAAGGTGAGAGCCGACTGTTCGCGCCATTTGGGGCCGTTCTTCGCCGCCGCAGCCGGCGCGATGCTGCTCGACGTGTGAACGCGCGATAGCTCACCTTGCCCCGGTCCACAGTACCCGACAATATCTGGCCCGTTGGCTCGATCGGCGCGACGAGAAGATCGATTCTCGGCTAGGCCGCGATGGTGATTGGCAGGTGTTCATCGTGATCTAACTGGCCCGCGTCGCGTGGACGGCGGAGTAAGCTGACTGAGGCCCAGGTACTAGCGTTACGACGGAATGGGGCCGCATGCGGCCCCTTCGCATTGGGAATGTGTCGATGGACAGCTACGACGACATATTGACCGAGATTGCCGCAGCGCCGTCGACCGAGGCGCTGGAAGAAATCCGGATCAGGGTGCTCGGGCGCAACGGCGGTTTGACCTTGGCGATGCGCGGGCTTGGCGCCCTCGCCCCGGAAGCGCGGCGCGAGGCCGGCGTTCGCCTCAACGAGGCGCGCGACCGGATCACCGCAGCGTTGGGCGAAGCGCAACAACGGCTCGGCCGGGCCGCGCTGGAACGGCGGCTCGCTGCCGAACGTGCCGACGTTACTCTGCCGGTCTCCTTTGCCGCGGAGGGCCGCATTCATCCGATCAGCCAGACCATCGACGAGATCGTCGCGATCTTCGGCGAGATGGGATTTGTCGTCGCCGAGGGGCCGCACATCGAGGAGGATTTCTACAATTTCACCGCGCTCAACATCCCGCCCGAGCACCCGGCGCGCCAGGAGCACGACACGTTCTATCTGCCCGAGCGCGCCGACGGCAGCCGGCTCGTTTTGCGCACCCACACCTCGCCGGTGCAGATCCGCACCATGCTGGCCGAGCCGCCGCCGATCCGGATCATCGTGCCGGGCCGCACCTTCCGCTGCGACCACGATGCGACGCACTCGGCGATGTTCCATCAGGTCGAGGGGCTGGTGATCGACCGCGGGGCCCATATGGGCCACCTCAAAGGCTGCCTGATCGAGTTCTGCCGCGCCTTTTTCGGGCTCGACGATCTGCCGGTGCGCTTTCGCCCGAGCTATTTCCCGTTCACCGAGCCCTCGGCCGAGGTCGATATCGGCTGCTCGCGGCAGGGCGGCGAGTTGCGGATCGGCGCCGGCGGCGACTGGCTCGAAATTCTCGGCAGCGGCATGGTGCACCCCAAAGTGCTGGCGAATTGCGGCATCGACCCGGCGCAATATCAGGGGTTTGCGTTCGGCATGGGCATCGAGCGGGTGGCGATGCTGAAATACGGCATCCCCGATCTGCGGGCGTTTTACGATGCCGATTTGCGCTGGCTTCGCCATTACGGGTTTCTGCCGCTCGATATCCCCTCGATGGTGCGCGGCCCGCTCAGCGGCGGTGCGGCGGTGTGAAGACGACCCTCGCCTGGCTCAAGACCCATCTCGACGCCGACGCGCCGTTGGCGCCGATCGTCGAGCGGCTGATCATGCTCGGCCACGATGTCGACGCGGTCGAAAACCGCGCCGCCGGGCTCGAGCCCTTTACCATCGCAGCGGTGGTTTCGGCCGAGCGCCATCCGAACGCCGACCGGCTCAAGGTCTGCATGGTCGACACCGGCAAGGAAAAGGTACAGGTGGTCTGCGGCGCGCCCAACGCGCGGGCCGGGATGAAAGGCGTCTTCGCCTCGGCCGGCACGGTCATCCCGCGCACCGGCGCCGTGCTCAAGGAAAGTGTGATCCGCGGCGTCGCCTCGCGCGGCATGCTGTGCTCGGCCGATGAGCTCGGCCTCGGCGACGACCATGACGGCATCATCGAAGTGCCGCCGGACGCGCCGATCGGGGCCAGATACGCCGATCTGATCGGTCTCGGTGACGCGGTCATCGACATCAAGGTGACGCCGAACCGCGCCGATTGCCTCGGCGTGCGCGGCATCGCCCGCGATGTCGCGGCGTCCGGGCTCGGCCGTTTGAAGTCGCTCGATACGACGCCGGTTCCCGGCCGGTTCCGCTCGCCGATCGGCATCGACATCGAGGATCGTTCGGCCTGCCCGCTGTTTCTCGGTCGCCACATCCGGGGCCTGCGCAACGGGCCGAGCCCGGACTGGCTGCGCCGCCGGGTCGAAGCGATCGGGCTGCGGCCGATCTCGGCCTTGGTCGACATCACCAATTTCCTGACCTTCGACGTGAACCGGCCATTGCACGTTTTCGACGCCGGCCGGCTCCAGGACGATCTCGTCGTGCGTCTGGCCCGCGCGGGCGAGACCCTGCTGGCGCTCAACGGCCAGGATTACGCGCTCGACCCCGAAATGACCGTCATCGCCGATCGCGCTGGCGTCCAGAGCCTCGGCGGGGTCATCGGCGGCGAGGCGACCGGCTGCACCGAGGCGACGACCGAGGTCTTTGTCGAGGCGGCATTGTTCGACCCGGTGCGCACCGCCGCCACCGGCCGCAAGCTCGGCATCTCGAGCGACGCGCGCTATCGCTTCGAGCGCGGGCTCGACCCGGCCTTTGTCGGCGACGGGCTCGAAATCGCGACGCGGCTGATGCTCGAGCTGTGCGGCGGCGAGGCGTCGGAAATCGTCGTCGCCGGTGCCGCGCCGGAGTGGCGTCGCCATTACGTGCTGCGCGCCGGGCGGCCGGCGAGCCTCGGCGGTCTCGATGTCGCGCCCGAGGAGAGTGCTGCGATCCTCAAAGCGCTCGGCTGCGCGGTCGAGGCGGTGGCCGGCGGCGATCTCGTGGTCGAGCCGCCCTCCTGGCGTGGCGACATCGAGGGCGAGGCCGACCTCGTCGAGGAGGTGTTGCGGATCACGGGCTACGACCATATCCCGGCGGTCCCGCTGCCCCGCGAAACCGCCTTGCCGCGACCGGCGCTGATCCCGGCGCGGCGGCGCTCCGAACTGGTCCGGCGCGCGCTGGCCGCCCGCGGCCTGGTCGAGACCGTAGCGTTTTCATTCATTTCGGCGCGTGAGGCCGGGCTGTTCGGCGGCGCCAAGCCCGAATTGCGGGTGGTCAACCCGATCAGCGCCGATCTCGATGCGATGCGGCCGTCCCTGCTGCCGGGCCTCATTGCCGCAGCGCGCCGCAACGCCGATCGCGGCTTTGCCGACGCGGCACTGTTCGAATTGGGCCCGCTCTATCGCGACGACACCCCCGCAGGCCAGGTGCTGGCCGCCGCCGGGCTGCGCGCCGGGCGCACCGGCCCCAAGCACTGGCGCAAGCAGCCGCGCGAGATCGACCTTTATCAGGTCAAGGCCGACGCGCTCGCGGCACTCGCCGCGATGGGCGCCCCGGCCGAGAACGTCCAGACCACCGCCGATCCGCCCGCCTGGTATCACCCCGGCCGGGCCGGCGCCTTGCGGCTCGGGCCCAAAGCGCTGGGCGCCTTTGGCGAATTGCACCCGGCGGTGATCGAGGCGTTCGATCTGCGCCCACCGCTGGCCACATTCGAGGTGTTGCTCGACGCCGTCCCCGAGCCGCGCGCCGCACGCCCCAAGCCGCCGCCGCAATTGTCGGTGTTTCAGCCGATCGAGCGCGATTTCGCCTTTGTCGTGGACCGCAAGCTCCCGGCCGAGACCCTGCTGCGCGCCGCGCGCGGCGTCGACCGCAACCTCGTCGCCGAGATCCGCCTGTTCGACGTCTACGAAGGCGCCGGCCTGCCATCGGGCAAAAAGTCGCTGGCTATCACGATCGTGCTGCAGCCGCGGGAGCGCACCTTGACCGATGCCGAGATCGAAGGCTTTTCCCAGCGCCTCGTCGCCCAGGTCGAAAAGGCCACCGGCGGGGCGCTGCGCGGCTGATCTGGGCGGTAGACAAAGGGGCCACAAGAGGCTACATCGTCGCCATGCATAAGGTCGGCCTAAAAACGCTCAAGAACAAGCTCAGCGAATATGTTCGCCTTGCTGCGGCCGGTGAGACTGTGATCATCACCGACCGTGATCGCATCGTCGCCGAGATCGTGCCTCCTCACCCCAGGAGCGGGCTCACCCCGTTCGAAGACAAGGGCGTCCGGGAGGGCTGGCTCAGGCCGGCGATGCGAACCGGAAGCTGGCCGCCGCCGAGCAAGCCGGTGCCCGGGCTCTCGTTCGAGCAGCTGATGGCGGACTTGGAGCGTGACCGGGAAGATTGGTGATCTACGTCGACAGTTCAGTCGTACTCGCCCGACTGCTGTTCGAAGCTCGTTCGCCGTCCAAGGAATTTTGGCAGGCGCAATTTGTCTCTAGCCGGTTGCTCGAGTATGAAGTCTGGAACCGGGTACATGCGTATGGTCTGACCGGCTCACACGCGAACGAGGCGCGAGCACTGCTGATGGGCATTGATCTGGTCGAAATGTCCCGGTCGGTGCTTGCGAAAGCGCTGGAACCGCTCGCGATCCCTTTACGAACCCTGGACTCGCTGCATCTCGCGACCATGGATTTTCTACGCGGACGGGACGAGGTGGTGGAATTGGCGAGCTACGACAATCGCCTGCTGGCTGCGGCGCTGGCGCTGGGGGTGCCGATCTGCTCGCTGTAGCCGGATGGCGCGCGTTGTCTTTTGCGGCTGCTTGACGAAACTACCGGCCAAGCGGCGGGAGAGGGTTGGAGGATGGTGCTGGCAAACGAGCGGGTGGCCTGGTTCAACGGCCGGATCGTGCGCGAGAGCGAGGTTTTGATCCCGTTCCGCGACCAGGGTTTTCTGCGCGGCGACGCCGTCTTCGACATGACCCGCAGCTTCAATGGCGCCGCCTTTCGCCTCGAAGAGCATGTGGCGCGGCTCTACCGCTCGCTCAAATATCTCGATCTCGACCCGGGGCTGGCGGCGGCCGAGATGGTGTCAATAAGCGCCGATGTGCTCGCCCGCAACCGGCATCTGTTGGCCCCCGGCGAGGATTATTGGCTGGCGCAGCGGGTCAGCCGCGGCATCCATCCGGTGCCCGGCGACAATTGGGAGCATTACGGTCCCAACGTGATCGTCGAATGTGTGCCGCTGCCGTTGCATGAGCGCGCCCGGCATTTTCGCGACGGCATCGAGGTGATCACCCCGTCCCTGCGCCGCACTTCGCCCGATTCATTGTCGCCGCGCGCCAAGATGCACCAGTATCTGAACCTTGTCCTCGCCGACCGCGAGGTGAAGGCGCAGAACCCGCAGGCCTGGGCGGTGCTGCTCGACGTGAACGGCAATCTCGCCGAGGGTCAGGGCAGCAACATCTTCCTGGTCCGCGACGGCCGCCTCGCGACGCCGAGGGAGCGCTATGTTCTGCCGGGGGTCAGCCGTCAGGCGGTGATCGACCTGGCGCTGCGGCTCGGCATTCCGTGCGCCGAACAGGATCTCGATCTTTACGACGCCTACACCGCCGACGAGTGCTTTCTGACCTCGACGAGCCTGTGTATCTGCGGCGTGCGCAGCCTCAATGGCCGCACCTTCGCTGCCGACAAGATGCCGGGACCGATCACTCAACGGCTGACCGAAGCCTATAAAGAATTGGTCGGCTGCGATTTCGTCGCGCAGTACCTGCGACGGCTCGAGAGTTGATCGGCGTCGCGGGGATCGATTCGCGCGCGGCGGCGTATTCCTTGGTCGAACGCGGCTCGGCATTCGAGCCCGAACTCGACGGAGGTTTTCGTGAGAACGATGCTGCTTGCGGGGGCATTGGCTGCCACCGTGGCGATCACCGCGCCGGTTTTTGCCCAACCGGCTGAGAACACCGGCGCTGCGCCGTCCGAGGCGGCGCCGGCCAGCCAGCCGGTCAATGCCGGCGGCGACCAGGGCCAGCAGGGCCGCGCCGACCAATGGAGGCACGGGCCGGGCCATTGGCGAATGCGCGGGCCGATGATGCAGCACATGATGATGCATCGCATGATGATGATGCGCGGCGGCGACCCGCAGCAGCGGTGCGTCGATCGGCTCGCCTGGCGCGCCGCCCGCGCCGCCTATGTCGAGACCAAGCTCGACCTGACTGCGGATCAGCGCCCGCTGTGGGATAAATTGCAGAGTATCGCCCAGGGCGAGCAGCAGAAAGAGCGGCAGCTGTGCCAGGCGCTGAAGCCCGGGGAGCAGTCGACCCTGCTCGACCGGATGGACCGGGCCGAGGGGTTCCTGTCGGCGAGGCTCGATGCGGTGAAGCAGGCAAAGCCGGCGGTCCAGGCGCTCTACCAGGCGCTGACCCCCGAGCAGCAGGCGATCATGGACCACCCGTTCCGCCGGGATTGAGCCTCGACAGAGATCGCTCGGCGGTTCTCGTCGGCAGCCTTGTTTAGCATTCCGCAGGCTCGCTAAGGTGGCGGCATAGTTCCTCCCGCCACCAAGGCTGCCGATGCCCTTTGACAACAATTCCGCGCCGGGTCTCGAGGCCCGGCTGCGGCGCGAGATTCGCGGCGAGATCCTGTTCGATCGGTTCAGCCGCGGGCGCTATGCGACCGACGCGTCGATCTATCAGATCGAGCCGTTGGGCGTCGTCATCCCGAAGGGGTGCGAGGATGCCGCGGCGGCGATCGCGATCGCCCGCGAGGAAGGCGTCCCGGTCCTGCCGCGCGGGGCGGGCACCTCGCAATGCGGGCAGACCGTGGCTCGCGCCCTCGTCCTCGATTGCAGCCGGCACATGAACCGGATCGTCTCGGTCGATGTCGCGGCGCGGCGCGTCCGGGTCGAGCCCGGGGTCGTGCTCGACCGCCTCAACCGCTCGCTCCGACAGCACAAGCTGTTCTTCCCGGTCGATCCGTCGACCGCGAGCCGGGCCACGTTGGGCGGCATGACCGCCAACAACAGCTGCGGCTCGCGCTCGTTGCGCTACGGCAACATGGTCCACAATGTCCGCGGCATCGACGCGCTGCTGGCCGACGGCGCCAGCGCCTGGTTCGGCGAGGTCCCTGGCAATTTCGCGGCCGATCCAGACGGTGCTGCACCGAACCGCTATCACGATCTCGTGCGCCGGATGCGCGCGCTGCACCGGCGCGAAGCCGACGAGATCGAGCGCCGTTTTCCGCAGGTGCTGCGCCGGGTCGGCGGCTACAACATCGACAGCATCGATCCCAAGGGCGACGGTAGCGGCCACAACATGGCGCGCCTCCTGGTCGGCTCCGAGGGCACCCTCGCCTTCTTCAACGAAATCGAGCTCGAATTGCAGCCGATCCCGGCGCACCGGGTGCTCGGCATCTGCCATTTCCCGAGCTTCTACAGCGCGATGGCTGCGACCCGGCGGATCGTCGAGCTGGGCCCGAGCGCCGTCGAGCTGGTCGATCGCACGATGATCGAATTGTCGCGCGACATCCCGATGTTCCGCGCCGTGGTCGACCGGTTCGTGCTGGGCGAGCCGGCGGCGGTCTTGTTGACCGAATTTGCCGGCGACGACCCGGCCGACAATCTGCGCCGTCTGAAGGCATTGGGCGAGCTGATGGGCGATCTGGGCCTCCCCGGCGCCGTGGTGGAGGCGACCGATCCGGCCTTTCAGGCCGCGGTGTGGGAGGTCCGCGCGCAGGGGCTCAACATCATGATGTCGATGAAAGGCGACGGCAAGCCGATCTCGTTTCTCGAAGACTGCGCGGTGCGCCTCGAAGACCTCGCCGACTACACCGAGCGGCTGACCCGGATCTTTGAAAAGCATGGCACCTACGGCACCTGGTACGCCCACGCCTCGGTCGGCTGCCTGCATGTCCGCCCGGTGCTGAACGTCAAGCAGGAGCTCGAGGTCAAAAAGATGCGGGCGATCGCTGAAGAGGCTTTCGCGATGGTCCGCGAATACAAGGGCTCGCATTCGGGCGAGCACGGTGACGGCCTCGTGCGCTCGGAATTTCACGAGGCCATGTTCGGAGAGCGCATCGTGCGCGCCTTCGAGCAGGTCAAGGACGCCTTTGACCCGCAGGGCCTGTTCAACCCCGGCAAGATCGTCCGAGCTCCTAAAATGGACGACCGCAGCCTGTTTCGGTATCGACCCGATTATCGGCCGTTGCCGGTCGTCGCCGCGCTCGACTGGACGGAATGGGGCGGGTTCCCCGGTGC
>DASYNW010000154.1:0-1974 GCA_036008325.1 Allostellaceae bacterium
GGGGCGGGCCCGAAACGCTGCGGCTCGACGAGGCCGCCCGCCCGCCGTTGCGCCCGCACGAGGCGCGCATCCGCGTCCGAGCCTCCGGCGTCAACTTTGCCGACACGCTGATGATCGCCGGCAAGTATCAGGTAAAGCCCGAATTCCCGTTCACCCCCGGCCTCGAAGTCGCCGGCGTGGTGGTCGAGGCCGGCGCCGAGGTGCGCCACCTCGAGCCCGGCCGCCGTGTCCTCGCGGTGCTGCGCTTCGGCGGCGGCTATGCCGAGGAGATCGTCGTCAACGCCGACGCGGTTGTCCCGATCCCCGATGCCATGGATTTCGTCGCCGCCGCGGCCTTTCCGGTCGCCTACGGCACCGCGCATTTCGCGCTGACCCATCGCGGCCATCTGCAACCGGGCGAGACGCTGCTCGTGCTCGGCGCCGCCGGCGGGGTCGGGCTGACCGCGGTCGAGATCGGCAAAGCGATGGGCGCGCGGGTCATCGCCGCCGCGGGCGGCACGGAAAAACTGTCGGTGGCGCGCTCGCGGGGAGCCGACGAGCTGATCGACTACAAGGCGGAAAGCATTCGCGACCGGGTGCGCGCGCTGACCGGCGGCAAGGGCGCCGATGTCGTCTACGACCCGGTCGGCGGCGATGCGTTCGACCAGGCGCTGCGCGCGGTCAACTGGGAGGCGCGGATGCTGGTGATCGGCTTTGCCGCGGGCCGCATCCAGGCGGTCCCGGCCAATCTGATCCTGGTCAAGAACATCTCGGTCATCGGCGTCGTCTGGGGCGCGCAGGCCGAACGCGACCCCGCCCTGATCAGCCGCAACCTCGCCGAGCTGCTGCGCTGGTGGGAGGCCGGCCGGCTCGAGCCTCTGGTCGCGAAAGTTTTTCCGTTGCCCGAGGCCGGCGAGGCGCTGACGGCGCTGCTGTCGCGCCGGTACGCCGGTAAGATCGTCCTCGAAACTTAAAGGGGCCGACGCGGCCTCAAAGCGGCTCGCCGCAGCCCCCGCCTTACACCAGCCGTTCGCTCGCCTCTTCCAATTCGGCGCGGAAGGCCGGGTCGGCGACTGCGACAAGCGCACGGACTCGTTCAGCGAGCGTGCGGCCGCGCAATTCCGCGATGCCATGCTCGGTGACCATGAGGTCGGCCTCGGCGCGCGGTGTCGTGACGACCCCGTCGGCCAGCTTGACGACGATGCGCGAACGGGTGCGTTCGCGATCGGTCGATTGCAGCGCGATGATCGAACGCCCCTCCGCGGTGCGGTTGGCGGCACGTATAAAATCCATTTGGCCGCCGACGAGGCCGATGTGTCTTCCGCGTGCGGTCTCGGCATTGACCTGACCGGTGAGGTCGACCTCGAGCGCGCCATTGATCGCGATGAAGCGGCGGAAATTGCCGAGCACCAGCGCTTCATGGGTATAGGACGGCGCGCGGATTTGGATCGCCGGGTTGCGGTCGGCGAAGCGGTAGAGCCGCGAGGTTCCCATCAGCATCGTCGCCACGGTGACGGCGGGGTCGATCTCCTTGTGCCGGTTGTCGACGATGCCGGCCTCCATCAGATCGGCGATCCCATCGCCGATCGCTCCGGAATGGATGCCGAGACCCTGCTTGCGGCCGAGCGCGCGGGTCACCGCCTGGGGTATCACGCCGAGGCCAAGCTCGATCGTCGCGCGGTCGGGAATCAGGCGGGCGATGGGGTCGGCGATGGCGCGGTCGATCCGCCCCGCCGGCCGCGCCGGCAGTTCGATCGGCGGTGCGGCGGCCGGCACCAGCACATCGATTGCCGTCGGCTCGATCGCCGTGTCGCCATGGGTCCACGGCAATTCGGGGTTGACTTGCGCGATGACCAACCGCGCCCGGCCGATCGCCGCGTGCAGATGCTCGATGCCGAGCCCGGCATTGTACCGCCCCGTTGCGTCCGGGCCGCTGACCTGTAGCAGCACAAGGTCGATCGGCAGGCGGCCACTGGATACCAGGCCGCTAATATC
>DASYNW010000155.1:0-6757 GCA_036008325.1 Allostellaceae bacterium
CTGCAGAACGAGCAATCCCACGGGCAACCGCGCGAGAATTCGATCGAGGCGCACGGATCCAAGGTGCCGATGAAATACTTGCGGCGATGGCGCAGGAGATCGCGCGCCGGGCCGAGCTCGTCGAGCGAATGGACAAAGGCAGGCGGCGGGCCTTCGCCCGATGCGGTGACCGCACCCGCAACCGTCGCCGGGTCGCGGCCGGCCTCGACCGCCGCCAGCAGCGCCGGCATCGCCCCCTCGCCTTCGCCCTTCAGCACGCAGTCGATCGCACCCTCGCCATGTGCGATGATGGCGCCCGCGGTAAACGAGGCGCTGTGCCCGCCGACGCAGACGAAGACGCCGGGAAAGCGCGCCTTCGTCGCCTTGGCCAGGTCGACGATCTCGGGCACGTTTGCCAGATAGTTGCAGGAAAACGCCACGACATCGGGCCGCCAGCGCTCGACCGTCCGGAAATACGCCCGGTGATCCTCGACCTGCAGGTCGATCAGCCGCACCCGATGACCGCCGCGCCGCGCCGCCTGGGCGACCAGCTCCAGGCCCAGCGGCTCGAGCCGGAGAAATACCTTGGTGTAGAGCAGAGGGCCGGGATGGACGCCTAGAAACCGCACCGGATTGTCCTTTAGTCGCCGTCACTCGGCCGCACTTAAACGGCACACCGCGGCTCGCGGCAAGTGGGCTGGCCGGTCGGCCCGCAGCCGCTCAGAGCGTGCTGCCCATCCGGGTCTCCTCGACGAAATTCTCGGTCGCGGCGTCGATCGCCCGCCCCTTGCGGCCGCGCGGCGGGTGAATGTAGAGCGATTTTACCTCGGGTCTCTGGGCGGCGGGCAGCTGCATCTCATAGGTCACCGGAGCCGAATGATCGGCGAGCAGCAATTCCGGCCGATAGACCTTGTCGAGCGTGTAGAGGCTCTTCAGGAAATTGCGGTTACCGCGCAGCAGCTGGCGGGCGACGACGCCGGCCGCGGCATAGGCCGCGCGCCAGCTGGCGAATTTGCGGTAGAACGCCCGCTGCGTCGTCACCAGCTCCTGGTAAAATTCGGCGAGCGGCAGCTTGGTCGGCATCACCGCGTGCGCGATGTCGTAGAGCCGATAGTCGCGGGTGGTCAGCACCCGCTCCTCGGTCAGCCAGCTTTCTGTGCCCGGATAGGGCGTGTTGACGCTCAGATTGACCACCTCGGGAGCTTCGAGCCCCCATTCGCGCACCACCCGAAAGCGCTCGTGGTCCCAATCGGGGTCGGCGATCAGGTTGATGGCGACGATCAGGCCGAGCGACCGGGCGAATTCGAGCGCCTCGAAATTGCGGCCGAGCGACATGCGCTTGCGGTATCTGGTCAGCGACTCCTCGTCGATCGCTTCGATGCCGAGGAACAGGTATTGCAGCCCGAGCGTCTTCCAGTAACGAAATGCCTCCTTGTTGCGCAGCAGCACGTCGCCGCGGGTTTCGAGGTAATAGCGCTTTTTGATGCCGGCGCGGGCGACCGCCTCGCCGAGCTCCATCGCGTGGCGCTCATGGACAAAGGCCACATCGTCGACGATGAAGACCCCGGGCTCGCGAATGCGGCGGAGGTCCTCGACCACCCGGTCCGGGCTCAACAGCCGGTAGCTGCGGCCGTAGAAGGTCCAGGCGCTGCAAAACGAGCAGTCCCATGGGCAGCCGCGCGAGAACTCGATCGAAGCGCAGGGGTCGAGAATGCCCAGATAATATTTGCGGCGATGGCGCACCAGGTCGCGCGCCGGCATCACGTCGTCGAGCGAATGGACAAAGCCCGGCGGCGGCCCTTCCCCCTTCGCGGTGACGGCGCCGGGGACCGTGACCGGGTCATGCGCGGCCTCGATCGCGGCGAGCAGCAGCGGGATCGAAGCTTCGCCCTCGCCCTTGAGCACGCAGTCGATGGCGCCTTCACTGTGCTCGATCAACGCATTTGCGGTAAACGAGGCGCTGTGCCCGCCGACGCAGACGAACACGCCGGGAAAGCGCGCCTTGGTGGCCTTGGCGAGATCGACGATTTCAGGAATGTTCGCCAGGTAGTTGCAGCCGAAGGCGACGGCGTCGGGCTGCCAGCGCTCGATCGTGCGGAAATAGGCGCGCTGGTCCTCGACCTGGAGATCGAGCAGGCGCACCGCGTGGCCGGCCTGCCGCGCCGCCGCGGCGACGAGCTCGAGGCCGATCGGCTCGAGCCGCAGGAATATCTGCGAATAGGTCATCGGGCCGGGATGGACGCAGAACAGCCGCATCAGAATTCCCCTCCACTCGCCGCGCGCGCGTCCGACTCGCCGGTTGGACCGGCGAGCATCGCAGCCTACTGTGGGGCCGAACCCCCCAGCTTTCCACGGGTTCCTCGAAATATGATAAAAATGATGTCGAGACAGGTGGCAAGATCGCCGCATCCCTGCCCGAGGAACGCAGACATGACCACCGACTGGACCAAGCTCGTCGCCGATCTGGACCGGCTCCTGAAGCTCCGCTCGATCCCGTTCGGCATGAAGCTGTTCGAGCGCCGCGACGAGATGGAGGCGATCGCCAAGATCCGCCGGCCTAAGGCGGTGCACACCCTCGACCAGATCGTGGCGCAAGCGGCACGCCTCGGCTGGACCGTCGGGCTGACCGCCGAGGATCTGGTCGGCGCCCAGTGCCGGGCGGTGGTCGGGCTCGGCCAGGCGAAGGACGCGGCCTGGCGATCGGGGCAGCACATGGTCGATGTGTGGTACAGCTCGGACGCCGATGCCAGCGCCCACCAGGCGGCGATGGAATGCGTGCCCGACGGCCGCTTCGAGGCGCTGGCGGTGGCGCCGCTCGCCGCCGGCCGGCTCGATCCGCCCGACATCGCCCTCTTCTACGCGACCCCGGGGGCGATGATCTATTTTATCAACGGGCTGCAATGGGCCGGCTACAAGCGCTTCGACTGGAGCGTGGTCGGCGAATCGGCCTGCGCCGATTCCTGGGGACGGGCGCTCAAAACCCGCGAGCCGAGCCTCTCGATCCCGTGCTTCGCCGAACGCCGCTATGGCGGCGTGCTCGACGACGAGATGCTGATGGCGCTGCCGCCCGACCAGCTCGGCAAGGCGATCGCCGGCATGGAGGCGTTGGCCAAGAACGGCCTGCGCTATCCGTTCCCACAATACGGCATCCAGCAGGACGTCCGCGCCGGCCTCGCCGTCAGCTATCCCGGCCGCGGCGGCTGAGCAACGCAATCGGTCCGCAGACCGCGGCATACCGGGTGTCGGCGGCGAGCCCGCTGCCGTAAAGGGTGCAGCTGTTGCCGTTCTCGTTGATCGCGACCGCCGCGACCTGGATCACCGCGGCGATCTCGGCCGGTGGCTATGCCGGGGTGGCAGCGCTGATGGCGCTCGAATCGGCGTGCATTCCGCTGCCGTCCGAAGTGATCATGCCGTTTGCCGGCTATCTCGCCTCGACTGGCCGGTTCAGCCTCCTTGGCGTGGCGCTGGCCGGGGCGATCGGCTCCAACGTCGGCTCGACCGCCGCCTATTGGGTCGGCTGGTGGGGTGGGCGGCGCTTTATCGATCGCTGGGGGCGCTGGCTGCTGCTCGATCGCGACGACCTGGCGCGCGCCGAGCGGTTCTTTGCCCGCTTCGGCGCCCCGGCGGTGCTGATCGGGCGGGTGCTGCCGGTGGTGCGCACCTTCCTGGCGCTGCCCGCCGGCATGGCGCAGATGCGGCAATTGCCGTTCCAGCTCTATACCTTCGTTGGCTCGTTGGCCTGGTGCTACCTGTTGGCCTATATCGGCGAGCGTCTCGGCAAGCGCTGGGACAGCGATCCGCGATTGCGCGCGGCGATGCACCGCTATGACCTGGTCGTGGCGGCGGCCGTCGTCGCCGCGATCGGCTGGTTTGTCTGGTACAAGCTGCGCCGCCGCCCCGGCTGAAGCAGCGCCAGGGATCTAGAGCCCGACGCGGCGGACTGCCTCGTGCAGCACGTGGCCGACGCGATGGATCAGGCCGCCGGCGCCGCTCTCCTCGAACAGCGCGTCGAACCGGTCGGTGGCGAGCTTGGCCTGGCTCCAGCCGTCGCCGAGCGCCTCGTGGGCGCGCGCCATCAAGGCGCCGCGTCGCCCCGAATGCTCGACCAGGCTCTCGATGTGGTGGCTCATGCCGAACAGCGATTCGGCGAACCCGACCAGCCGGCCGAGCGGCCGCGCGTCCTGGATGTCGCGCGCCTGCGGGGCCTCGGGCAGATCGCGGCGCGGCGTCGCGCGCCAGGCGAGCCCGGCCAACGGGTCGTTCGCCTGCTTCGCCCGCCGGCCCAAGGGCTCGACCCCCGGCCACAGCCCGCCGGCCATGCGCAGCAGGCTGGTGTGGTCGAACACCTCCTTGACCACGCCCGGGTCGAGCCGCGGCGAGATCAGGATCGCCGGCACCCGGAAGCCCAGCCGGTCGAACGAGTAGTGTTCGGTATGGCCGTCGGGCGCCACCGTGCGCGGCGGCACGACGTGGTCGAAAAAGCCGCCATGCTCGTCGTACATCACGATCAAGAGGGTGCGATCGAACAGGTCGGCATTGGCGCGCAGCGCGTTGTACACCTCGGCGATCAGCGCGTCGCCACGCAGCACGTCGTGCGGCGGGTGCTGGTCGTTCTGATTGGGGCCGAGATAGGTCGGCTCGATGAAGGTGTAGGCCGGCAGATCGCCGCGGGCGACGTCGTCGTTCCAGTGGGCGAAGCGGCGATAGCTGTCCAGATGCTTGAATTGATGGGTCAGCACCAGGGATTGCGGCACGTCGCCGAAGTAGATCCGCCATGGCACCCCCGCATCGTGCAGCTCGTCATAGAGCGTGCGCTCGTTGTAGAGATGCAGCTTTCGGCTGAACAGGCTCCCCGGCTCGCTGACATGGCCGAGCGAAGTGCCGGAATGGGCGAACAGCCGGTTGATCCAGGTCGGGCCCGGCAGCGACGAGAACCAGTGGTCGCACACCACGAAATGCTCGGCGAGCGTGTGCAACGCCGGCAGGAAGCCGCGCGGGTAATAGCCCATGATCTCGCGCCGCTCGGCGCTGGTGCTGTTCGGGTGGGTACGCGCGAAATCGGCGACAAAGCCCTGATTGGTGCCGCCGGCGAGCTGCGCCAGCCCGTTGGGCAGATAGTGATGCGGGTCGCGGTCGATGTTGCGCGCGGTGGTCGGCGCCTGCGCCACCTCGCCATCATCCGGGTCGGGGTTGGTGCGCGGATGGGCCGGGTCGACGCCCTCCATCCCGGCATGCACCTCGGTCATGCAGCCGAGCATGCGATCGAAGGCGGCGTTTTCCATCATCAGCACGACGACGTGCTCGATCGGCGGGGCCGGCGGCGGCATTGACTGTCCTGCGGCGGTTTCTGACCGATGATACCAGAGGGATGCGGCGTTCGGGCCTGCCAACGCCCCCTTTGTTTATCGGGTTCCGGATTTTGCTCGGCCTGGGCTGACCGCTATCGCCCGCGGAGCAGCAGGTCGCGGGCACGGTTGATCTTGGTCGCCAGATAGTCCGAGCCGCCGTGATCGGGGTGCAGCTTGACCATCAGCCGGCGATGCGCCTCCTTGATCTGGGCGGGAGTGGCGCCGCGGGCGAGACCGAGGATCGCGTAGGCCTCGTCGACCGTCAGATCGCCGCTCGCGGGCCCGGCGCCAGCCTGCCCAGCACTGCCGTGCCCGAAGCCGCCGCCGAGATCGTCGCGCCAATCGGGGTGGAGGCGGTCGAGATAGGCTTCGAGCAGCCGCGCGCCTTCCTCGTCCGCCGCCCGGCATTCGCGCAGCAACGCCAGCAGATCCCCGCGGCCGAGCTCTTCGACCCGCATTCCGGCAAACTCTCCGCGCAGCACGGTGCCGCTCATGGCGCCGGTATCGTGGTCGAGGCTCATGCGCAGAAAGGCGGTGGCGACCGTCGAGGTGCGGCCGCCGGCCGGGGCGCGGTGGCGGTCGATAAAGCCGCGGATCCGCGACAACAGCGGCATCGAGAGCGCGAGCGGAAACAGCAACGCCGCCAACTCGCGCACCGGGGGAACCAGCACCAGCCCGATCACCGCGATCGCGGCGACGCCGATCCCGGTCCATTTGAGATTGCGCGCCAAGCGGGCCGGGTCGGTGTTGACGAACAGGTAGACCAGCAGCAGGAAGCCGCCCAGAACCGCAACCCCGCCGAGCAGGAACAGCATCGTCGCCGCTCACCCCTTCAATTGGGCGGTCAGCCGCAACACCTCGCCGCTCTTGCCCGCGCCATAGGCGGCAAGCGCGCGATAGCCGCCGGCGGCATAGACCGCGACCGCTGCCAAAAGCTCCTTCAGGCGCTCGGCGCTCCCCGTGTCAAAGCTCAGATAGGCGCCGCGCGACAGGCTCGCCATCTGCTTGAACGCGGCTGCCGCCTTGCGGTCGCTGCCTTCGTGAAACAGGAAGATCGGCACGCCCAAGAGCCCCAATTCGCCGGCCAGCCGGCACAGCCGGTCGACCTTTTCCTCCATCGCGTCGCCGACAAAGATCAGCGCATTGACGCGGCGCTTGCCGGTCTCCCGGATCGCCTGGCTCAACACCCGCTCGATCTGGGTCTCGCCGCCGACGCACCGCACCGTGCTCATGACCCGGTGCAATTCGGCGGCCGTGGTCATCCAGCGGCTAGCCTTGCATTCGGCAAACCCGCGGTAGAAGACGAGCTGGATTTCGAGCCCGCCCAGCGCCGCCGTCGCCTCGAACATCTCGCCCTGGATGCGGCAGGCGCGGTCCCAGGTGGGCTCGCGGCTGGCGGTGGCGTCGAGCGCGAAGATCAGCCGCCCGCG
>DASYNW010000156.1:0-17804 GCA_036008325.1 Allostellaceae bacterium
GCCGAGGACCCGGCGCGCGGCTTTCTGCCGTCGATCGGCCGGCTGGTGCGCTATCTGCCGCCGGCGGGGGAGGGGCTGCGGCTCGATGACGGGGTCTTCGAGGGCGCCGAGATCAGCGTCCACTACGACCCGATGATCGCCAAGCTATGTGCCTGGGGCATCGACCGCAATGCCGCCACCGACCGATTGCGCGATGCCCTCGACGGCTTCTACATTGCCGGCGTGCAAAACAACGCGGCGTTTCTGGCGGCGATCCTGGCGACGCCGCGGTTTCGCTCCGGTGCGCTGTCGACAAGCTTCATCGCCGACGAATTTCCCGCGGGCTTTGCCCCGCCGCCGGGTTTTGTCGAACCGGACAACATAATCCTTCTCGCCGCGGCGCTGGCACAGCGGCGCATTCGCGAAGGCGAAACCGCGATCGACGGCCAGTTCGCCGCAACCCGAGGCGAGATCCCCGAGCGATCGACGATACTGCTCGACGGCGCGGCGCACTCGGTCGTGGTCCGGCCGCAAGGCGGCAGCTACATGGTGGAGCTCGGCGGGGAGTGCCGGATCGCCAGCACCGATTGGCGGCCGGGCCAGCCTTTGCTGCATGTCCAGCACGAGGCGGGAGTGGCGACGATGCAGGTCGAGCGGCTGCCGGGCTCGGGGTTTCGCCTCGTCCATCGCGGCGTCGTCCGCCGGGCGCAGGTGCTGTCGCCGCGCGCCGCCGAGCTGTTGGCGCTGATGCCGGCGAAAAAGGCCGCGGACACGTCTCGGCTGCTGTTGTCGCCGATGCCGGGGCTGCTGTCGTCGATCGCGGTGGCACCCGGCCAGGAGGTCAAGGCCGGCGAGGCGCTCGCCATCGTCGAAGCGATGAAGATGGAAAACGTGCTGCGCGCCGAACGCGACGGCCGCATCGCCAAAATACGCGCCAAGCCCGGCGACAGCCTAGCCGTCGACGAGGTCATCCTCGAATTCGAGTAAATGGAAGGCGTCATTGCGAGGAGCCGGCCGGCGACGAAGCAATCCCGCTCCTGGTGAGGGAACGGCGCCAGATTGCTTCGCTGCGCTCGCAATGACCGGAGCGGAGATGGGCGGAGAAAGATACTACAGCATCGGCAATCCGCGTTGGCGGCGGGGCAGCGGAAAGGCCGCGTCGAGCCGGGCGACCTGCTCGGGCAAGAGCTCGAGGTCGCCGGCCGCGGCGTTTTCCTCGGCATGCTGCGGGTCGGCGGCCTTGGGGATGGCGAACACCGACGGACGCCGCACCAGAAAGGCTAGCGCCGTCTGACGCGGCGTCGCGCCGATCTCCCGCGCGATTTCGGCCAGCACACGACCGCCGGCGGTTTGCGGACCGGGAAAGCGCGCGTGGCCGAACGGGCTATAGGCGACCACCGCCGCCTTGTGCTGCTCGCACCACGGGATCACGGCGTGCTCGATGCTCCGCTCGAGGAGGTGATAGAGCACCTGATTGCAGGCGATTGGCACGCCGCCCGCCAGTTTCAGCGCTTCGTCGAGGTCGGCGGTGTCGAAATTGCTGACCCCCCAACTGAGGACCTTGCCCGCGCGCCGCAGCTCCTCGAAGGCGGCGATCGTTTCCGCCAGCGGATGCGAGCCGCGCCAATGCAGCAGGTAGCAGTCGAGCCGGTCGGTGCGCAGCCGGGCGAGCGAGCGCTCGCAGGCGGTGCGCGTGCCCGCGCGCGAGGCGTTGTGCGGCAGGACCTTCGACACCAGAAAGACCTCGTCGCGGCGCCCGGCGATGGCCTCGCCGACCAGCTCCTCGGCCGCTCCGGAGCCATACATCTCGGCGGTGTCGATGTGATCCATGCCGAAATCGAGGCCGCGCCGCAGGGCGGCGATCGCGGCCGCGCGAGGGGCCTGCTCGAAATTCCAGGTACCCATTCCGATCACCGCCACCTCGCGGCCGGTGGGGCCGAACGCGCGCCGCTGCATCGCTGTTCCTCCGTGCTAGGCTGCCCGATAATGGCGCGATTTCGACCCGGCAAACAGCTTCAGAATTTGGCGGTTGAACGCCGGAATATCGTCGGGCTTGCGGCTGGTGAGCATATTGCCGTCGACCACCGTTTCCTGGTCCAGCCATTCGGCGCCGGCATTCCTCAGATCGGTCTTCAGCGACGGCCATGAGGTCATCCGCCGGCCGTGGGCACAGCCGGCCTCGATGATCGTCCACGGCCCATGGCAGATCGCCGCGACCGGCTTGTCGGCGTCGAAGAATGCTTTGACGAAAGCGACCGCTTTCGGCTCGATGCGCAGCGCATCGGGGTTGATCACCCCGCCCGGCAGCAGCAGCGCGTCGAAATCCTGCGCGCGGGCTTGGTCGAGCTTGACCTCGACCGGGAGGGTGCGGCCCCAATCGGTAAAGTTCCAGGCGCGCACCTCGGCGGGCTTGGGCGAGACGATCCGGGTTTCGGCGCCAGCCTCGTCGAGCGCCTTGCGCGGTTCGATCAGTTCGACCTGCTCAAAACCGTCGGTTACGAGAATGGCCACTCTGAGCCCCTTCAGGTCTTCGCTTGCCATCGTCCTGTCCTCTTAGCGAAATGATCCGAAACGATGCGCCTCGCACTCGCGGGCGGCGACTTGTGCATGGGCCGTTCGGCGTCGAGGCGCCATGACGTCGGTCATCTTTTCGATGGCGCCGGCGTCTTTCCGGGGTGAACGGCGCTGCCGGCCGATCGCTCCCCAAACCCGCCGGGCGAGCGCTGGCTAGCTGGCTATTCGCAAGGGGACGCAGATGAAGACCGTTCGGCTGCGCGTATCAGGTCGGGTGCAAGGCGTGGGTTATCGCGCCTGGGCGATCGAGGCCGCCAAAAGCCTGGGGCTGCGCGGGTGGGTGCGCAACCGCTCCGATGGCTCGGTCGAGCTGCTGGCGACCGGCCCGACGGAGTCCGTCGCAGCGATGGTTGAAGCCTGCTGGTACGGCCCGCCGGCCGCGCGGGTCGACCGGGTCGAATTGGTCGAGGCGCCAGACGATGACAGCGCCGGCTTTGCCGCGCGCCCGGACCTATAGGCGGCCGGTCAAGCGGCTTCGGCTTCGTCCCGGTCCTCGGTCCCGGTCGGGCCCGAATCCTTGCCCTTGGCCAGGGGATCGCGGTCGACCAGCTCGATCACCGCCATCGCCGCGTTGTCGCCATGGCGAAATCCCGCCTTGATGATGCGAGTATAGCCGCCGGCGCGGCCGGCATAGCGCTCGGCCAGGGTCGTCATCAGCTTGTTGGCCAGCGGCGCATCCTGGAGCTGGGCGATGGCGCGGCGCCGGTTGGCGAGCCCGCCATGCTTGCCGAGGCTAATCAGCCGTTCGACGATCGGGCGCAGATCCTTGGCCTTGGGCAGGGTCGTGGTGATCTGTTCGTGCTTGATCAGCGAAGCGGCCAGGTTCTCGAACATCGCCTTGCGATGCTCGGAGCGGCGGCTGAAGCTGCGGCCTTTCAGGCGGTGGCGCATCGGTTCCTCAATAGGGCTCGTCGAGTCGCTTGGCCAGCTCCTCGATGTTTTCGGGTGGCCAATTGACGATTTCCATGCCAAGGTGCAGCCCCATCTGGGCCAACACCTCCTTGATCTCGTTCAATGATTTGCGGCCGAAATTCGGGGTCCGCAGCATTTCGGCCTCGGATTTCTGGACCAGGTCGCCGATATAGACGATGTTGTCGTTCTTCAGGCAATTGGCCGAGCGCACCGACAATTCGAGCTCGTCGACCTTGCGCAAGAGGTTCTTGTTGAACGGCAGCTCGCTCGGCCGGGTCTCGTCGGAGGGATGCCGGGGCTCCTCGAAATTGATGAACAGCTGCAACTGGTCCTGCAGGATGCGGGCGGCCAGCGCCACCGCGTCTTCGGGGGTCACGGCACCGTTGGTCTCGAGCCGCATCGCCAGCCGGTCGTAGTCGGTGACCTGGCCGACGCGGGTGTTCTCGACGCGGTACGAAACCTTGCGCACCGGGCTGAACAGCGCATCGACCGGAATGAGCCCGATGGGTGCGTCCTCCGCCCGGTTCTGGGTCCCGGGCAGATACCCCTTGCCGTTCTCGACGGTCAGCTCCATCGCGATTTTGGCGCCGCTGTCGAGGGTGCAGACCACCAGCTCCGGGTTCATGATGTCGATGTCGTGGCCGGTTTCGATCGCACCGGCGCGCACCTCCCCGGGGCCGGTGCCGCGCAGCCGCATGCGCTTGGGGCCGTCGCCATACATCCGCAGTTCGATGCTCTTGACGTTGAGAACGATGTCGGTCACGTCTTCGAGCACGCCCGGGATCGAGGAGAATTCGTGCAGCACGCCCTCGATTTGCACCGAGGTCACCGCCGCCCCTTGCAGCGAGGAGAGCAGCACCCGCCGCAGCGCGTTGCCCAAAGTCAAGCCAAAGCCGCGTTCCAGCGGCTCGGCGACGACGGTTGCGATGCGCTTGGGATCGTCGCCCGGTTCTACCGAAAGCTGTTTCGGCTTGATCAGGGTTTGCCAGTTCTTTTGAATCACGACTCGAACCTCGGTCGGTGAAGGCGGATGCCATCCGCGACAACGGCCGATGGCGGCGCCACCGGCGTTTTCCTCGATAAGAACCCCTGCTACGGCAGGGCCGATTTGCCGGTCAGACGCGGCGCCGCTTGGGCGGCCGGCAGCCATTGTGCGGGATCGGCGTCACGTCGCGGATCGAGGTGACCGCGAAACCCACCGCCTGCAAGGCGCGCAGCGCCGATTCCCGGCCAGATCCCGGGCCCTTGACCTCGATCTCGAGGGTACGCATGCCGTGTTCCATGGCTTTGCGCCCGGCATCTTCGGCGGCGACCTGGGCAGCATAGGGGGTCGATTTGCGCGAACCCTTGAAGCCCTGGCTGCCCGATGACGACCAGGCGATGGTGTTGCCCTGCGCATCGGTGATCGTGATCATCGTGTTGTTGAACGTGGCGTTCACATGCGCCGTGCCCGAAGTGATGTTCTTGCGTTCGCGCCGGCGAAGGCGCGGCGCCGGCGCCGCCGTTCTGGCCATCTATCTGGGTCCGCCTCAGTGCTGGAGTATCGAGGAGTGCTGGAGTTTCGGGGCTATTTCTTTTTCCCGGCGATCGGCCGCGCCGGCCCCTTGCGCGTGCGCGCGTTGGTGTGGGTGCGCTGACCGCGGACCGGGAGGCCCTTGCGATGGCGCAAACCGCGATAGCAGCCCAGATCCATCAGCCGCTTGATGTTCATCGCCACCTGCCGGCGCAGATCGCCTTCGACCGTGAATTCGCGGTCGATCACCTCGCGCATGCGCAGCACTTCATCGTCGGTCAGCTCGTGCACCCGCCGCTCGGGCGGAATGCCAACGCGGTTGCAGATCTGCAGGGCGGTGGTCCGCCCGATGCCGTGAATGTAGGCGAGCCCGATCGGCACCCGCTTCTGATTGGGGATGTTGACGCCAGCAATTCGCGCCACCTGCGCTCCTCCTCGGCAAAGTCAAGAGATGATAGTGGCTAGCCCTCGTCGCAAGGGCAAGCATCATATCGACGCAGACGCTCACGTCAACCAGGCAGCGGCATCACGGCGTTCAGGATCGTTTCGATCTGGCTCGTCACCGCGTCGATTCCGGCCATCCCATTGACCTTCTGCAAGATATGTCGTGTCCCATAATAAGGCAGAAGCGGTGCCGTTTGCCGCCGGTAGACTTCGAGCCGCGTGCGGACCGCTTCTGGGCGGTCGTCGGGCCGGCAGACGAGATCGTTGCTGCCGCAAATGTCGCAAACGCCTTCGACCTGCGGCTGATGTGTGCGCTGGTGATAGCTCGCCCCGCAATTTGCGCAGCTGAACCGTCCCGACAGCCGATCGATCAGCGCTGTCTCATCGACCTCGAGTTCGATGACGACATCGAGTTCGGCGCCGGTTTCCGTCAGCAGGTGGTCGAGGGCCTGGGCCTGCGCCACCGTGCGCGGAAAGCCGTCGAGAATGAAGCCGCTGCCGCTGGCGCGCCGCCTGATCCACCCGCGGATCAGGGCGATGATTGTGTCGTCGGGGACGAGGGCGCCGGAATCCATGATCGCCCGGACGCTCCTGCCCAGTGGGCTGCCGGATTCGATTGCAGCGCGCAGCATGTCGCCGGTGGCGAGGTGCTGCAGGTCCCGGCGCTGCGCGATGCGCTTGGCTTGGGTTCCCTTTCCCGAGCCCGGCGGCCCGAGCAGGACGAGGTTCATCCGCGTCGCCCCCTCAGCTTCGCCTTCTTGATCAGCCCTTCATACTGGTGGGCCAGCAGATGCGAATGGATTTGCGCCACCGTGTCCATCGTCACGCTGACCACGATCAAGAGGCTCGTCCCGCCGAAATAGAACGGCACCGAATATTCCGAGATCAGGATTTCCGGCAGGATGCAGACCGCCGCCAGGTAAGCAGCGCCGACCACGGTCAGCCGGGTCAGCACGTAATCGAGAAAGTCTGCGGTGTTTTTTCCGGGCCGGATGCCGGGAATGAACCCGCCGTATTTGCGCAGATTGTCAGCCGTCTCTGTCGGGTTGAAGACGATCGCGGTATAGAAAAAGCTGAAGAATACGATCAGCGCGACGTATAGCCCCATGTAGAGCGGTCGGCCGTGCGACAGATAGGCGGTGATCTCGCCGATCCAGCCGCCAAAGCCGCTGCTGCCATTCGCCTCGAAATTGGCGATGGTCGCCGGCAGCAGCAACAGCGAGGAGGCGAAAATCGGCGGGATCACCCCCGAGGTGTTGAGCTTAAGCGGCAGGTGCGAGGCGTCGCCGCCGAACATTTTGTTGCCGACCTGGCGTTTGGGATACTGCACCAGAATGCGGCGCTGGGCGCGCTCGACGAACACGATGAAGGTGACCACCGCAACCGACAACACCAGAAAAAAGACAATGAAGTAGGCCGAGATCGCCCCGGTGCGACCGAGTTCCAAGGTCGAAGCCAGCGCATGCGGCAGGTTGGCGACGATGCCGGACATGATGATCAACGAGATGCCGTTGCCGATGCCGCGCTCGGTGATCTGTTCGCCGAGCCACATCAGAAAGACCGTGCCGCCGACCAGGGTCACGACCGTGACCAGCCGGAAGAACAGCCCGGGATCGAGCACCGCCGATTCGGCGCCGGCATGCATGCCCTCGATCCCGACCGAGATGCCGTAGGCCTGGACCATGCCCAACAGGACCGTGCCGTAGCGGGTATATTGATTGAGTGTCTTGCGCCCGCTCTCGCCCTCCTTCTTCAGGGCTTCCAGGGTCGGCGACACCGCGGTCAGCAGCTGGATGATGATCGATGCCGAAATGTACGGCATGATGCCGAGGGCGAAGATTGTCATGCGCCCGAGCGCGCCGCCCGAGAACATGTCGAACATGCCGAGAATGCCGCCGGCATTGCGCGAGAAGATGCTTTGCAGGATCGACGGGTCGATCCCGGGGATCGGGATGTAGGTGCCGAGCCGATAGATCAGCAATGCGCCGAGGGTGAACCAGATCCGGCTTTTGAGCTCGGTCGCCTTGGTGAAGGCGGAGAGATTGATGCTGGCGGCGAGTTGTTCGGCGGCTGACGCCATTCGATTCGATCCCTAACCCATGCGCCCGGCTAACCACGAGCCCGGCTGCTTCGACCGCCGGCGCGCGCGGCCGCCGCGTTCACACTGAGGCGCTCGCCTCGGCCTGCGGCTTCTGCTTGCGGCCCGGGCGCACGATGACCTGGCCGCCGGCTTGTTCGACGGCCGCGATCGCCGCCTTGGAGGCGCCCGCGACCTCGATCGTCAGCGCCGCGCGCAACGCTCCCTTGGCGAGCAGACGAACCCCGTCGCCTTGCCGCCGCAGCACTCCGCAGGCGACCAGTGCCGCGCCGTCGAGGGTGCCCTCGGCCTTGAGCTTGCCGGCATCGAGCGCCTGTTGCAGCCGGCCGAGATTGACCACCTTGAAATCGGGGCGGAACATCGAGTTGTCAAAGCCGCGCTTGGGCAGCCGGCGGTGCAGCGGCGTTTGCCCGCCTTCGAAGCCGTTGAGCGCCACCCCGCTGCGCGCGGTCTGGCCCTTGCCGCCCCGCGCCGAGGTTTTGCCCTTGCCCGACCCGATGCCGCGCCCGACCCGCTTGGCGCGGTAGTGCGCCCCCGGATTGTCCCTGATTTCGTTGAGCTTCATTCGCTGCATTCTTTCGTGGCTACCCTACCCGCTGCACCCGGCCCCGGCCAGCGCGGCTCGCAGCGGGGCAGGGGCCTGCTGCACCGAAGGCCGGCCGAGGGGTCTCTCTCTAGCTTGCCTCGACGATCCGCACCAGATGCCCGACCTTGCGTATCATGCCGCGCACGGAGGGCGTATCCTCGAGGACACGGCGGCGGTGCAGCCGGTTCAGACCGAGCCCTTTCAGGGTTGCCTCCTGGTCGTGCCGGCGCCCGATCGGGCTTCCGGTCTGCTCGACCGTGAGCGTTTTCTTGCCCTCCGTTTCGCCGGCCATCGCGCTCTCCCTCTCGCCTGCCATCACGCCGGCTCGCGGGCTTCGCCGTCGCGGCGGCCGAGGATCTCGCCGACCTTTTTGCCGCGCCGCGCCGCCACCGCGCGCGGGCTCGTCGCCTGGCCGAGCGCCACGAAGGTCGCCTTGATCATATTGTGCGGGTTGGCGCTGCCGATCGATTTGGCGACAACGTCGTGGACGCCGAGCGCCTCGAAGATCGCCCGCATCGGACCGCCCGCGATGATCCCGGTGCCGGCCTTTGCCGCACGCACGATCACCCGCCCGGCGCCATAGCTGCTGATGATGTCGTGATGTAGGGTGCGGCCTTCGCGCAGCGGCACGCGGATCATGCTGCGCCGCGCCTGTTCGGTGGCCTTGCGGATCGCTTCGGGCACCTCGCGCGCCTTGCCGGCGCCATAGCCGACCCGGCCCTTGCGGTCGCCGACCACGACGAGTGCGGCAAAGCCGAACCGCCTTCCGCCCTTGACCACCTTGGCGACGCGATTGATGTTGACCAGCTTTTCGGCGAATTCGTTGTCGTCGCGATCGCGAGACTGGCGGTCGCCGTCGCGTCCGCGCCGTTCGCCCTGGTTGCGCGCCATCGTCCGTGCCATGCCAACCAACCCCTTCAGAAGTCCAGGCCGCCCTCGCGGGCGGCGTCGGCCAGGGCCTTGACCCGGCCATGAAACAGATAGGCGCCGCGATCGAACACGACGCGCTCGACCCCGGCGGCCTTGGCCCGCTCGGCGAGCAGCTTGCCGACGGCGCCCGCGGCGGCGATGTCAGCCCCGGTGCCGAGGCTGGCCTTGAGCCCGGGATCGAGGCTCGACGCCGCCGCCAGGGTTCGCCCGACGGCATCGTCGATCACCTGCGCATAGATGTGCTTCGACGAGCGGAATACCGAGAGCCGCGGCCGGTTGCGGGCCAGGCGCTTCAAATTCGCCCGCACCCGCAGGCGCCGGCGCAGGAACAGGGCTTTGGCTTTTTGCGGCATCGCGGCTACTTCTTCTTGCCTTCCTTGCGGCGGACGATTTCGCCGGCATATTTGATGCCCTTGCCCTTGTACGGCTCGGGCGGGCGAAAAGCGCGGATCTCGGCGGCGACCTGGCCGACGCGCTGGCGGTCGGCGCCGCTGACGGTGATCACGGTCGGCCGTTCGCAGGTGATCCGCACATCCTCGGGTATCGGAAATGGAATATCATGGCTGTAGCCGAGCTGCAGGTTCAGATTGCTGCCCTGAACCGCGGCCCGGTAGCCGACCCCGTTTATCTCGAGACCGACGGTGAAGCCTTTCGACACGCCGGTCACCATGTTGCTGACCAAGGCGCGGGTGGTGCCCCACATCGCGCGCGATTGCTTGCTGTCGTTGGCCGGGGCGATCGTGATGGCACCATCGGCGATCGATGCCGTGACCGCGTTGCTGACCGCCAGCCGCAAGGTGCCGAGGCCGCCCTTGGCGGTTAGGGTGCGGTCGGAGAGCTGGACCTCGACCCCGCTCGGCACCGGCACCGGGTTCTTGCCTATGCGTGACATGTCGCTACCTCAAAACACCCGGCAGAGGACCTCGCCGCCGACTTTGGCAGCCCTGGCCTCGTTGTCGGACAAAACCCCGCGCGGGGTCGACAGGATGGCGATGCCGAGCCCGTTATAACTACGCGGCAGGTCGGCGATCCGCGAGTAGATCCGCCGCCCCGGCTTCGACACCCGCGCGATTTCGCGGATCACCGGCTCGCCGTCGACGTATTTGAGCTCGATCTTGAGCTCGGCGACGCCAGGCCGCAAATCGTCGCGCGAGAAGCCGCGTATATAGCCCTCGCGCTGCAAAACTTCGAGCACATTGGCGCGAATCTTCGAGGCGGGCGACGCGACGACCGCCTGGCGCGCCCGTTGCCCGTTGCGGATCCGGGTCAGCATGTCCCCCAACGGGTCGCTCATCGTCATCGTCGCGATCCCTCCTACCAGCTCGATTTCAGCATGCCCGGGATCTGCCCCGACGAGGCGAGCTCGCGCACCGCGATGCGCGACAGCTTGAATTTCCGATAATAGCCGCGCGGGCGCCCGGTCAGCGCGCAGCGGTTGCGCACCCGGGTCGCCGATCCGTTGCGCGGCAGCATGGCGAGCTTGAGCTGTGCCGCAAACCGCTCCTCGGGGGGGGCCGTGCGGTCGGTCGCGATCTCCTTGAGGCGGGTCCGCCGCGGCGCGATCTGCTTCGATAGCTTGATCCGCCGGGCGTTCTTCTCGACCGCGCTCTTTTTTGCCATCCGGCTAAACTCCTCCCACTTGATAAACTCCTCGACAGATCAATTGGCGAACGGCATGTCGAAGCCTTTCAGCAGCGCCTTCGCCTCGGCATCGGTTTTGGCCGTCGTCGTGACCACGACGTCCATTCCCCGCACGGCGTCGACCCGATCGTAATCGATCTCCGGAAAGACGATCTGCTCCTTGAGGCCGAGCGCGAAATTGCCCCGCCCGTCAAAGCTCCTGCCGGAAATTCCGCGAAAGTCGCGCACCCGCGGCAACGCCACATTGATCAGCCGGTCGAGAAACTCGTACATCCGCTCCCGGCGCAGGGTCACCTTGCAGCCGATCGGCATGCCTTCGCGCAATTTGAACGTCGCGATCGACCGCTTGGCCTTGGTGATGACCGGGTGCTGGCCGGTGATCGCGGTCAGCTCGCCGGCCGCGGCATCGACCTTTTTGCTGTCCTGGACCGCCTCGCCGACGCCCATGTTGACGACGATCTTTTCCAGGCGCGGCACCTGCATCGGATTGCTGTAGCCAAACTCCTGCATCAGCGCCGGGCGCAACGCCGTCTCGTAATGTTCCTGCAAGCGCGGCTTGCTCATCTCTCTGACCTGTCGATGACTTCGCCCGAGCGGCGGGCGACCCGGACCTTGCGCCCGTCGTCGAGCACCCGGTAGCCGATCCGGGTCGGCTTTCCCGAGGCCGGGTCGACATGGGCGATGTTGGAGATGTGCAGCGCCAATTCCTTCTCGACGATCCCGCCCGGATTGCCCATCTGCGGCTTGGTGTGCCGCTTGACCATGTTGACGCCCTGCACGACGGCGCGCCGCTCGGCCGGGATGACGCGCAGCACCTCGCCGGTCCGGCCCTTGTCGCGCCCGGCGACGACGACGACGTTGTCGCCTTTTTTGATCTTCAGCTTTGGCATGGCTTCGCCCTGAACAAATGGCTCATAGCGCTTCGGGGGCGGCTCATAGCACTTCGGGCGCGAGCGAGACGATTTTCATGAACCGGCGCGCCCGCAATTCGCGGGTCACCGGTCCAAAGATCCGGGTGCCGATCGGCTCACCCTGCTGGGTGATCAGCACCGCGGCGTTGCGGTCGAAGCGGATCGCGCTGCCGTCGATGCGCCGGATTTCCTTGGCGGTGCGCACGATGACCGCGCGGTGTACGTCACCCTTCTTGACCCGGCCGCGCGGGATCGCTTCCTTGACCGACACGATGATCACGTCGCCGACGCCGGCGGTGCGCCGCTTGGAGCCGCCAAGCACCTTGATGCATTGCACCCGGCGCGCGCCCGAATTGTCGGCGACGTCGAGGTTCGTCTGCATTTGGATCATGCCGCACCCCCGGCCGGCGCTTCCGCCGCTGGCTCCAGGCCGGACCGGGCGTCGAGGCCAGGCGCCCCAGGCTCGGCGGGAGCCTCGCGCCGACCCGGCCCGCCGCGGCCTTCACCCGACGCGCCGAGCACGACCCAGTGCTTGCTCTTCGAGATCGGGCGGCTTTCCTCGATCTGCACCGCGTCGCCGACATGCCAGCGATTACCCTCGTCATGCGCGGCGAATTTCTTCGAGTGGGTCACGAACTTCTTGTAGACGGGGTGCATCACCCGGCGCTCGACCTTGACGATCACCGTCTTGTCGCTGGCGTCGCTGACGACGATCCCGCGGAGCACGCGTCTGGACATTCTGTCTCTTTCCCTAGCTCGCCCGGCGGCGGCGCTCGCCCTGGATCGTCTTGATGCGCGCGATATCGCGGCGTACCTGGCGAAACCGGGCGGTGTTTTCGAGCTGCCCGTTGGCACGCTGAAAGCGCAAGTTGAAAATCTCCTTGCCGAGCAGGTCGAGCTGCCCGGTCAGCTCGTCATCGGTCTTGGTCCTGACGTCACCCGCCTTCATCGGGGGGTCTCCTCGCCCGGGCGGGTGACGAAGCGGGTTCCCAGCGGCAATTTCGCGGCAGCGAGCTCGAACGCCTGGCGCGCGGTCTCGGCCGGCACCCCGTCGAGCTCGAACATGATCCGCCCGGGCTTGACCCGGCAGATCCAGAATTCGGGCGATCCCTTGCCGCTGCCCATGCGCACTTCGGCCGGCTTGTGCGACACCGGCACGTCGGGGAAGACGCGGATCCAAATCCGCCCGGCGCGGCGGATATGGCGGGTGATGGCGCGGCGCGCCGCCTCGATCTGGCGCGCGGTAATCCGCCCGGGATCGGCCGCCTTGAGCCCATAGGCGCCAAAGTTCAAGGTCGTCCCGCCCTTGGCCAGGCCATGGACCCGGCCCTTGTGCGCCTTGCGGAATTTGCTGCGTTTCGGACTTAGCATGACCCCACACTCACCCCAACGATTCGCGCCGGCCGCGCTCGTGGCTGGCTGGCGGGCCCTGTCCTTCGGCCGCCCGCTTTTCCTGCGCCATCGGGTCGTGCACCAGGATCTCGCCCTTGAACACCCAGACCTTGACCCCGCACACCCCATAGGTCGTCTTGGCCGTGCCGTAGCCGAAATCGACGTCGGCGCGCAGGGTATGCAGCGGCACCCGGCCTTCGCGATACCACTCCATGCGGGCGATTTCGGCGCCGCCGAGCCGGCCTGAGCAGTTGATCCGGATGCCCTGCGCGCCCAGCCGCATCGCCGACTGCACCGCGCGCTTCATCGCCCGGCGAAACGCGACCCGGCGCTCGAGCTGCTGGGCGATGCCGTCGGCGACCAGCTTCGCATCGATCTCCGGCTTGCGGATCTCGACGATGTTGAGGCTGACCTCGCTCGACGTGACCTTGGCGATGTCGGTGCGCAACTTCTCGATATCGGCGCCCTTCTTGCCGATGATCACGCCCGGCCGGGCCGAATGGAGCGTGATCCGGCTTTTGCGCGCGGCCCGTTCGATGACGATGCGCGACACCCCGGCCTGGCCCAGGCGCCGATTGAGAAATCGGCGCAGCTTGAGATCGTCGAGCAGGAGGTTGGCGTATTCCTTGCGCGCGAACCACCGCGAGTCCCAGGTGCGGTTGATGCCGAGCCGCAGCCCGATCGGATTGACTTTCTGGCCCATCTAAATCGTCTCCATCTCAGGCGGTCTCTTCCGGGCGCTCGCGCACGATCACGGTCAGATGCGCGAAATGCTTTTCGATCCGCGCCGAGCGGCCGCGGCCGCGGGTGTGGAAACGCTTCAGGACAAAGGCGCGGCCGACCGTGGCTTCCTTGACGTAGAGCCGGTCGACATCGAGCTGATGATTGTTCTCGGCATTGGCGATCGCCGCCTGCAGCACCTTCCTGACGTCACCGGCGATGCGGCGTCGGGAAAAGGTCAGCTCGGCCAGCGCCGTGGCGGCGGTTTTGCCGCGGATCGTCTGGGCCACGAGGTTGAGCTTGCGCGCGCTGATCCGCAGCCCGCGCAGGCTGGCCAGGGCCTCGCTGTCGTCGAGGCGGCGCTCTGCCGCGGGCTTGCTCATCTCAGGCTCTCCTCGCCTTTTTGTCGCCGGAGTGGCCGTAAAAGGTCCGTGTCGGCGCGAATTCGCCGAGCTTGTGGCCGATCATATTCTCGGTCACCAGGACGGGAATGAATTTGTGCCCGTTATAGACGCCAAAGGTCAGACCGACGAATTGCGGGAAGATCGTCGAGCGTCGCGACCAGGTCCGGATCACCTGGTTGCGCCCCGAGCGGCGCCCCTCTTCGGCCTTTTTCAACAGATAGCCGTCGACGAACGGCCCCTTCCACACCGAGCGGGTCAAGCGCTTTCTCCGTGCACGATAGAGCCTCTAGCGTTTGCGGCGGCGGCGGACGATCAGCCGGTCCGTCGCCTTGTTGTGGCGCGTCTTCTTGCCCTTGGTCGGCTTGCCCCACGGGGTCACCGGGTGGCGGCCGCCCGAGGTGCGGCCCTCGCCGCCGCCATGCGGATGGTCGATCGGGTTCATCGCGACGCCGCGCACCGAGGGCCGGCGGCCGAGCCAGCGGTTGCGCCCGGCCTTGGCGATGACGATGTTCTGCTGGTCGGGGTTGGAGACCGCGCCGATCGTCGCCCGGCACTCGGAGCGCACCATGCGCAATTCGCCCGAGCTGAGGCGCAGGAGCGCATAGCCCTGATCACGGCCGACGAGCTGGACGTAGGTGCCCGCCGAGCGGGCGATCTGGCCGCCCTTGCCGGCCTTCATCTCGACATTGTGGACGATCGTGCCGACCGGCATGCTGCGCAGCGGCATCGCGTTGCCGGGTTTGACGTCGACCCGCTCGCCGGAGATCACCGTATCGCCGGCTTTGAGCCGCTGCGGCGCCAGAATGTACGCGAGCTCGCCGTCCTGGTAGCGAATGAGCGCGATGAACGCGGTTCGGTTGGGATCGTATTCGAGGCGCTCGACGGTGGCCGGCATGTCCAATTTGCGGCGTTTGAAATCGACGATGCGGTAGCGCCTCTTGTTGCCGCCGCCGCGCCAGCGCACGGTGGTGCGGCCGGTGTTGTTGCGCCCGCCCTGGCTGCGCAATCCCTCGGTCAAGGCCTTGACCGGCTTCCCTTTCCACAATTCGCTGCGGTCGACGATAACGAGCTGTCGCCGCGACGGGGTGGTCGGATTGAAGGTTTTGAGCGCCATCGCCCCGGCTCCTCGCCTAGATCCCGGTGGTCACGTCGATCCTCTGGCCTTCGCCGAGGGTAACGATCGCTTTTTTGAGGTCGGAACGGCGCCCGAGCCGGCCGCGGAAGCGCTTCAATTTGCCCATGACCCGGATCGTGTTGACCGCGGTCACCTGGACATTGAACAGCCCCTCGACCGCGGCCTTGACCTCGCGCTTGGTCGCGGTCAGCGGCACGCGAAAGATCACCTGGTTGTGCTCGGACGCGTTCGTCGCCTTTTCGGTGATCACCGGGGTGCGGATGATGTCGTACATCTGCTGGCGCGTCAGCTTCGGCTCGGCGCGCGGGATGACGCGGAACCGGCTCATTTGAGGCGCGCCTCCAGATGCTGCACGGCCTCGCGGGTCAGCACCAGCAAGTCGCGGCGCAGGATGTCGTAGACATTGGCGCCCTGCTGCGGCAACAGATCGACCCGCGGCAGGTTGCGCGCGGCGCGGGCGAAATTCTGGTCGACCGCCGGCCCGTCGATGATCAGCACCGACCCCCAGCCGAGCGTCGCGAGCCGGGCCCGCAGCGCCTTGGTCTTGGCGTCCTCGGCGCGGGCCGCGTCGATGACCACGAGCTTGCCTTCGCCGAGCTTCGCCGACAATGCGGTCTTGAGGCCGAGCCGACGCACCTTTTTCTGCAGATCGAAGGCATGGCTGCGCACCACCGGCCCGAAAATCCGGGCGCCACCACGAAACTGCGGGGAGCGCAGGCTGCCCTGGCGGGCGCGGCCGGTGCCCTTCTGCTTGTAGGGCTTTTTGGTGGTGCCCTGGATGTCGCTGATGCCCTTGGCTTTGTGCGTGCCGGCGCGGCGCTTGGCGAGCTGCCAGTTGACGACGCGGGCCAGGATGTCGCGGCGGATCGGCAGCCCGAACACAGTGTCGTCGAGCTCGATGTCGCCGACCTCCTGATTGTCGAGATTGCGCACCGAGAGCTTGCTCATGCGGGCTCTCCCGGCGGGTTCTCGGCGGCGGGTTCGGCCGTGGGCGCAGCACCGCGCAATGCCGCCGGGAAGGGCAGGCCGTCCGGCATCCGCCGCTTGGCCGCGTCCTTGACCATGACCAGGCCGCCCTTGCTGCCGGGCACCGCGCCCTTGATCATCAACACACCACGCTCGGCGTCGGCGGCAATCACCTCGAGGCTCTGCACGGTCACCCGCTCGGCCCCGAGATGCCCGGCCATCTTCTTGTTCTTGAAGGTCTTGCCGGGAGATTGGCGCTGGCCGGTCGAGCCGAGGCTGCGGTGCGAGACCGAGACCCCGTGGGTCGCGCGCAGCCCGCCGAAATTGTGCCGCTTCATGCCGCCGGCAAAGCCCTTGCCGATGCTGATGCCGACGACGTCGACCCGCTGCCCGGCGACGAAATGCGCCGCGGTCAATTCGGCGCCGACCGCGACCACCGCATCCTCGGGGACGCGAAACTCAGCGAGCCGCGCCTTCGGCTCGACCTGCGCCTTGGCAAAATGGCCGCGCTGCGCCTTCGAGACGTTCTTGACCTTGGCGGCGCCGACCCCGAGCTGCAGCGCGCAATAGCCGTCCTTTTCCACAGTCCGCACCGCGACCACCTGGCAATTGTCGACCGCCAGCACGGTTACCGGCACGTGGTTGCCGTCATCGGTGAAGATCCGGGTCATGCCGAGCTTGCGGGCGAGAAGGCCGGTGCGCATCGGATGATCCCTAGAGCTTGATTTCGACGTCGACGCCGGCAGCGAGATCGAGCTTCATCAGCGCGTCGACCGTCTGCGGGGTCGGGTCGACGATGTCGAGCATCCGCTTGTGGGTGCGGATCTCGAACTGCTCGCGCGACTTCTTGTCGATGTGCGGCGAGCGCAGCACTGTGAACTTCTCGATCTTGGTCGGCAGCGGGATCGGCCCGCGGATCCGCGCGCCGGTGCGCTTGGCGGTGTTGACGATCTCGCTGGTCGATTGGTCGAGCACGCGGTGATCGTAAGCCCGCAACCGGATGCGGATGTTCTGATTGTCCATCTGGCGTTATCGTCCCCCTGGCGCGGTCTTGTCAGTTTGGTGGGCGGATCCCGGATCAGGTCCGGGATGATGCCCCGTACGGGGCATCATTTGATGATTTTGGCGACGACGCCGGCGCCGACGGTGCGGCCGCCTTCGCGGATCGCAAAGCGCAGGCCTTCGTCCATCGCGATCGGCACGATCAATTCGACTTCCATCGTGATGTTGTCGCCCGGCATGACCATCTCGGTGCCCTCGGGCAGTTTGACGGTGCCGGTCACATCGGTCGTCCGGAAATAAAACTGCGGCCGGTAATTGGCGAAAAACGGCGTGTGCCGGCCGCCCTCTTCCTTGGTCAGCACGTAAGCCTCGCACTGGAAATGGGTGTGCGGCGTGATCGAGCCCGGCGCCGCCAACACCTGGCCGCGCTCCACTTCCTCGCGCTTGGTGCCGCGCAACAGGACGCCGATATTGTCGCCCGCCTCGCCCTGGTCCAACAGCTTGCGGAACATCTCCACACCCGTCGCCACCGTCTTCGCCGTCGGCCGCAGACCCACAATCTCGACCTCGTCCCCCACCTTGACGATCCCGCGCTCC
>DASYNW010000157.1:0-4029 GCA_036008325.1 Allostellaceae bacterium
GAGATCGAGGGTCGTCCGATAGTCGCCGCTGTCGTATTGCAGCGCGACCGGGGTCTGGTACGGATAGGCGTCCTTCGGGATGAAGTTGCGCCGGCGCAGTTCGGCCGGGTCGATGCCGAGCTCGTCGGCGGCGAGGTCGACGATGCGTTCCAAAAGAAACGTCGCCTCCGGCCGGCCGGCGCCGCGATAGGCGTCGACCGGGACGGTGTGGGTAAAGACCGCCTTGGTCTCGACGTAGATCGCCGGCGTCGTGTAGGTGCCGGCGAGCAGCGTCCCATAAAGATAGGTCGGGATGCACGGCGCGAAGGTCGAGAGATAGGCGCCCATATTGGCGATCGTCGCGACCTTGAGCGCCAGGAACTTCGCCTGTGCGTCGAGCGCCAGCTCGACATGGGTCACGTGGTCGCGGCCATGCGCGTCGGACATGAAGCTTTCCGAGCGCTCGGCGGTCCATTTGACCGGGCGCCGCAATTTGCCGGCGGCCCAGGTGACGATCGCCTCCTCGGCGTAATGATAGATCTTCGAGCCGAAGCCGCCGCCGACATCGGGGGCGACGACGCGCAGTTTCGCCTCGGGGATGTGCAACACAAAGGCGCCCATCAGGAGGCGGATCACATGCGGGTTCTGGCTGGTGGTGTAGAGCGTGTAGTCGCCGGTGGCGCGGTCGAAGTCGCCGATCGCGGCGCGCGGCTCCATCGCGTTGGGGACGAGCCGGTTGTTGACGAGGTCGAGCTTGACCACCCGCGCCGCCTTGGCGATGGCGGCATCGACCGCGGCAAGGTCGCCCAGCTGCCAGTCATAGCAGAGATTGCCCGGGGCCTCGGCAAAGACCTGCGGCGCGCCCGGCTTCAAGGCCGCGGCCGGATCGACGACGGCAGGCTCCTCGGCATAGTCGACGCGCAGCAGCTCGGCGGCTTCGCGCGCCTGTTCGAGGGTGTCGGCGATGACCACCGCGACCGGGTCGCCGACATGGCGCACGCGCTCCTGCGCCAGCGGCGGGTGCGCCGGCTCGGCCATCGGCGAGCCGTCCTTCGAATGGACCTGCCAGCCGCAAGGGAGCCCGCCGACGCCGTCCTTTGCCATGTCCTGGCCGGTATAGACCGCCGCAACTCCCGGAGCGCTCGCCGCCGCTGATTTGTCGATGCCGGCGAGCAGCGCATGCGCGTGCGGGCTTCTGAGGATGTAGGCAAAGAGCTGGTGCGGGCGGTCGATGTCGTCGGTGTAGGTGCCTTGTCCGGTCAGGAAGCGGTAATCCTCGCGCCGCCGGACCGGGGTGCCGACCGTGGTCATCGGGGCTACTCCGCCGCCGCCCCGTGGACGTTGGCCGGCGGCGCCTCGCCGCGCATCACCGCTGCCCCTTCGGCGATCGCCAGCACGATGTTGTGGTAGCCGGTGCAGCGGCACAGATTGCCTTCGAGATATTCGCGGATCTCGCGTTCGGAGGGGCTGGGGTTGTTCTTGACCAGGTCGAGCGCGCTCATCACCATGCCGGGCGTGCAGAACCCGCATTGCAACGCATGATTGTTGCGGAAGGCTTCCTGCATCGGGTGCAGGGTGTCGCCGGTCGCCACCCCTTCGATCGTCAAGACCGAACGGCCCTCGGCTTGCAATGCCAGGAGAGTGCACGATTTGACCGCCTCGCCGTCGACATGGACGACGCAGGCGCCACACTGGCTGGTGTCGCAGCCGACATGGGTCCCGGTCAACCCGAGATGCTCGCGCAGCAATTGCACCAGGAGGGTGCGGCCCTCGACCGTCGCCGACACCGGCTTGCCGTTTACGGTGAGGCTCACCGTCTTTTGCATCGAACCCTCCCTGGAAATCGCGGCCGTCAGCGGGCGGAAGCAGCCGGCGCGAGTTTTGTGCCGGCGGGCGCTCGCGGTCAAGGCGTTCGCGGCCCCTGGGCGCGGCCCGCGCGGCCGGCGATCGCCGGCGGCGGCGAGCGCGCTCAGCCGCGGCGGGTGAAGTAGCGCAGCATCAGCGCCACGATCGCGGTGAGCCCGGCGGCCCATAGCGCCGGCGGCAGCCGGCCGGCGGCGGCGCTGTCCGCAGGCGCGGCTTCGCTGGCGGAGGGCGCTCTCTCGACCGCGGCCGGTGCTGTTTCGGCGGCCTGCCCGGCGCCGTCGGCTGGCGGCGAGGTGCCGGGAACCGCCTCGGGCGCGATCACGGCGGCGAAGCGCGCAAAAAAATCCTCGGCCATCTTGCGCGAGGTGCCGTCGATCAGGCGCGAGCCGATCTGGGCGAGCTTGCCGCCGACATGCGCCGCGACCTCGTAGTGCAGCACGGTCGCCTCGCCGCCATCCTCGTCGAGAGCGACCTTGGCGCTGCCCTTGGCGAACCCGGCCACACCGCCGGTTCCCTCGCCAGTGATCGTGTAGGCGCTTGGCGGGTCGAGGTCCGACAACGTCACCTTGCCGTTGAAGGTGGCCTTTACCGGCCCGACCTTGGCGACCACCTTGGCGGTGAACTCGGTGTCCGACAGCTTTTCGATCGTCTGGCAGCCGGGGATCGCCTGTTTCAGGACCTCCGGATCGTTGAGCCCCTGCCAGACGCGCTCGCGCGGCGCGGGAATGCGAAATTCGCCGGTCATTTCCATCGGCATGTCCTTTCCTGCGTGGGCCGAGTGTGGTGCCCGCGCGCGGCGAATGCAACCGGCCGGCGCTAGGCGCAGCCGTATTGCTAAAATCGGGCCGGCCAAAATCGCCCCTCATGGAATAAACTCTCGCCCGGCGCGGTCTGCGCTGGTGTGACGTAGAAGGGCCGATGAGCTGGATCGCGCAGCGACGGCAGCGGAGCCGGTTCGAAACCGTGGCGTTGCCCCATCTCGACGCCGCCTATTCCTTGGCGCGCTGGCTGACCCGCAACGACGCCGACGCCGCCGATGTCGTGCAGGAGGCCTATCTGCGAGCGTTCCGCTATTTCGACAGCTATCGCGAAGGCGACGCCAAAAGCTGGCTGCTCAAGATCGTGCGCCGCACCTCTTACAGCTGGCTCGAGCGCAACCGCCCGGCGGAATTGGTGGCGCTCGAAACCGCGGCCGATCTCGACGAGGCGGCGCCGGCCGCGCCCGGAGCCGCCGGCGATACCGAGGCGTTGCTGCTGAGCCGGTCGGATCTGCGCCGCCTCGACCGGCTGCTCGAGCGGCTGCCAGTGCCGCTGCGCGAGGCGATCGTGCTGCGCGAACTGCACGAGCTCGGCTATCGCGAGATCGCCGAGGTGACCGGGGTCCCGATCGGCACGGTGATGTCCCGGCTGCACCGGGCCCGCTCGGCGCTGCGCCGGGCCTGGGATGGAAAGCCGGACCTGGGAAAGGTTGAGGGCGATGCAGTGTGACGAGGTCCGCCCGCTTCTCGACGCCTACCTCGACGGCGAGGTCGACGACGCCGATCGGGCGATGCTGCGCCAGCATCTCGAGGGCTGCGCCGAGTGCGGGCCGGAAGCGGCGGCGCTCGAGCGCCTGCGCGACGGCATCCGCAGCGCGGCTCCGGTCTACCAGGCGCCCGAGGCGCTGCGTTCGGCGGTGCGCGCGGCGCTGCGGCGCGAGGCGGCGCAAACCAGCCCGATGTCGATGCGCGCCCCGGGTTGGCTCGCCTACGCCGCTTCGATCGTGATCGCGGTCGCGATCGGCTCTGGCGGGACCTTTGTGCTGACCGGCGAGCGGCAGCAGAACATGATCGCCAACGAGGTCATCGACAGTCATTTGCGTTCGCTGTTGGGCAGCCACCTGACCGATGTCCAATCGTCGGACAAGCACACGGTCAAGCCGTGGTTCGCCGGGCGCACCGACATCTCGCCGCCGGGCGTCGATCTCGCCGCGCAAGGCTTTCCGCTGATCGGCGGGCGCCTAGACCTGATCCAGGGAAAGCCGGTGCCGGCGCTGGTCTATCGGGCCGGCAAGCACATCATCAACGTCTTTGTCCTGCCGGCGCGGCCCGGCGATTTCGGCGAGACCTTGACCCGCCGCGGCTATACCTTGCACCACTGGAAGGAAGGCGACATCGGCTATTGGGCGGTATCCGACGCCGCCGC
>DASYNW010000158.1:0-31163 GCA_036008325.1 Allostellaceae bacterium
CCGGGCAATCGGGCTTGCGCGCCTTGCACACATAGCGCCCGTGCAGGATCAGCCAATGATGGGCGTAAGCCTTGTACTGGCGCGGGGTGCGCCGCTCGAGCGCGAGCTCGACCTGGAGCGGGGTCTTGCCGGCGGCGAGGCCGGTCCGGTTGGCGACGCGGAAGATGTGGGTGTCTACCGCGATCGTCGGCTCGCCAAAGGCGACGTTCATGACCACGCTCGCGGTCTTGCGCCCGACCCCCGGCAGCGCTTCGAGGGCCTCGCGCTGGCGCGGCACGGCACCGCCATGGCGCTCAACCAGGATCCGGCTCAGCGCGATCAGGTTCCTCGCTTTGGTGCGGTAGAGGCCGATCGTGCGGATCAGCCCGGTCACCTGCTCCTCGCCGAGCGCCAGCATCTTCTGCGGCGTGTCGGCCAGCGCGAACAGCGCCGGGGTCGCCTTGTTGACCCCGGCATCGGTCGCCTGCGCCGACAGCACCACCGCCGCCAGCAAGGTAAACGGGTTGATGAATTCGAGCTCGGTCTGCGGGATCGGCCGGGTTTCGGCCAGCCGTCGGTAGAACTCTGCGATCTCGCGTTTCGACATGGCGCGCATCGCCGGCGAATGTAGCGGCAGGATCGCCCGCCGGCAAAGGCTGCTCGACGATCGCCGCGGCTTTACCGCCCCGGGCAGCGCCGCTATTTTCGCGGCGGCATGATCCCCAGCCCCGCCCTTGCCGAGCCGCCGACCCCGTTCACCCTTTTCTTCGAGCGGGTGCTGCTGCCGCATCGCAGCCTGCCGCCGCGCGGCTTTCATATGCTGATGCTGATGCTCGGGCTGATCAGCATCGCCATCGGCATCGGCTTTGTCTCGATCGGCGCGTGGCCGGTCTTCGGCTTTTTCGGCCTCGATGTAGGCCTCGTCTATGTCGCCTTCCGCCTCAACTACCGCAGCGCCCGGCGCCGCGAAATATTGCGGTTGGCCGGCGACGCTTTCACCGTTGAGCAGGTCGGCGTGCGCGGCAAGCGGCGGATCTGGCGGTTTCAGCCCTATTGGCTGCGGGTCGTGCTCGAGGAACGGGTCGACGAATCGAACCGCCTATTCGTCGCTTCGCACGGCAAGAGCCTGGCGATCGGCGAGTTTCTGCCGCCCGCGGCGCGGCGCGAGCTGGCGGCGACGATCCGCGAAGCGCTGCGGCGCTGGCGCAACTCGTTTGGCCCGCTATGACTGCCGCCGACCGCTGGGCCGCGTAAGGTTCAGCCCGGTTCCGGCCTAGAGCCCCAGCACGTCCCGCAGTCCGTAGAGCCCCGGCGGGCGGCCGGCGACCCAGCACGCGGCGCGCACCGCGCCCTTGGCGAAGACCGCCCGGTTGGTGGTGCGGTGAATGAATTCGAGGCGCTCGCCATTGGCCGCAAAGATCACGTGATGGTCGCCGACCGCATCGCCGCCACGCAACGCGGCGAAACCGATGTCGCCCGGCTGGCGCGGCCCGGTGATGCCGTCGCGGGCGCGCTGCTCGACCTCGTCGAGCGCCACCTCGCGGCCGGCCGCGGCGGCCCGCCCGAGCGCCAACGCGGTGCCCGAGGGGGCGTCAACCTTGGCGCGGTGGTGCATTTCCAGAATTTCGATGTCCCAATCGGGGCCGAGCCGGCGCGCCGCCTCCTCGACGACGCTCAGCAGCACATTGACCCCGAGGCTCATATTGGGCGCCCAGACGATCGGGATGTCGCGCGCCGCCTGGCGGATCGCGTCGCCCTGCTGCGGCGACAGGCCGGTGGTGCCGATCACCATCGCCTTGCCGAGCCCGGCGGCCAGTGCCGCATGCTCGGCGGTGGCGGCGGGCGAAGTAAATTCGAGCACCACGTCGCTGTCGCGGATCAGCTTGTCGACCGCCTCGCCGACCGGGATGCCGATGCGCCCGATCCCAGCCAGCTCGCCGATGTCCTGGTTGACATAGCCGCTGCCTGGCGCCTCGCTGCCGCCGGCCACAGTGCAGCCCTCGGTGGCGGCGATTTCGGCGACCAGCATTCGTCCCATCCGGCCGCCGCAGCCGACGACGCCCATCTTGGTCTTGGCCATGCTCTGCCTCCGATCCTTCCGGGACCCGGACGGTTACCGATTGCCCGGAAAAAGACAAGTGCGGCAGGTTAACCACCCCGGAGGCGCTCAGCACCCGGCGCGATCCCGCCGAACCGCCGCCCGGTTTCGCCGCCCGGCAGCTCGGTGCCTGCGAGCCGATCGCGCGTCGGCGTTTTCGCGGCGGCGGTTTTCGTCTACACCCCGCTCCATGACCCTCTTGCGATCGGTCGCGACGGTCGGTTCCTACACGCTCCTGAGCCGCGTCATGGGCTTTGTTCGCGACATCCTGACCGCGGCGCTGTTGGGCGCCGGGCCGGTGGCGGATGCGTTTTTTGTCGCCCAGCGGCTGCCGAACCTGTTTCGCAGCCTGTTCGCCGAGGGCGCCTTCAGCGCCGCCTTCGTGCCGCTGTTTGCCGGCACCATGGCCGAGCACGGCAAGGACGCCGCCCGCGCCTTTGCCGAGGATGCGCTGGCGGTGCTGCTGGTGGCGCTGCTCCTTTTTGTCCTCGTTGGCGAAATCTTCATGCCGGCGGTGATGCGGGTGATCGCCCCCGGCTTTGCCGGCGACCCGGCCAAATTCGCGCTCGCCGTGGCCCTCGCCCGCATCACCTTTCCTTACCTCTTGTTCATTGCGCTGGTGGCGTTGCAGGGCGGGGTGTTGAACTCGGTCGACCGGTTCGCCGCCGCCGCCGCGACCCCGACCCTCTTGAACCTGTTTCTGATCGCCGCACTGTTGATGATGGACCGGTTCGGCTGGCATGATGGGCGGGCCTTGGCCTGGGCGGTGACCGCAGCCGGCCTCGCCCAGTTTCTGTGGCTGATGTTCTCGTGTGCCCGCGCCGGGCTGGCATTGCGTCTGCCATGGCCGCGACTGACCCCGCAGGTGCGCCATACCCTCTCGATCATGGGCCCGGCAGCGGTCGGCGCCGGGGTGACCCAGGTCAACCTGCTGATCTCGACGGCGCTCGCCTCGTTCCTGCCCGGCGGCTCGGTCTCCTATCTCTATTATGCCGACCGGCTGAACCAGTTGCCGCTCGGCGTCGTCGGCATCGCCGTCGGCACCGCGATCCTGCCGCCCTTGTCGCGCCAATTGCGGCTCGGCGACCATGCCGGCGCGGTCGCCACCCAAAATCGCGGGCTCGAGTTGGCGCTGCTGCTGACCCTGCCGGCGGCGGTGGCGTTGGCGGTGCTGGCCCAGCCGATCTTCGCGGTGCTGTTCCAGCGCGGCGCGTTCACCCCGGCCGACACCGCGGCGACCGCGGCGGCACTCGCCGCCTATGCCGCGGGGCTTCCGGCCTTTGTCCTGGTCAAGGTGCTGGCGCCGGCGTTTTTCGCCCGCCACGACACCAAGACCCCGGTCAAGGTCGCGATCGCCGCGGTGGCCGTCAATCTCGCCCTGACCCTCATCTTGATGCAGTTTCTGGCCCATGTCGGGATCGCCCTGGCGACCACCTGCGCCGGATGGCTCAACGCGCTGACCCTGTTGGCCGTGCTGGTTCGGCGCGGGCATTTCCGGCTCGACCGCCGGGCCCGCCGCAATCTGCCGCGGGTCGCGGTGGCGGCGCTCGGCATGGGCGTGGTGCTGCTGCTGCTGCGGCTCGCCTGCGCCCCGGCCTTTGCCGGGCCGGCATTGCTGCGGGCGGCGGTGCTCGCCGGGCTTGTCGGCGCCGGCCTCGCCAGCTTTGCCGCGCTGGCCCTGGCGCTGGGGATCGCCCAGTGGCGCGACCTTCTGGGCAGGCTGCGCCGGCAACCGGCTTGACCCGCGCCGGGCCGCGGCGCTAACGAGGTTCGATGAACCGCATTTTTTCCGGCGTCCAGCCGACCGGCAACCTGCACCTCGGTAACTATCTTGGCGCGATCCGCAACTGGGTCGCCTTGCAGCATGATTTCGAGTGCATCTTTTGCATTGTCGATCTGCACGCGCTGACCCTGCCGCAGGACCCGGCCGAATTGCGCGCCTCGACCCGCGAGGTGGCCGCCGCCTACATCGCCGCCGGGATCGACCCGCAGCGCTGCACGATCTTTAATCAGAGCATGGTGTCGGCGCATGTCGAGCTCGCCTGGCTGCTCGCCTGCCTGACCCCGCTCGGCTGGCTCAACCGCATGACCCAGTTCAAGGAGAAAGCCGGCAAGCAGCGCGAGATGGCCGGGCTCGGCCTCTACGCCTACCCGGTGCTGATGGCCGCCGACATCCTCGTTTACCAGGCGACGCACGTGCCGGTCGGCGAAGACCAGAAGCAGCATCTCGAGCTCGCTCGCGACATCGCCGGCGCCTTCAACCGGCGCTACGAACGCGATTTCTTCCCGCTGCCCGAGCCGCAGATCTTCGGTGCCGCGACGCGGGTCATGAGCCTGCGCGACGGTACGAAGAAAATGTCGAAATCCGATACTTCGGATTACTCGCGCATCAACATGACCGACGATGCCGAGGCGATCGCCTTGAAGATCCGCCGGGCCAAGACCGATCCGGAGCCGCTACCGGAAACGATCGCAGCGCTCGAAAAGCGGCCCGAAGCCGACAACCTCATCGGCATCTACGGGGCGCTGGCCGGCCTCACCCGCGAGGCGGCGCTCGCCCGCTTCGCCGGCCGCAATTTTTCCGAGTTCAAGGAGGCGCTGGCCGAGGTCGCGGTCGAGGTGCTGGGCCGCATCGGCGGCGAGATGCGCCGGCTCCAGGCCGATCCCGCCTATATCGACCAGGTGCTGCGAAGCGGCGCCGAGCGCGCCCATGCGATCGCCGACCCGATATTGCGCGAAGCGCAACTGATCAGCGGATTGCTGCATCCCTCGGCCCGGGGTTGATTAGGTGTTGATTCGGCCTCTTGCATCCCCATGCTAAGAATTGCCTTCTTTCCTGATCTTTGGAGCCGCCGATGTTTATTCAGACCGAGCAGACGCCGAACCCGGCGACCCTGAAATTCCTGCCGGGTCGGGTGGTCATGCCCGCCGGCACCGCTAATTTTACCTCGGCCGAGGCTGCCGCCGACTCGCTGTTGGCCGCGCACCTGTTCTCCTTGCCGCAGATCAGCGGGGTGTTTTTCGGCGCCGATTTCGTCACCGTGACCAAGGCCGAGGAGGGCGACTGGTACCAGCTGAAGCCGGCGGTTTTGGCCGCAATCATGGAGCATTTCACCGCCGGTCGTCCGCTGTTCGCCGCCGGCGCGGCGCCGGCCGCTGCGAGCGGCGAGCCGGACGACGAGATCGTCTCGCAGATCAAGGAACTGCTCGAAACCCGCGTGCGTCCGGCGGTGGCGCAGGATGGCGGCGACATCATCTTTCATGACTTCGACGACGGCGTCGTTTATCTGCACATGCAGGGTTCGTGCTCGGGTTGCCCGAGTTCGACCGCGACCTTGAAGGCCGGCATCGAAAACATGCTGCGCCATTACATTCCCGAAGTGGTCGAGGTGCGCGCCGTCTGAATTCGTCGCATTTGCATGGGGACGCCGACAATCCGCTGATCCTGGCGCTCGACGCGGCCGGATCGTCCTGTTCGGTGGCGGTGGGAGCCGGCGATCGGGGGCTCGGCGCCGAGCATCGGGCGATCGCGCACGGCCAGGCCGAGGCGCTGCTGCCGATGGTCGACGGCGTGCTGCGCCGGGCGGGGCTGGCCGCCGCCGCGCTCGCTCTCGTCGCGGTCACCACCGGGCCCGGCAGCTTCACCGGCATCCGGGTCGGGCTCGCCGCGGCGCAGGGGATTGCCCTCGGTCTTGATCTGCCGCTGATCGGCGTGACCGGCTTCGAGGCCGCCGCAGCACTGCGCGTTCCCGAGGCGGCCGGTTGCTGTCTGCTGGTCGCGCTCGAAAGCCGCCGCGCCGATCTCTATGTGCAGATCTTCGATGCCTCGGGCTGCCCGCTCGGCCGGTCGGCGGCGGTGCTGCCCGCGGCGCTCGCGAGATTCGCCGAGGCGGCAGTCGGCGCCGGGCGGACGCTGACGATCGCCGGCGACGCCGCGGCGCGCGCTGCAGCGGCGCTCGGCGCTCGCCCCGGCACGATCCTCGTCGAGGACCGGGAGGCCCGCGCCCTCGGTGCCCTGCGCGCGGCGATGCGGCGCTGGCGTGGCGGCGAACGCGGCGAAGTCCCGGTGCAGCCGTTCTACCTGCGCCCGCCCGACGCTACTCCGGCCGCCGCGCGGCTTGCCCCACCCAGAATTGTGAGCCGCAGACTGTGAGACACGGGTTGTGAGCCGCCGCTTGCAGCCGGTTTCCGGCGCGACCGCCGGCGCGCTCGCCGCGCCATTGTCGATGCTGCACCGCGCCTGCTTCCCGGAGGAGCCGTGGACCCCGGAGGCGATGGCGAAGATCATCGCGATCGCCGGGTTCTTCGGGCGGATCGCCTGGGAGGACGATATGCCGGCCGGCTTTGCCCTGGCTCTCGACCTCGGCGGCGAGTGCGAGATCCTGTCGCTCGGCGTGGTGCCCGAGCGGCGGCGGCGCGGAACCGGCTCGGCGCTGCTCGCGGCGATCGGCGAGGAGGCCGGGCGGCGCGGCGGGCATCGCGTCTTTCTCGAAGTCGCCGCCGACAACGCAGCGGCGCGAGCACTTTATTCGGCCAGCGGTTTTATCCAGGTCGCTCGCCGCAGCCATTACTACCGCCGCCCGGCCGGCCCGGTCGACGCGCTGGTGCTCCGCCGCATGATCGGGTGCGACCGGCTTTCGACTTGAGTTCGCGATCGCCTTCGTCTGCGCTGCCGTGGGCTAGCCGCATACAACCAAATGTTACCCGCGCCGATCTCGTGATTGCAAGAAATCGGCGATCGAGCACATTGCCCCGGTCCCCGTTGTTACTTATATTTGGAGAGCAGCCCTAATGGGATCATCGATATGAACGACTCCGACCAAACCAGTGATTTGCTGGCACTGACGACGGAAATCGTCGCTGCCCATGTTTCGAACAATACGGTGTCTCTGGGTGATTTGCCGCAGCTGATCAACCAGGTGTACAACTCGCTCGCCAATATCGGCAGCGTCCCGGCGCCGCCCGCCGAGCGGCCGCAGCCGGCGGTGCCGATCAAGAAATCGGTGCATGCCGACTACATCGTCTGCCTCGAGGACGGCAAGAAGCTGAAGATGCTGAAGCGGCATTTGAAGACCGCCTACAACATGACGCCCGAATCCTACCGCGAGCGCTGGGGACTGGGCGCTGACTATCCGATGGTGGCGCCGAACTATGCCCGCCAGCGCAGCCGCCTCGCCAAGGAGATCGGCCTCGGGACTCGCGCACGCCGCGCGCGGGCGTGAAGGCCGCGCCGCCGAGGTGCGGCCCGCGGGGCTATCGTTCGCGGCATAGGCTTGTCCAAAGATTTGCTCTATAGTGCGTGCGGACGCCCCTGACGGAGACGCGATGACTTCGCGGCTGGAGCAGCTCTGCCTCGACAAGGGCCTCAAGATGACCGAGCAGCGCCGGGTTATCGCCCGCGTCCTGTCGGACTCGGCCGATCACCCCGATGTCGAGCAGGTCTACCGGCGGGCCACCGCGATCGATCCGCATATCAGCATCGCCACCGTCTATCGCACCGTGCGTCTGTTCGAGGAAGCGAACATCCTGGCCCGGCACGATTTCGGCGACGGCCGCTCGCGCTACGAAGAAATGCCGAGCGCACACCACGACCACCTGATCGACCTGCAGTCCGGCCGGGTCATCGAGTTCCGCAACGAGGAGATCGAACAGCTGCAGCAGGCCGTTGCCGACCAGCTCGGCTACGATCTCGTCGGTCATCGGCTCGAGCTTTATGCCGTGCCGCGCGGCGCCAAGCCCAGGGCCGATCGCGAATGACCGAGCCGCAGCGGTCGAACCGATTGCCGCGGGTCCGCATGCACCCGCCCTCCCGGTCCGGTCGCGCGGCATGATCGGCGGCGCTGCATTGGCGCCCGGCAGCCTGCGGATCGAGCCGGCAGTCGGACGGGACGCCGAGCCCATCATCGATATCTGCTGCGGCCCGCTGCAGGTTCGCCTGGCCGAAAGCCGCGCCGACATCGACGCCGTGCAAGCGCTGCGCTATCGCATCTTTTATGAAAGCCTCGGCGCCCGCGCGGCATATGAAACCGCCCGGCGGCGCCGCGATTTCGACCGGTTCGACGAGGGCTGCGATCATCTCCTGGTGCTCGATCACAGAAGCGGCGGCGCAGCCGGGACCGTGGTCGGCACCTACCGCCTGATCCGGCGCCAGGCCGCGGCTCGGCTCGGCGGGTTTTATTCGGCTGCCGAGTACGACATAGCGCCGCTTGTCGCCTATCCCGGCGAGATCCTCGAGCTCGGCCGTTCCTGCGTCGATGCGGCCTACCGCCAGCGGCCGGCGATGCAGCTATTGTGGAGCGGCATCGCGGCCTATGTCTTTCACTACGACATCGCGCTGATGTTCGGCTGCGCCAGCCTGCCCGGGACCCGCCCCGAGGCGCTGGCGATCGCGCTCTCCTATCTTCACCATTATCATCTGGCGCCCCCGGCGCTGCGCCCGCGCGCGCTCGCCCACCGCCATGTCGACATGCGCCGGTTGCCGGCCGGCGCCCTCGACCCGGTGCGCGCGCTGGTCGACCTACCGCCGCTGATCAAGGGGTATCTGCGCCTCGGCGGCTTTGTCGGCGACGGTGCTGTGATCGACGACGAGTTCAACACCACCGACGTCTGCATTGTCGTCAAGGCCGACCTCGTCAGTGAAAAGTATTCGCGGCACTACGTCCGCCAGTCAAAAGACATCAAGGACCCATGGGCCCAAAATACGTGGGCGTCTTGAGGGCGTCCTGAGGGCATGGGCTCGCCGACTTTGAGGATCGCGCGGGTTGTGCTCTATCTCGGCTGGACCCTCGGGCTGATGCCGGTGCAGGGCGTCGGTCTGGCGTTGCGGCGGCCGTGGTCGCGCACCCTGCCGGCCTTTTATCATCGCTGGTGCTGCCGGATACTCGGGCTTCGCGTCCGCGCGGTCGGGGCGCCGACCGTCGCGCGGCCGGTGCTGTTCGCCTCGAACCATGTCTCCTATGCCGACATTGCTGTGCTCGGCTCGTTGATCGCGGGCTCGTTCATCGCCAAGGCCGAGGTGGCGCACTGGCCGTTATTCGGGTGGCTGGCGAAATTGCAGCGCACCGTCTTTGTCGACCGGCGGATGCGCAGCACCCAATTGCAGCGCGACGCGATGACCGAGCGCCTGGCCGCGGGCGACGCGCTGATCCTGTTTCCCGAAGGGACCAGCGGCGACGGCAACCGGGTGTTGCCGTTCAAGAGCGCCCTGTTCAGCGCGGCGGAACGGATGCAAGCCATCGTGCCGATCGCGGTCCAGCCGGTCTCGATCGCTTATACCCGGCTCGACGGCATGCCGCTCGGCCGGCTGCTGCGCCCGTTTATCGCCTGGTACGGCAGCGCCGAATTGGCGCCGCACCTGTGGATCATGCTGGGGCTCGGCGCGGTCGAGGTGGTGGTCGAGTTCCATCCACCGGCATTTATCGCCGATTGCGGGTCGCGCAAGGCGCTGGCCCGCTATTGCTACCTTCGGGCGGCGGGCGGCATGGCCTCGGCGCTGGCCGGGAGGCCGCAGCCGATGCCGCAGCCGCCTCGCGCCGTCTCCGCCGAGCGGGCCGCCGCCGCGCTCGAAATGATAGTGCCGGGTTTGCCGCAGAGAGAGGGCAGGGCGTGACCAAGCAGGTGTTTATCGCGACCTATGGCTGTCAGATGAACGTCTATGATTCAGCGCGCATGGCCGAGCTGTTGGCTTCGCTCGGCTTTGCCCGGGCGGCCGCGGCCGAGGACGCCGATCTGGTCATCCTCAACACCTGCCACATTCGCGAAAAGGCCGCGGAAAAGGTATTTTCCGAGCTCGGCCGCATCCGCGCGCTGAAGCGGCAAAAGGCGCGGCGCGGCCAGGCCATGCTGATCGCGGTGGCCGGTTGCGTCGCCCAGGCCGAGGGGGCCGAGATCCGCCGGCGGGCACCCTACGTCGACCTGGTCTTCGGCCCGCAGACCTATCATCGGCTGCCGGAGCTGGTGCAGCGGGCGCTGGCCGGCGGCGGCGTGGTCGATACGAGCTTCCCCCCCGAGCCCAAATTCGACCATCTGCCGCAGACCCGGCCGGGGCAGGGGATGACCGCCTTTCTGACCGTGCAGGAAGGTTGCGACAAGTTCTGCACGTTCTGTGTCGTGCCCTATACCCGCGGCGCCGAGTATTCGCGCCCGGCGGCGCAGATCCTGGACGAGGCGCGCGGGCTCGTGGGCTCGGGCGCGCGCGAGATCACCCTCCTCGGGCAGAACGTCAACGCCTATCACGGCGACGCACCCGCCGGCGGCGAATGGGGCCTCGGCGATCTGGTGCGAGCACTCGCCGAAATCGCCGGGCTCGACCGTATCCGCTATACGACCTCGCACCCGCGCGATGTCGATGATGGGCTGATCGCCGCCCATCGCGAGGTGCCGCAGCTGATGCCGTTTCTGCATCTGCCGGTGCAGAGCGGCTCCGACCGCGTGCTGGCGGCGATGAACCGGCGTCATACCGCCGCCGATTACCGCCGCACCGTCGCGCGCCTGCGCCAGGCCCGGCCCGACCTGGCTCTGTCCTCAGATCTGATCGTCGGCTTTCCCGGCGAGAGCGACACGGATTTCCAGGCGACCCTCGACCTTGTCGCCGAGATCGGCTTTGCCCAGGCGTTTTCGTTCAAGTATTCGCCGCGCCCAGGGACCCCAGCGGCCGCGGCCGAGGACCAGGTATCCGAACCGGCGAAGGCCCTGCGGCTCTGCGCCTTGCAGGCGCTGCTGGCGCAGCAGCAGCGCGACTTCAACGCGTCCTGCGTCGGCCGCGTCCTGCCGGTGCTGCTCGAAAAGCCGGGGCGGCACCAGGGCCAGCTGGTCGGGCGCAGCCCCTATCTGCAGAGCGTGCACGTTGCCGCCGCCGCCGACCGGGTGGGCGAGATCGTCCCGGCGCTGATCTCCGGCGCCGGTCAACACAGCCTCTCGGGGAGGTTGCCGGGGATGGTGGCGGCATGACCGCCCCCCCGTCCGGCATCGTCGGGGCGGAGCCGGCCGAAGGGCGCACCCAGCTCGAATTCGACGACAATCTGCTGCTCCCGCCGCTGTACGGCGAGCGCGACCAGCATCTCGACCGGATCGAGCGGCAGCTCGGCGTGTCGCTCGTCACCCGCGGCAATCGCCTCGCGATCTCGGGGCCGCCCTCGGCGACCGAGGCGGCCCATCTGGCATTGTCGCGGCTCTACGACCGGCTGAAGCGCGGCCAGGAGATCGATCTGCCGGCGGTCGAAGCGGCGATCCGCCTCGCCGAGGCCGAGATCGCCGACAAGAGCCTGAGCCTGTGGCAGGAGGACGCCGCTTTTCGCACCCGCAAGCGGCGCATCGCCGCGCGCTCGCCGGGGCAGGCCGCCTACATCAAGGCGTTGCGCGACAGCGAGCTGGTGTTCGGGCTCGGGCCGGCCGGCACCGGCAAGACCTATCTCGCGGTCGCCGCCGCGGTCGACCTCTTAATGACCGGGCGGGTCGAGCGCCTCATCCTGTCGCGCCCGGCGGTCGAGGCCGGCGAGCGGCTGGGCTTTCTGCCGGGCGATCTGCGCGACAAGGTCGACCCCTATCTGCGGCCGATCTTCGACGCGCTCAATGACATGCTGCCGGCCGATCAGCTGGCCCGCCGGCTCGGCACCGGCGAGATCGAGGTGGCGCCGATCGCCTTCATGCGCGGGCGCACCCTGGCGCGCGCCTTCGTCATCCTCGACGAAGCGCAAAATACGACGCCGGTGCAGATGAAGATGTTCCTCACCCGGCTCGGCGAGGGCTCGCGCATGGTGGTGACCGGCGACCCGACCCAAATCGACCTGCCGCCCGGAACCCGCTCGGGCCTGGCCGAGGCGCTCGAAACCCTCAAGGATGTCGACGGCATCGCGATCGTCCGCCTGACCGACCGCGACGTGGTCCGGCACGAGTTCGTCGCCCGCATCGTGCGCGCTTACGAAGCGCGCGAACGCGCGGCGCGCGCCCCCGAGCCGTGACCGAACTGGCCGTGACCGGATCAGCCCTGACCGAATTGGCCGCCACGGAACTTGCCGTGACCGAATCGGCCGCGGCGATCGAGATCGTGGCGCCCTGCGCCGACTGGCGGCGCGTCTTGCCCGCCGCCGCGGAAATCGCCGGCGCTGCCGCCCGGGCCGCGCTGCGGCGCGGCATGACGGATAGCGGGATCGCGCCGCAGACGGCGATCGAAATCGGCGTCAGCCTCGCCGACGATGCCGAGCAGCAGCGCCTCAACCGCGACTGGCGCGGGCTCGACCGTCCGACCAACGTGCTGGCGTTCCCCGCCTGGGAGCCGGGCGCGCCGATCCCATCCGGGGCGCCGCTGCTGCTCGGCGATGTCGTGCTGGCCTTCGAGACGGTGGCGCGCGAGGCGCAGCAGCAGGGCAAGCCGCTCGGCGACCATCTCTCCCATCTGGTCGTGCACGGCGTGCTGCATCTCTTCGGCCATGATCACGCCGGCGAGGCCGAAGCGATCGCGATGGAGTCGCTCGAAACCGCTATACTGGCCAGCCTGGGGGTGCCGGATCCGTATTGCCGCACCATGTGACCAGCAGCAGCCGAACGCATTTTCCCCAATGACCGACCGAGAGCCGCCCGGAATCAGCGGCCAGCCCGAGCATGATCGGAGCTTTGCGCGTCTGCGCGGTCTGCTGCGGCTGATCCGGCGGCCGCGCAACGGCGAGAGCCTGCGCGAGACCATCGACGAGATGATCGAGGAGCCGCCCGGCGACGACCCCGATCCGCTCGGCGCGCACGAGCGGGTGCTGATCGGCAACATTCTCAAGGGCCACGACCAGACCGCCGCCGACGTGATGGTGCCGCGCGTCGACATTGTGGCGCTCGACGTCGAGACCCCGTTCCCCGATGTGGTGCGCTGCATGATCGAGCAGGGGCACTCGCGCGTGCCGGTCTATCGTGAAACCCCGGACGATGTGATCGGCTTCATCCACGTCAAGGACGTGCTGGCCCCGGTCGCCGAGCGACGGGAGACCAAGCTCGCCCCGCTGCTGCGCAAGCTGTTGTTCGTGGCGCCGTCGTTGCCGATCCTCGATCTCCTGGTGCAGATGCGCCAGGCGCGCACTCATATCGCGATGGTGGTCGACGAGTTCGGTGGCATCGACGGGCTGGTGACGATCGAAGACCTGATCGAGGAGATCGTCGGCGAGATCGAGGACGAGCACGACGAGGCCGAAACCCCGCATCTGATCGAGCGCGCCGACGGCACCCTCATCGCCGACGCGCGCACCCCGATCGAGGCGCTCGAACGGCGTCACGGCGTCCGCCTGCGCCTGGCCGGCGACCAGGAGGAGATCGATACCCTGGGCGGCCTGGTCTCGACCCTCGCCGGCCGCGTGCCCAAACGCGGCGAGGTCATCGCTCACCCCTCCGGCATCGAATTCGAGGTGCTCGAAGGCGACCCGCGGCGGATCAAGCGGTTGCGGGTGCGCAGCCTGCCGCCATCGAGGGGCGCACCGGGATCGGGCCCACCCGTATCGGGCGCATCGGGATCGGGCCCCCTGGGACCCGGCAATGGGTGAGGCGGTGTTGCGGGTCCGCGCCGGCTCGCGGGTCGACACCCCGCTGTGTCGCCTCGCGGCCGACCTCGCGGCGCTCTCCGGCTGGCGGCGCTACGGCCTCGGCTTTGTGCTCGGGGTCGGCGCCGCCGCGACGATGCCGCCCGTCGATCTGACCCCGCTGCTGCTGGTGGTGTTTCCCTTCCTGTTGTGGCTCGACGACGGCAGCGCCGGTCCGGCCGCGTCGTTCCGGCTCGGCTGGGTGTTCGGCTTCGGCTTTTTTCTCGCCGGCCTCTATTGGATCGCGGCGGCGCTGTTTGTCGACATCGACCGGTTCTGGTGGCTGGTGCCGTTTGCCGCGGCCGGGCTGCCGGCCGGCTTTGCGATCTATATCGGCCTCAGCCTCTACGCGGTGCGGCTCGCGGTAAAATATCTCGCGCTGCCCGCGACGGCGCGGGTCTGCGCCTTTGCCGTCGCCTGGAGCGTGGCCGAATGGGTTCGCGGCCACGCCTTGACCGGGCTGCCGTGGAACCTCGTCGGCTATGCCTGGTCGGGCGGCTTTCCGGGGGCGCTGGCAATGCTGCAGAGCACCGCCTGGGTCGGCATTTACGGGCTCAGTTTCGTGACCGTTCTCGCCGCCTCGTTGCCGGCCCTGCTCGGCGCACCGGCATTGGCGCCGGGGCCCGCGGCGCGACGCTGGGCGCCGGCCATCGCCGCCGGGCTGCTGATCCTGGTCCCCGCTATCGCCGGCGCGATCCGGCTCGAAGCCATGCCGACGGTGCTGACCGGGACCTGGCTGCGCCTGGTTCAGCCCTCGATCCCGCAGAGCTTGAAATGGCAGCCGCAGGCGGCGGCGACGGATTTCCGCCGGCTGCTCGATTTGAGCGCGGCGCCGCCGGCTCGGCAAAATGCCCATCCGCTCGCCGCGGTGCTGTGGCCGGAGGCGGCGAGCCCGTATCTGCTCGGCCGCAATGCCGCCGCCCGCCGCGCGATCGCCGCGGTCGTCCCACCCGGCGGCTATCTGATCACCGGCGCGTTGCGGGCAAATCCTCCACCGGCGCCGATCGAAGAGGTGTGGAACAGCATCGAGGCGATCGACCGCCACGGCGACATCGTCGCCCATTACGACAAGGCCCATCTGGTGCCGTTCGGTGAATACGTGCCGCTGCGCCGCTGGCTCCCGTTCGGCAAGATCACCGCCGGCTCGATCGATCTGAGCGCCGGCCCTGGACCGCGGACCTTGGCGCTTCCGGGGCTGCCGCCGTTCGCCGCGCTGATCTGCTACGAGGCGATCTTTCCCCACGCCGTCGTCGACGAGAGCGACCGGCCAGCCTGGATACTGAACGTCACCGACGACGCGTGGTACGGCCGCACCTCCGGCCCGTTTCAGCATTTCGCCATCGCCCGCACCCGCGCCATCGAGGAAGGCTTGCCGCTGGTCCGCGTCGCCGATAACGGCGTCAGCGCGGTGATCGACGCGGCCGGGCGGGTGCTCTCGCGCACCCAGCTCGATGCGGTCGGCTATGTCGACGCCGCGCTTCCGGCCGCGGCGGCGCGCACCCCTTACGCCCGATCCGGCAACTGGATATTCCTCGTGCTGCTGCTGCTCGGCGCGGCGCCGGTGGCGATGCGGCTGCCTTGACCGCGCCGACATCGTCCTGCGGTTGCAAGGCCTTATTTTAGGTTGAAGCTTCGCCTTGACCCGTTGCCGCGGTGTATTCTAATAATACAACGAATTGTTAGCGAGAAAGCGGTCGACCTCAGATGGCGATGGACCAACAGACCCGGCGGCCGGGCCGGCAAAAGGGCGACAAGCCCAACCCGATCGACATCCATGTCGGCTCCCGCGTCCGCTTGCGCCGCAACATGCTGGGGCTGAGCCAAGAGAAGCTCGGCGAGGCGATCGGCTTGACCTTTCAGCAGGTGCAGAAATACGAGCGCGGCGCCAATCGCATCGGCGCCAGCCGGCTGCACGATTTGAGCCGGGTGCTCGATGTTCCGGTCTCGTTTTTCTTCGACGACATGGACCCGGTGCGAGCGCCGGCAATCCCGGCCGGCTTTGCCGAACCGCCTGCCGAAGCCTTCGATTCCGATCCGCTGCGGAAGCGCGAGACGGTCGAGCTGGTCAGCGCCTATTACCGGATCGAGGATCCGGTGGTCCGCCGCCGCCTGTTCGAATTGGCCAAGGCGCTGGCCGCCGGCGCCGAACGGCCGCCCGAGAAATAAGCCCGGAAACAACATCCCGGACGATCTCGCGGCGCCCGCTGCGGGGTCACCGCGACGTCCCTTGCGCTTCGCCAGATCGGGGCTTGACGCTCGCCCGCGAAGGCTTCATCAACGGCCCGGGACCATTCAACCGCGGCGATGTTTCGAGGAAGGGCAAAGTTTTGGCCAAGCGCGATTTTGTCTTCACCAGCGAGTCGGTATCGGAAGGTCATCCCGACAAGATTTGCGACCGGATTTCCGATGCCGTCGTCGATACCTATCTGACGGCCGACCCGCAGGCGCGCTGCGGCGTCGAGACCTTGGTCACGACCAATCGCGTCGTGCTGGCCGGCGAGACCCGCGGGCCGTCCTCGATCACCGGCCACCAGTTGATCGAGGTCGCGCGCCGGGCGATCCGCGAGATCGGCTACGAGCAGGACAATTTCCATTGGCAGCGGGCAACGGTCGATTGCCACATCCACAACCAGTCGAGCGACATCGCCCAAGGCGTCGACGCCTCCGGCAACAAGGACGAGGGCGCCGGCGACCAGGGCATGATGTTCGGCTTCGCCTGCAACGACACGCCGGACCTGATGCCGGCGCCGATTTTCTACGCCCACAAGATCCTGCGGGCGCTGTCGCAGGCCCGCCACGCCGGCCGCACACCGCGGCTCGGCCCGGATTCGAAAAGCCAGGTCACCCTGCAATATGTCGACGGCAAGCCGGTGCGGGCGGCGAAGCTCGTGGTCTCGATCCAGCATTCCGAGCAAATCGACGAACGGCAGGTGCGCGAAATCGTCCGCCCCTACGTCGAGGGCAGCCTGCCCGATGGCTGGATGTGCGACGAGGAATATTTTCTCGTCAATCCGACCGGCCGCTTCGTGATCGGCGGCCCCGATGGCGATGCCGGGGTCACCGGGCGCAAGATCATTGTCGATACCTATGGCGGGTGGGCGCCGCATGGCGGGGGGGCCTTTTCCGGCAAGGATCCGACCAAGGTCGACCGCTCGGCCGCCTACGCCGCGCGCTACCTGGCAAAGAATGTCGTCGCCGCCGGGCTAGCCGAGCACTGCACCATCCAGGTCGCCTACGCGATCGGCGTCGCCAAGCCGTTGTCCTTCTACGTCTCGACCGGCGGTGCCGTCGACGAGGCCAAGCTCGCCCTGGTGCTCAACGAGCTGATGGATCTGTCGCCGCGCGGCATCCGCACCCATTTGGGCCTGAACCGGCCGATCTATACGCCGACCTCGTCCTATGGCCATTTCGGCCGCGAGCCGGAGGCGAACGGCGCCTTTTCCTGGGAGCGGCTCGATCTGGTCGACGAGTTGCGCCGCGCCTTCTGACCCGGTCCGCGTATCGGCGGGTGACTGACGCGCCGCAGCGCCGGGTGGTTTACGGGAGGCGGCGGGGCCGGCCGCTGCGCCTGGGACGGCAGGCGCTGGTCGACCGCCTGCTGCCGCGCCTATCCTTCGATCTGCCAGCCGCGGGCGAGTTCGGCCCGCGCCCATTGTTCGCCGATCGGCCGCGATCGATTTGGCTCGAAATCGGCTTCGGCGCCGGCGAGCATCTGGCGGCTCAAGCCGAGCGGCATCCCGATAAGGGCTTCATCGGCTGCGAGGTGTTTGAAAACGGCGTCGCCCGTCTGATCGGCGAAGTCGAACGCCGGCATCTCGCCAATGTGCGGCTGTTCCTCGACGATGCGCGCCTGCTGATCGCGGCGTTGCCGCCAGCCTCGATCGAGCGGGTCTTCATCCTGTTCCCCGACCCGTGGCCGAAGCAGCGCCATAAGAAGCGCCGGATCGTGTCGCGCGAGACCCTCGACACTCTGGCCCGAATCATGGCCGAGGCGGCCGAGCTGCGGCTGGCGACCGACGATCCCGGCTATTTTTCGTCGATGCTGGAGCAGGTGACAGGCCACCCGGAGTTCGCTTGGCTCGCCCGCCGGCCCGGCGACTGGCGCGCGCGCCCGCCGGACTGGCCGCCGACCCGCTTTGAAGAAAAGGCCCTCGCCGCCGGCCGCGAACCGGCCTTTTTGCGCGCCCGCCGGCGGCCGCGGCCGACATCATCGGCGCCGGTCCGCTGAAGCGAGCTCGGCCAGCCGATCGGCCAGCCGGTTCAGCTCCCAGCGCCGCGCCAGCAGCGCCGCCTCGCCCCAATCGGGCGTCTGGTCGGCGAGGTCGGGCAGCGGTGCCGCGGCGTCCATCGTGGCGACCGAACGGTAGAGCCGCAGCGCGTCCGCTTGCGCCGCGAGCCGCCCGTCGGCCAATGCGTTTTCGAGCGACCCATATTGGCGCAGCAGGCTCGCCGCGCCCTTCGGCCCGACGCCCCGCGCGCCCGGTATCTTGTCCGACGGGTCGCCGCGGATCGCGATGAAATCGGGCACCTGGCGGGGTTCGACGTCATAGCGCTCGCGCACCTGCGCGGGCCCGATCCGCGCCATCTCGCCGGCCCGCACCGGCTGCAGGATCGTCGTTGCCGCCGAAGCCAGCTGAAAGGCGTCGCGGTCGCCGCTGGCCACGATCGCGATGCCGCCGCGCCTCTCCTCGTGCGCCACCGCGGCGGCCAGAAAATCGTCCGCCTCATACCCGGCCGCCTTGGCATAGGCAAAGCCGCAGGCGGCGACGAATTGCGGCAGGATCGCCAGCTGGTCCAAGAGCTCGCGGTCGAAGGCGCGCCCGCTCTGGTAGCTGGCGAGCGCCCGGTGCCGGTAGGTCGGCGCGTCGAGCGTGTCCCAGCCGACCAGAACGGCGCGCGGCTGCTCCTCTTCGTAGAGCCGTAACAAGAAGTTGGCGAAACCGACGATCGCCCCGCCGCCCTTGCCGCCCTGCCGCCGGATCGATTTCGGCAAGCCGTGATAGGCACGGTGCGCGAACGAATCGCCATCGATCGCCAGCAACGGTCGCTCCACGATGGTTTTCCTTGTGCGGAACCGCGCCCAACCGGGCTAGAATCGCTGTTCAATCGAGTGAAACGCTTGGCGTGTCAATGCGTGTGCTGATTTGCGGCGGCGGCGTGATCGGCGCCTCGATCGCCTATTTCCTCGGATGCCGCGGCGTCGAGGCCATCGTCTTCGAAAGCACCGGCCTCGCTTGCGCGGCCTCCGGCAAATCGGGCGGCTTTCTAGCCCTCGATTGGTGCGACGGCAGCCCGCTCGAACCCCTGGCGCAGCGCAGCTTTGCCCTGCATGCGCGGCTCGCCCGAGAGGTCGAGGGCGAGTGGGGGTATCGCCGCCTTGACACCTTTGGCGGCTTGGCCGGCAGCCGGCGTCACCTGCGCCATCATGGCAACAGCTACGACATCGAGTGGCTGTCGCCGAGCGTCAGGGTCGAGCAGCGCCTGGGCTCGACCGACAGCACCGCGCAAATCCACCCCGCCGCCTTTACCGCCGCGATGATGTGGGCGGCGCAGGCGCGGGGGGCCGAGCTGCGTCGCGGGCGGGTCACCGGCGTGGCGCGCCGCGGCGATGCGGCCAGGGTGACCGGGATCGAAGTCGATGGCGAGACGATCGAGGGCGACGCCGTGGTCATCGCCATGGGTCCCTGGTCGATCCTCGCCGCCCAATGGCTGCCGCTGCCCGCTGTATTCGGGCTGAAAGGCCACAGCCTGGTGTTCGAGACCGGGACGAGGTTGGTGGCCGGAGCGCTCTTTATTGAATACCGCGAGGCGAACGGCGCGATCCAGTCGCCCGAGCTGTTTCCGCGCGGCGACGGCACCACCTACGTTTGCGCCATTTCCAGCGAAACCCCGCTGCCGGTCGACCCTGCCGACGTAAACCCCGACCCGGGCGCGATCGAGCGTCTGCACGCGATGTGCAGCGAAATGTCGCCGGTGCTGGCTTCGGCCAGAATCCTCACCCGGCAGGCGTGCTATCGTCCGATTACGCGCGACGGCCTGCCGCTGATCGGCCGGGTGCCCGGCATCGAGGGCGCCTATGTCGCCACCGGTCACAGCGTCTGGGGCATGCTGAACGCCCCGGCCACCGGCGAGGCCATGGCCGAGCTGATCGTTGAAGGTGCGGCGCATACGGTCGACCTGTCACCGTTCGACCCCGGCCGACTTCCCCCGCTGCACCGGCGCGCCAGCACCCGGCCGCTTTGAAGGACCCACATGAAAAAGATCAACGTCTTGAATATTCAGCGCCTCAGCGGCGCGGACCGGGCCCAGATCGAGGCGGTCGACCCGGCGGTCGAATTGACCGATGCCGGCGGCTGGTTCGACGGCGAGATCCGCGAAACCTGGCCGGCTTACACGGCACAGCGCTACCTGCCGCCAGGTGCCGCCGGCCGCGGAACCCGCGAGGAACGCGACCGCCTCCTCGCCGCCGCCGAAATCATCCTCGGCGGCTTTCCATTTCCGCTCGACCTGCGCGCCAGGGCGCCGAAATTAAAGTGGTTTCATCAGCGCCCGGCCGGGGCCAGCAACCTGCTCAGGGGCGATCTGTGGGGCAGCGCGGTGATGGTCACCACCTCGCGCGGCATGGGCAGCACCCTGGCGATGGCCGAATACGCCGTCGCCGGTATCCTGCACTTCGCCAAGGGCCTGTCTCGCGCGGTCTTCGACCGGGAAGCAGGAACATTCAGCCCGCGCGCCTATCGGCCATTGCTGATCGAGGGCAAGACCGCGCTGGTGGTCGGCGCCGGCGGCATCGGGCGCGATGTTGGCAGGCTCTGCGCGGCGCTCGGCATGCGGGTGATCGGGACCCGCCGCTTCCCGCAGCCTGGCGAGCCCCTGCCCGCCGGTTTCAGCGAGCTCGGCGGGGCCGACGATCTCGACCGGCTTCTGCCAACGAGCGACTTCGTCGTGATCTCTTGCCACTGGACGCCGGAGACCACCGGTCTGTTCGACGAGCGCCGCTTTGCCCTGATGAAGGCCGGAAGCGTGCTGGTCAATCTCGCCCGCGGCGAAATCGTCGACGAGGACGCGCTGGCCGAGGCGCTGCGGCGCGACCGTCTGCGCGGCGTCGTGCTCGACGTTTATGTCGGCGAATTCGAGCATCCGCCGGCGGCGCGGCTGTGGTCCGACCCGCGGGTGCTGATCACGCCGCATATCTCGGGCGCCAGCGACGAGAACCGGCACGGCGCCATCGATCTGTTTTGCGACAATCTGCGCGCCCATCTCGACGGAAGGCCATTGCGCAACGTCATCGATTGGGAGCGCGGCTATTAGAGTGTCGGCCGCTCGCGGATAGCGCCCGACGGATCGCGCCTACCCATACGCCATGCCGGCGCAGGCCGGTACCCACGGCAGACATGCGTCCCGGTCGTCGAGCGTGTGAAGAAATTGATTTTGCCGAGTGAGTGAGTCATTCCGGAGCGGTCCGAAGGACCGAGCCCGGAACCTAAGAACACGAGCATTCCAGTATGTTTGCCGTCAGGTGTTCATGGGTTCCGGGTTCGCGGGCTGCGCCCGCGCCCCGGAATGACGGGATTTTCGTATTTCTTCAGGCACTCCGTCGCCGGGAGGAACGGAGGCTGTCAAGTGTTCGGCAACCACCGCTAGCTCGCGCGCAGCGCCGCCGTCTCCTCGCGGTCGAGCGCGCCGTCGGGGCTGAGGGCGACGCGATAGCCGGCGCGGGCGGTCGCGCGCGAAATCAGCCCGTCGGCGACATCGAGTGCCACCTGCTCGGGGTCGCGCGCGGAGGGGTCGCCAAAGCCGCCGCCGCCCGGCAGCTCGAGGCGGATCAGATCGCCGCCCGGCACGCCCTGCCGGCCCTTGGCGCCGATCGGCTTGCCGGAAACCAGCGTGACCCGGCCCGGTGCCCCTTTGCCGCCGCCGTCGCGGCCCCGCGCCGGGTTGGCGATGCGTTCGAAATTGCACAGCATCGCGATCGGCGTGCCGTCGGCGCCGCCCAGTTCGATGATCTGGCCGAGCCCGCCGCGGAACTGCCCGGCCCCGCCCGAGTCCTCGCGGAACTCGCGCCGGCGGAACAAGACCGGGGCGACCGCTTCGGTCGCCTCGATCGGGATCGTGCGCACGCCACTGGGGAACGCGGTCACGTCGAGCCCGTCCTTGCCAGGCCGCGCGCCGGTGCCGCCGCAATGAAAGATCGCGGTGCTGAACGGCTTGACTTCGGGCGGAGCCTTGCCCTCCTGCGCGCCCAATTCGTCGAGCACGTCGGCGCCACCATAGATCTGCGGGATCCACAGGGACGAAGCGCCCTCGGCCGGGACCCCGCCATCGATCACCTGGTGCAGGCAGCCGAACACCAGATCGGGCAGCATGTGGCCGACCGTGTGCCGGGCGGCGACCGCGCGCGGGCGTTTCGCATTTAGGAGGCTACCGTCGGGGGCCTCAACAGTGATCGGCGCTAGCGAGCCGGCATTGTTCGGCACCTCGGGCGCCACCAGGCATTTGACGCCAAAGGCGGTGTAGGCGAGCGTATAGTTCAGGACGACATTGATGCCAAAGGCGCTGGCTGGCGAGGTTCCGGCGAAATCGACATGGATGCCGCCGTCGCCGATCGTCATTTCGGCCATCAGGGTCAGCGGCCGGTCATAGCCGTCCATCTTCAGGCTGTTGCGGTATTTGCCCGGCTTCAGCTTGCCGATCGCCTCGATCGTCGCTTCGCGCGAAGTTTCGATGATGTGCAGGCCCAGCCGGTCGAGATTGGCGATGCCGAACTCCTCCATCATCTCGACGAGCCGCCGGCTGCCTTCGTCGTTGCACGCGGCCAAGGCATAGACATCGCCCTCGACCTGCAGCGGCTCGCGCACATTGGCCCGGATCACCTGCAACAAATCCGTGTTCATCCGTCCTTCGCGGGCCAAGGCCATCAATGGGATCGACAGCCCCTCCTCGAACACCTGCCGCCCGTCCGGGCCCATGCCGAGGCCGCCGATATCGACGACATGGACCGTGCTGGCAAAGAGGCCAACCGGCTCGCCGGCGAGGAAGGTCGGACTGACCACCGTCAGATCGTGCAGATGGCCGCAGGTCAGCCACGGGTCGTTGGTGATGTAGTGGTCGCCCTCGCGCATCGTCTTCAGCGGAAAGGCGTCGAGGAAATGCTTGACCGCCGCCGCCATCGAATTGACGTGGCCGGGCGTGCCGGTCACCGCCTGCGCCAGCATGTTGCCGTCGCGGTCGAACACGCCGGCCGACAGATCCCCGGCCTCGCGCACGGTCGTCGAAAACGCGGTGCGCACCAGGGTCTGCGCCTGCTCCTCAACCACGGCGATCAACCGGCTCCACATGATCTGCATGTGGATCTGCGCCAGTGCGGCATTGGCTCTCGACAGCATCGGCCTACCTCTCCAACACCTCGCCCGCACTGCGGCAGAGGGAGCGCCCTCCCCTCCCCGCGACGTCAGGATGAGGGTGAGGGCATATTATGTTCAGCCGGGCGAGCGGCGCAACGCGTCTAGCGCCGGGTGGTGACCGGCCCGCATTGTGGTAGGATCGCCCTAGCGCTTGCGTCTCGATTAGCAACGGCTATCATTTTTCACGTCAACAAAGGGAGCGGGCTATGGCCTACGAAGGCATGATTGCGGAGACCAATGCGATCCAGGGCGACAAGGGTCAGCCGATCTCGGCCTATCTCGCGCGGCCGCTGGGGCCGGGCCCGTTCCCCGGCATGGTGCTCTTACATCACGCGCCCGGCTGGGACGAGTGGTACCGCGAGGCGACCCGCAAATTCGCCCATCACGGCTATGCGGCGATCAGCCCCAACCTCTATCACCGCGCCGGCGAGGGCAAATCCGACGACGTCGCCGCCAAGGTGCGCGCCGAGGGCGGGGTGCCCGACGCCCAGGTCATCGGCGACACCGAGGGTGCGGTGCATTGGCTGAAGACTCAGCCCTGGCTCAACGGCAAGGTTGGAGTCTTCGGCACCTGCTCGGGCGGCCGGCAAGTCTTCCTCTACGCCTGCCACACCAAGAGCATCAATGCCGCCTGCGAGCTGTGGGGCGGCCGGGTGGTGATGAGCAAGGAGGAGCTCAACCCGAAGCAGCCGACGGCGCCGATCGAGTTTACCCGGAACCTCTCCTGCCCGCTGCTCGGCCTGTTCGGCAACGAGGATCGTTCGCCGACCCCGGAGCAGGTCAATGAGCACGAGGCCGAACTCAAGAAGCACGGCAAGCAGTACGAGTTTCACCGCTACGACGGCGCCGGGCACGGATTTTTCTACTACGATCGCCCGGCGTACCGCATCGAGCAGGCGGTGGACGGCTGGAAGAAGGTGTTCGCGTTTCTAGGGAAGCACCTGGCCAAATAACGCCGGCATTTCCTGAAACCTGACATGTGCACCTCGATCGTCGAGATCGTTAGCGCGGCCGGCGCCGGCAAGACTGGTGACGGGTGGATCGATCTGACCCACTCGGTGGTGTCGTACGACCACCCGCACCACGCTCTGCTGGAAGAGGCGATCACCATCGACTTCGTGAACGCCGCACTCGAACCGGGCGCGCGCGTCGCGGTCGAGCTGACCCTGGCGTCGGCCAAGGAGCTCAGCGCCGCGCTTCTGAGGGCGATAGAAGCGGCCGAGATCGAGGAAAGCGCCCGCTTGCGACCGCGCCGCTGATCATTGTTTGGAGCAGTTCGCCGCGACGTCGGCAGCGCAACTTCTTACCCCCACGGTTTCTCGCCTGCGGCGTTGCGGCCGGAGATGCGGCCGAAGGCGAGGCACTCGCCGATGTTGCCGGTGCCCTGGTAGAGGTAACTGTAGATCGATCCCAGCTCGCCGGCGCTGTAGAGCCTGGGAATCGGCGTGCCATCGGGGCGCACGATCTGCCCCCTCTCGTTGCGGCGCGGGCCGCCTTGCGTATTGAGCATCGAGGGCGACAGCTCCACCGCATAAAACGGACCCTCGGCGATCGGCGCCAGCATCAGGGTGCGGCCGAAATCCGGGTCGTGTTTTGCGTCGCAATAGCGGTTCCATCGGCCGACGGTGTCGGCCAAGGCCGCCGGGTCGAGCCCCAGGACCGCGGCGAGAGCGGCGAGGCTGTCGGCGCGCTTGATCCAGCCGTTTGCCAGTTCGGCGCGGTTGTCGGCGCTCCACTCGTAGCGCTCGATGATTTGGGTCCAGCCGTGGCTCGGGTGCTTGTCGTAGAGCGGGCCGGCCGAAAAGAGCGTGTGATCGCAAATGAGGAACATCGGGCACGGCGTCGACAATGGCAGCCAGCGCCCGTTGACCGGGATCTTGCCGTGCCGGGTCTTGAATTTTTCGTCGGTGAAGCGCCGGGCGTCGGGGCCGACCACGATCATGCCACCGGGCAAGGTCTTGCTGTAGTGCAGCGCCTGCATCGAGAACGAGGTGCGGAATTCCGGCACCTTCAGCGCCATCGACGGGCCGGCGTAATTGTTCATGTGCCAGAGGTCGGCGCCGACCGACTGCGCCATCGTGATGCCGTCGCCTTCGTTGTAGGGCGAGCCTGAAGTGTAGCAATAGGGCACGCCCGGAAGGTAATTGCGGATCATTTCCTGGTTGTTCTCAAAGCCGCCGCAGGTCAGCACCACCCCCCGGCGCGCCTTGACCTTGATCGATTTGTCCCCGCTGCGGGCACGCACGCCCAGGATTTCCTTGGTGAGGTCGTGCTGGATCAGCTCCCTGCCCGGGGCTTCGTAAAGAATCGAGATCGGGCGTTCTTTAACCAAGCTCTCGAAGCGTTTCCAGGTATAGGAATAGCCGTAGGTCGGCCCGTCATGAAATTTGTGCACGCATTGCGCGCCGGGCAGATCCGGGAATTCGATCCCGACCGGCGGATGCTGATGCTCCTGCGGGTCGCCGCCGAGGCTTTCGAGCCACGCATTGTTGCGGCCCATCTCTTCCGCCCACACCTTCACCATCGCCTCGGGCACGGTGTAGGGTCCGCACAGCGCGGTCAGATAGGCGGCTGCATCTTCGGCCGACGAGGTGTTGAGATACCCTTGGCCGGCGACCCGCGTGTTGCCACCTTCCTCGCCCTCGGGCGCCTTCTCTAGGATGACGACCTTGGCGCCGAGCTCGTGAGCGGTCACCGCCGCGGCCACACCCGCCGCGCCGAACCCGACGATCACGACATCGGCTTCGACGTCCCAATCACATGGCATCGAAGGCTGGTCCTTCATCGCATGTTCCCATTCTCGGCGGTGGCGACCAACGCGAGGGCCGGTTTGACACGTCTTCGTGCGAGGCGGCACATAGAAGCCGCACGATAGCGCCAATGGGAGGGCCGCGAGCCATGCCGATATTGGATGCCCAGGTTCACGCCTATGAACGCAACCACCCGGGCCGCCCCTGGGCCGGCACGCTGCAGGGTCCAGCCGAGGTCACCGGCGACCAGATGACGGCGGCGATGGACGCGGTCGGGGTCGACGGCGCGGTATTGGTCTCGCCGTTCAGCATGTATCGCTACGACGCCGGCTACGCCCTCGAAGTCTACGCGGCACATCCCAGCCGGTTTCGGTTGGTCAAGCCGGTCGACCCGACCGATCGCGCGGTGGCCGACACGATCGCCGATTGGGCTAGCACCAAGGGCACGGTCGGCATCCGTATCTTTTTGAGAGACAATGTTTCAACCGACCCCGCCGACCCCGACATCAACCGCGTCTTGGCCACGGCGGCGCAGCATTCGCTGCCGGTCAACCTGGCGTGTACCGGGCGCCTCGACCAGGCCGGTCAGCTAGCGGCGCGAAACCCGAACACCAGGCTGGTGATCGATCATCTCGGCCTGTGGCAACCGTTCGAGCCGCCACCTCCTGCGCAGCCATTCGCCGATCTGCCAAAGCTGCTGGCGCTGGCCGCCCACGATAACGTCGCAGTGAAAATCAGCGGGGCCTGCACGCTGTCGCACCAACCCTTCCCTTATAAGGACATCTGGGACCCGCTCGGCCGCATCTTCGACGCCTTTGGCTTCGACCGCTGCGTGTAGGGCACCGACTGGACGCGCGCTGTCAAATTGCTGACCTACGCAGAGGGGCTCGATGCGTTCCGCCTCGCACACTTGTCCGATGGCGACCGTGCCAAGCTGATGGGCGGCATGCTGAGCCGCATCTACGACTGGTCGCCGGCGAAGGCCTGAGCGCCGACCCTGAACGCACCCGCCAACGAGGCCATTGAACGAGACCAGACCGCGTTCACAATCTTTGAGTTTGTCGTGAACCAAAAAACTGCACGGCAACTCGGCCTGCAACTGCCGCCCTTGTTGCTCGCTTCCGCCGACGAGGTGATCGAATAGAGCTTTCTTGCTGCGACGGCAGGTCCGCTGTGGTGTCGAACCTATCCGCGGGACCCTACCTCAGCGAGCGGCCGGAATCGGCGCAATGGAGCCGTTCCTCGCGGTGCCGCGCCGACGTGGCGCTTATGCCCTTAACGCCTTTTGACGGCCAGGCACGAGAATCGGCAAGATTGGTGGAAACCGGCCGTTCACACAAGTCACGCGTGGGCTGCCCGCAGAGCCGGGCGATGTCTCACTGCACCACACGCTGATCGCGCACAGCTCCCGCTCGAACCGGAGCGACGACTGGCGCATCGGCATCGGCATCACTATATCGCGACCTAGAGCGCCCCATATCGGGCCGACCCGGCTGTCGGCGATCCTGGCGCGGGGCACCGACCGTTTCAACCATTTCGATCACGAAGCCGCGCCCAGGTCGAACTCGATGATGCCGCGCTTGCCGTGTATGCCGACTCACAGTTCCGCTATCGGAAAGCGGCGTCGGATGTTGCGGAGATGCGCCATATTCATTGACTGTGAAGCAAGGAAGCGTGTTCCCGTTCAGCGGCTGAAGGCGGCGGGCCGGCGGTGCTCGGCGGCCGGGTGGCTCGACGGCAGCAGCCGTGAGCCGGCGAACAGCTTCTCGCGCAAGGTGCCGGGCCGATAGTTGCGCTTGTAGACGCCGCGCTCCTGCAAGATCGGCACGACCAGATCGACGAAGTCCTCGAGGCTCTCTGGGGTCACGATGCGGCTGAGGTTGAAGCCATCGATATCGGTTTCTTCGACCCAGGACGTCAGATCGTCGGCGACCTCCTCGGCCGAGCCGACGACGGCCGGATTGCGGCTCCCCAGCCCCATCCCGCTGATTATACGTCGCAACGTCCATGGCTCGGCGCTTAGCGTCGTCAGGGTCTCGACCGCCGAGTTGATGGCGTCGTTCTTCACATAACGGATTGGCTCGTCCAGTTCGTAGCGCGAGAAGTCGAGACCGGTAGAGCTCGAGAAATGCGCGAGCGCCCCCTCGATGCTGGCATGTTCGTGATATTCTCGGTACTTCTCCTCGGCCTCGCGTCGCGTGCGGCCGACGACGGCGGCGCGGTTGTAGAAAATCAGGATGTCGCGTGGATCGCGCCCATGCGCCGCCGCACGGCCGCGGATGTCGACTACGATGTCGCGGGTGATGCGCTTGTCCGCCCCGAAGACGAAGACGCACTCGGCGTGCGTCGCGGCGAACTCGCGGCCGCGGGTCGAAGAGCCGGCCTGATACAGCACCGGCGTCCGCTGCGGCGACGGTTCGGCCAGGTGAATTGCATCCACCTGATAGTGTTGCCCGTGGTGCCGCACGCGATGGATCTTGTCGGGGTCGGCGAAAACACGATTGGACTTGTCGCGCCGCACGGCGCCGTTTTCCCAGCTCGCCTCCCACAGTTGGTAGACGACCGACATGTATTCGTCGGCAGCGTCGTACCGCCCATCGTGGTCGGGCTGGGCCGCCAAACCCATGCCGCGCGCCGCGCTGTCGAGATAGCCGGTCACGATGTTCCAGCCGACCCGGCCGCCGGTCAGGTGGTCGAGCGTCGACATGCGGCGGGCGAACAGATAGGGCGATTCGTAGGTCAGATTGGCGGTGACGCCGAAACCGATGTGTTCGGTGACGGCTGCCATGACAGGTACGACCATCATGGGGTCGTTGACCGGGATCTGCACGGCGTCGACGATCGACGGGGCCGGGCCGCCGCGGTAGACGTCGTAGACGCCGACGATATCGGCCAGGAAGATTCCGTCGAACTTGCCGCGTTCCGCCAGGCGCGCCAAATCCTGCCAGTATTGGATCGTGTTGTACTCGGTCGAGCGATCGCGCGGATGAGCCCACATGCCGTGTTGGATATGGCCGATGCAGTTCATGTCGAAAGCATTCAGGCGGATTTCTTTTGTCATCGGCCAGGTTCCTGGGCCTTGCGGGTGCGGCACCTTTGTAACAATAGCGGCATAGTTGCCCGGTAGCGATACCGCGGTTGTTCTGTCGGTCCGGCCCTTGCGGCTGTGGTTTTCCGCCGCCGGTGAGCGATAATCCATCGAGCACCGGGCGAGGAATGTTGAATGCCGCAATCTCCCCTAATAGTGACCAGAACCCGCGATCTGCTCGGATATGCCGGCTCTCCGCCCGATCCGCGCTGGCCGGGTGGAGCCCGGGTGGCGGTGTCCATTGTCGTCAATTTCGAGGAAGGCGCGGAGTTTTCGATTAACGACGGGGATTGCGAGAATGAGGCGGTGTACGAAATCGAACAGCGCCTCGCCGGCCGACCCGATCCGGCAATCGACAGTCATTTCGAATACGGTTCGCGTGCCGGCTGGTGGCGGATCATGGAGGTGCTCGGTCAGCACGGCGCACCGGGGACGGTGAGTTCGAGCGGCCGCGCCGTCGAGCGGCTCCCGCTGCTGGCGCAGGACGCAGTGCGCCGCGGCCACGAGGTTTCGGCCCATGGCTGGCGATGGGAAGGGCATGCCGGTCTGGATGAGGCCGAGGAACGCGACCGTATCGCGCGCACCGTAGCGGCGATAAAGGAAGTGACCGGCAGCCGGCCGGTCGGCTGGCACACACGATCTCCAGGCTCTATCAACACGCGGCGCTTATTGGTCGAGGAAGGCGGCTTCCTCTATGACAGCGACGCATACAATGACGATCTGCCATATTTCGTGCAGGTCGGAGACAAACGGCATTTGGTACTACCGTACGCATTCGACACCAACGACATGCAGTTCTTCCACACCAACCGGTTCAGTGGCGCCGCCGATTTCGCCGCCTATGTGATCGACGCGTTCGACTGGCTGCACCGCGAGGGGGCGCACGCGCCGAAAATGATGTCGATCGGGCTGCACCTGCGGATGATCGGGCGGCCCGGCCGCATCGGCGCCCTCGACAGGATCCTTCGGCATATGGCCAACCGAGGCGATGTCTGGATCGCGCGGCGGGTCGATATCGCCAACCACTGGCTCGCGCAATTTCCCTGAGGCTTCTACCCGTGCGGCTCGCCAGTTAACAGTTACGTACCGGGAGGCTGGACATGTCGGCATCGGTGATCCGCAGTCGCGCCATGGTGACTCATGCGATCGATCGCCACCGCTGGAACGAGATCACGGATGGCGCCGTGCTGCAGGAAGATGGCAGAATTGTCGAGATCGGCACTTACCAGGAACTCAGCCGCAAGCACCCGAACGTCGCGGTTGTCGGCAGCGGCAAGGAGGTGATGTTGCCGGGGTTTGTCAATGGTCACCATCACATCGGGTTGACACCGGTGCAGCTCGGCTCACCAGACATGCCGCTCGAGTTATGGTTCGTCACCCGCTTGGTCATGCGGAACGTCAACCTCTACCTCGATACTCTCTATTCGGCGTTCGAGATGATCGCGTCGGGTGTCACGACGGTTCAGCATCTGCATGGTCGGCTCCCCGGAAAACTCGATCAGGTGGAGCGGGGTTGCGACGAGGCGATCCGCGCCTACTGGGATGTCGGGATGCGTGTTTCCTACTCGTACGCGGTGCGCGACCAGAACCGCCTGGTCTACCAGCGGGACGAAGACTTCATTGCCAGCCTGCCGTCCGAACTGCGCGGTCCGATGCTGCGATGGTTCGAGCGTTTTCAATTAACGCTCAATGACAACATCGCGCTGTTCGAAGGGCTTTACGGTCGATACCGCGATGCGCGCCGAGTCAAGGTTCAACTCGCTCCGGCCAACCTGCATTGGTGCTCCGACGAGGCGCTGATGCGGCTCGCCGATTGCTCGCGCAAATACGATGTCCCCTTGCACATGCACCTGCTGGAGACCGCGTACCAGAAGGAATATGCCCGTCGGCGGGGCGGCGGCACCGCGGTGGAGTACATCGACCGCTTCGGCCTGCTCGGGCCGCGGATGACGCTCGGCCACGGCGTTTGGCTCAACGAGCGAGACATCCAGCGGCTGGCGGAAACCGGGACCTGTGTCTGTCACAATTGCTCATCGAATTTTCGGCTGCGTTCGGGTGTCGCCGCCCTCAACAAGCTCGAGGCCGCCGGGATCACCACTGCGATCGGGATCGATGAGGCGGGCATCAACGACGACCGCGACATGCTGCAGGAGATGCGGATGGTGCTGCGCGCGCATCGCGTGCCCGGCATGGACGATGAGGTGCCGGCGCCGGCGCAGGTCTTCCGTATGGCGACGTCGGGCGGCGCTGCAACCACCCCTTTTGCCGATAGCATCGGCGCGCTCGAGG
>DASYNW010000159.1:0-5957 GCA_036008325.1 Allostellaceae bacterium
GGCCGGCGCGAGGCCAGCGCCGCCACGATGCTGAGCCCGGACAGGACGGCAAAGCATTGCAAGGAGCGGACATAATTGCCGGTCCAGTCGCGCAGCGCGCCCGACAGCAGCGGCCCCGAAGCCTGGGCCAGCACCTGCGCCGAAAGTGCCAGGCCGCGGATCGCGCCGTAATTCGCCCGGCCGAAATAGTCGGCCCAGGCCACCGGCAGCAGGGTCAGCATGCCGCCGATGCCAAAGCCGAACAGCGCCGCGGCGACCGCCCCGGTCACCGCTGACGAGATGCCGATCATCAGCAGAGTGGCAACCGCGAGCAACGCGCCGGTCAGCGCGAGCGGGTATTTGAGCGGGACGGCGCGGGGCAGCAGGGCGCAGGCGGCGCTCGCCACCGCCGACATCAGCGAGAACAGGCTGACGGTCGCGGCGGCGATGGCTGGCGCGATACCCCGCTCGACCAGATTGGCCGCCTGGTGCAGGCTGACCCCGGCCTGCACCGGGTAGACCAGCACGGTGTAGAGCAGCAGCAGCCAGAATGCGGGGGTGCGCACCGCCTGGAGGCGGGTAAAGCTCGGCTCCAGCAGCGCCGCCGTCTCGTCGGGATCGCGCGGCGTCGGACCGGATCTCCGGCGGTCGGGCTTCAGCCCCAGATCCTCCGGCCGGCGCACGAGCAGGAGCGCCACCGGCAGAAAGCCGATCGCCAGCACCGCAATTCCGATCGCCAGCCACCCGCCGCGCCAGCCGCCGGCGCCCATCGCCAGCTCGGCGATCAGCGGCATCGCCACCAGCCCCGCCATCTGCGCCACCGTCACGATCGAAGTGGCGAGCGCGCGGCGAGCGACGAACCAGTTGTTCAACGCGCCATAGATGCCGAGCTCGAACGGCCCGGCCCAGTTCAGCCGCGCGGTGCAGAACAACAGATAGAACATCAGCAGCGAATTGGTCAGCGACAACAGCAGTATCGCGGTGCCGGTGACCAGCACGGCAAAGCTGAGGGCCAGGCGCGAGCCGTGGCGGTCGAGCAGCGGGCCGATCAGCGGTGCTGCGAGTGCGGCCAGCACGCCGCCCAACGACACCGCCCCCGACAAGGCGGTGCGCGACCAGCCGAACTGCCGGGTCAACGGCTCGACAAAGACCGACAAGGTGGCGACTGCCCCACCCTGGCGGGCAAATCCGGCGCAGCACAGGCAGCCGAGCACGACCCAGCCATAGAAAAACGGCAGCCGCTCGCTCAGCAGCTGCGGCAGGCTCGGCCGCCGCGGGGCCGTGGGTGCGGCGCTGGCCGGCCGCAAGCGACGCCGGTTCAGCTCGGCACCAGCCCGCCGTCGACGTTGTAGGCCTGGCCGGTGATGTTGCGGGCGCCGGGCGAGGCGAGGAACACCGCCATCGCCGCGATGTCCTCCGGGGTATTGGCGCGCCGGATCGGGATCTGGGCGTCCTGCTCGGCCTGCAACTGGGCGATGGTGATGCCGCGCTCGGCGGCGCGGGCCACGGCGTTGCGGGCGCCCAATTCGGTGCGCGTCACCCCCGGGCAGATCGCATTGACATTGATGTCGTGGGGCCCGAGCTGCTGTGCAGCGGTCTTGGTCAAGGCGATGACCGCACCTTTGCTCGCGGCATAGGCGGCGTTCGAGGCGCCGGGATAGCCGCGCCCGGAGATCGATGCGATATTGATGATCCGCCCGCCGGCGCCATCGCGTTGATGCTGGGCGATCATCTCCTTGGCCGCGCGCTGCAGGCAGAAAAAGACGCCCTTGGCGTTGACCCGGTGGATACGGTCCCAATCGGCCTCGCCGAGCTCCATGATCGGGGCATAGCGGGTAACCCCGGCATTGTTGACGATGACATCGAGCCGGCCGAACTCGGCGATGGTGCGCGCCACCATCCGGTCGATGCTGGCGACATCGCCGCAATCGGCCTCGATCGCGATTGCCCGCCGCGCGTTGGTCGCCGCCTCGGCCGCCGTGCGCTCGGCCGCTGCCAGATCGATGTCGGCCGCCGCGACCGTCGCCCCGGCCTCCGCCATCGCCAGCGCCGTAGCCCGCCCGATCCCGGCCCCCGCACCGGTCACCAGCACGATTTTGTCCTGCAACACCGCCATCGCCGCTCCTCCTCTTTCAGCTCCGATGAGGTCGCCAGCCGATCATGCCACGGCCGGCGTGCGTCGCGCACCCTCGGCCTCGCCAGCAAAGGGCCCGCGAGGGAAAACCTCACCTTTGACGAGCCCGGCCTGACGCGGGCGTCGGCTGCGTCACTGGAACGTCACCCAACTGTCACCCTCCGGCAAATTTCGACCCCTACGGTCCCGGCGCGTTAACAATTTCACCGAGAGGGATCAGCCATGCCAAGCGGGGTAATGCAGCGCGGCGGTTCGGCGCGCCGGTACAGGCTGCTGTGCACGGTGGCGCTCTATGCGATGGCGATCAATTCGTTGGCGCCGCTCGCCGCCGCAGCCGCACAAAGCGCCGACAACGACGGCAAGACCACGACGCCGATCAAGCACGTCATCGTCATCATCGGCGAGAACCGCACCTTCGATCACATCTTCGCCACCTACCAGCCCAAGAACAAGGGCGAGACCGTCTGGAACCTGCTGTCGCGGGGCATCGTCAACAAGGACGGCACCCCCGGCTGGAACTATTACCAGGCGGCTCTGCAGTATTCGGCCCAGGACCGGCACACCTACTCGATCGACCCGGGCGGCAAGAGACCCTTCGCGGCGTTGCCGACGCCATTGGCCGGCGGCCCGACCACCGCGCCGTTCTCCTCGATCAGCGACGCAATGGCGGCGGAAAATGGGCTCGCTCCGGATTATTATCAGTTCCTGACGACCGGCGGCACCGGCCTCGCATCGGGCGTCCCCGACACCCGCATCTCCTATGATGGCCAACCGGTCACCAACCTGCCGCCCGGCCCATTCCAGCTGACCCCGGGGGTGCCCTACGACGCCTATGCGGCAAGCCCGGTCCATCGCTTCTACCAGATGTGGCAGCAGCTCGACTGCAACGCCGGGCAGGGCTGCCGCGCCGATCTCTTCCCGTGGGTCGAGGCCACCGTCGGCACTGGCAGCAACGGTCTGCCGCCGCCGGCGAACTTCACCTACGTCGAAGGCGCCACCTCGATGGGCTTTTACAATATGCAGCAGGGCGACGCGCCCTATCTGAAGTCTCTCGCCGACCAGTATTCGATGAGCGACAACTACCACCAGGCGGTCAGCGGCGGGACCGGCGCCAATCACATCATGCTGGGCACCGGCACGGCCATCTGGTTCAGCGATCCCAACGGCAACCCGGCGGTGCCGCCGCAGAACCAGGTCATCGCTGCCGGCACCCCGAACCAGGGCACCGTCGACGAGGTCGAAAACCCCAACCCATTGCCCGGCACCAACAACTGGTACACCGAGGACGGCTATGGCGGGGGCTCCTACGGCTCGCCCTCTTACGGCGGCGGCAGCTACAGCGAGTGCGCCGACATTTCGCAGCCCGGAATCCGCTCGGTCGTCGACTACCTGCAATCATTGCCGCGCCCGGTCAATCCGAACTGCCAGCCCGATCGCTACTATCTGCTCAACAACTATAATCCGGGCTACTTCGGCGACGGCACCAACGCCTATGCCCTGATCGGCAACCCGAGCAACACCGTCTTCACGGTCCCGCCGTCGCGGGTCAAGAACATCGGCAACGTGCTGCTGAAAGCCAATGTTTCGTTTGCTTATTTCGGCGACCAGTTCGACCGCTACCTGCAAGATCCGTACTTGAAAAACCCAGAGGATCTGTACTGCAACATCTGCAATTTCCTGCAGTACTCGACCTCGATCATGACCAATGCCGCGGTGCGCACTGCGCATCTGAAGGATACGATCGACCTCTACGCCGACATTCAGAACGGCAATTTGCCGGCGGTGTCCTTTGTCAAGCCGAGCGGCTATGTCGATGGCCACCCGGCATCCTCGAAGCTCGACCTGTTCGAGGGCTTCGTCAAAAAGATCGTCGACGGGGTCAAGGCCAACCCGTCATTGTGGGCCAGCACCGCGATCTTCATCACCACCGATGAAGGCGGCGGCTACTACGATTCGGGATATGTCCAAGCGCTCGACTTCTTTGGCGACGGAACCCGCATTCCGATGATCGTAGTCTCGCCCTACAGCACCGGCGGGAATATCTCGCACGTCTATTCCGACCACGTCTCGATCCTGAAATTCATCGAGGCCAACTGGCGGCTGCCCACCGTGACCCGGCGCGGCCGCGACAACCTGCCAAACCCGAAGACCCGGCGCAGCGCCCCCTATGTGCCGGTCAATTCGCCGGCGATCGGCAATCTGATGGATCTGTTCAACTTCGCTCGCGGCCAATCGTAAAGCCGCGGCGGGTTTTTCCCTCCCGCAATCGCCGGCATCGGGAAGCGCTTCGCCTCTCGGTGCCGGTGTGCGTTTCTGTATCTCAGCCGATCACCCCCGCTTCGCGCAGGGCGCGGATTTCGGCTTCGCGATAGCCGTAGTCGCGCAGCACCTCCTCGTTGTGCTGGCCGACCCGGGGGGCGGGGCGCGGCGGCACCTTTTGCTGGCCGGCGATCCATAACGGGCTGTTGACGGTCAAGGAGCTGCCGTCGCTGAACGGCACCAGCGCTTCGCTCGCGAGGATCTGCGCGTCCTCGTGCAGCTCGTCCAGATCGGCGACGATGCCGAAGATCAGCCCGGCTTCGTCGAGGATGCGGCGCCATTCGGCCTGATCGCGGGTGGCGAAGATTTCGTCGAGGATCGGGATCAGCGCGTGGGCATCAGCCTCGCGCAACGCGGCCGTGGCGAAACGCGGATCGTCGAGCGCTTGCGCACCCAGGCACGCCTTGAGCTTGTCCCAACGCCACTCGTCGGCGGCGATCGACAACAGCAGCCAGCGATTGTCGCGACACCGATAGTGGATTCTGAGCGCATTGATCCCGCGTTCGCGCGGCGGCTGCGGCACCACCTTCTCGCCGCACAGCGCCGCCTGCACCGAGCAGCCATTGGCCCACAGCCCGTTCGCCAATAGCGACGAGCCGACATAGGCGCCCCGCCCGGTGCGCTCGCGCTGATAGAGGGCGGTGACGATCGCGCCATAGGTGCCCATCGCCGAGGGGTGGTCGCCCATCCCCGGCAAGGAGCGCGCCGGTGCGGCCTCCTCGCCGGCGCGAACGAGGTGCATCAGCCCCGAGCGCGCCCACCAGGCGGTGGCGTCGAACCCAGGCTTGTCGGCCTCGGGGCCGGTCTCGCCATAGCCGGTGAATGAGGCATAGATCAGTTGCTTGTTGAGCGGCGAGAGCTCCTCATAGGTGATGCCGAGGCGGCGGCGCACCGGCGGCGGATAGTTGGTGATGAACACATCGGCCGCGGCGACGAGGCGATACAGCACCTCGCGACCGGCCGGTTGGCGCAGATCGAGCGCCAGGCTCTTCTTGTTGCGGCCGTCGAGGACAAAGCCGGGGTTGCCCGCGAGCCCCGGCCCGATCGGCGGCTGTGCCCGCCGGCGATAGGGGTCGCCCGCCCCCGGCGGCTCGATCTTGATCACCTCGGCGCCGAAATCCGACATGACCGTCGCCGCCGCCGGGCCGGCGATAAAGCTGGCGCAGTCGATCACCTTCAACCCGTCGAACACCAGCTCGCCCATCTGCACTCTCCCAGCACTCCCGGACTGCGCGGCGAAGGCCCGCCATCCGGCTCGACACGGCCGCCGGAGCGCCCGGCGAAAGACGTGCCGATGACCAGGATCGGGGTCGGGCCCGGATCGGTCAACACCCGCACGCCGGCAAGGCCCGTCTGGCCTGATAAGTGCACCCACTGCATCTAGGGACACTCTGCAAAAGCCATCGGCCGGCGGTGATGGTATGGTGTGTATTGGGGAGAAGGCACGCAAGGATTGGGGGATGAAGCAGCTGAGCTTGGCGACGGTGGGGTTTGAACGCTAGGCGCGGACGCCGCGGCGGGCGGT
>DASYNW010000160.1:0-13431 GCA_036008325.1 Allostellaceae bacterium
ACCGCCGGCCGCACGATGATCGCGCCGACACCGAGGAACAGGACAAGACCGGCGCCGGCCATCATCATCGCTCGGTAATGGCCGGCCGCGGCGAGGGCGACGCCGGCGACCGCGCAGGCCAAGGCGAGAGCCGCCACGATCGCCAGCACCGTCTCGAACGGGGCGGCGAGCGCGCCGAGCTCGAGGCGGAACGGCAATGGCCAGCCGGGTTCGGTGTGCAGCCCCGGCGGCAGGATGCCGAGCAGGCCGACGATGGCGAGGACAATCAGGCCGAGCGCCGCCTCGATCAGCGCGTTGCGCCGCAGATGACCGATCGCCGCCGCCCACAAGGCCGGCCGCCCGGCGGCCGCCGGGGCCAGCCGCGGCCCCATCCGCAACAGGTTGACCGCGCCGAACGTAACCATCGTCGCGAAGATCGCGACCTTGGCGAGCAGCAATCGGCCGTAAAGGGTGCCGATCAGGGCCGGGACCGTGCCGGCGAGAAACCAGGTGTTGACGAGGCCGGCAGCGAACAGGATGGCGACGCTCGCCGCGGCCAACACCGAAAAGCGCCGGACCGCGCGCCGCGCCAGCGCCGCCCAATCAGGGTCGCCGATCCGCCGCGCTTCGGCCAGCAGCAGCGCCAGCGGGATCAGGGAGCCGAGCCAGGCGCCGGCGGCCAGCAGATGGAGGATGTCGGCGCCCAGGTGCAGCTCGCCCGGCCGGCCCGGCGTCGCCCCGCCGTGACCCGCCCAGGCGAGGCTGCCGAGTATGCCGCCGGCGAGCGCCAAACCGGCCCACTCCAAAACCCGCGCGCGCCAGCGCTGCCGGGCGAACAGGCAGAGCGCCAGCAGCGTCGCCAGCACAAAGCGCGCGAGCCAGACCTCTCCGAAGCGGGTCCGAGTCAAGACGAGCGTGACGACGCCTTGCGGCAATACGGCGTCGAGCGGCTGGCCGCTCAGCTTTGCCGCCAGCACCAGGAGCCAGCCCAAGCCCGAGACCAGCGCCAGCACCAGGCTCGCCCAGCCGAGCACGGAGAGCCGCCGGCGCAGCCGCCCCGAGCCGTCCGGGGCGGCGACGAGGCAGAGGAAGGCGAACAGCCCGGCGAGCGATATCGTCGAGGCGTAATGAACCACGCGCGCCGCAATCAGATAATCATCCATTGCGCCCCCGCTGTTTCAGGATCGCCGCTATTGCTGTGTGGGCATTTCATCCGCCACCCACGGTGAAGGTGAAGTGCCCGGTGGTCGTATGGGTGTCGACGGAGAGGGCGTGCCACGCGACGGTATAGGTGCCGGGCGGCAGCTTCTTTAGCGACACATGCAACTCGGTCGGGTCTTTCGGATCGACTTGAGCTGGGCCCGTATCGACGAGATTGCCGGCTTGGTCGGTCACCGTTGCCGTGGTGAACGCCGGCTCGAGCTGCTGCGTGAACCACATCGTCAACGCGGCCGGGGCGGCCGGCACCGAACTGCCGACCGCCGGGCTCGCATGGTCGAGAAAGGCATGCGCCTGCGCCGCGGGCGCTCCAAGAACAACGCCGGCGAAGACCGCCGCTGCCCCGATCGTCCGATGGGTCACCATTGCGAAATCGGCCGGCCGATGCTGTTCGGGAACAGATCATCGAGATAGAAATGCAGCTGGATCACCCCGCCGATCCCGTGGCCCGACAGGCTGTTGGTCGGGATGATCGCCTCGGCGCCGACTTGGAAATATTGCCCGGCCCAGATCACCCCGGGTTGCACCGTGCCGGTCGTCGTCCCGCTATAGCCGCGGTTGAACGGCGACGTCAGCGCGAATTCCACAAGCGGGATCATGCGGTTGAAGGGCGGCCCCAGCCCCACGTCGCGAACTTCTTCCTGCAAATACGGGATGCTGTATTCGATCGCGAAGCCGTAAAAGACGTCGTCCGGGTTCTTCACCCCCATGGTTTCGGTCTGGGTTGGAACGTCGAGAGCGATATTGCCGGTCAGCGCGAACGGGCGCAGCCAGGGCAGCGAATTCGGCAGGTCGCCAAAGCCTTTGCCGAAATCGAAGGTCGGCGACAGGGTGGTGAAGGCGGGAGCGCCCAGGTTTTGTACATTTCCGGTATTTCCCCAAGTCACATCGAGCGCGGCCAGAGCCATGGCCTCGTGCTCGGGGTTGATGAACAGCTGGTATTGGGTTCCGGTGGTCAGCGCCCCAAACCCGGTCGTCGCCGGCATGCCGGGCGCTCTCAGGTGCGCCCACTGATCGGACAGGGTGAAGTCCCAGCTGGGGGTGATCAGCATCGACAGATCGCTGCCGACGTCGAGCTCGCGCGAGCCGTCGCTCTGGGTCGGGTTGAGGGAAATGGTCGGCAACGAGGCTTCGTCGGCGACAAACGGGTCGTCGGTCAGGATCGTGGCCGGGAAAAAGCGGTCGCCGGCAAAGCCGTGCGCCATCGCCTCGGCGCCTGGCAGGAACGCCGCCACCGCCGCGGCGGCAATGCCGCGGCAAATTACGCGGTGCATGATCGTGCTCCGAAAGAATCGCACAATGCCGGATCGCCACGATGCGGTTCCGGCAGGTTGGGCTATGTCGTCAACTGAGCCCTGGCGATCGGAGGAGCACGGGAGCGGTAGGCGACCGCGGTCACGGCGCGCGGCGCGCGGTTGGTCGCCGCCCGCAGAATCGGAGCCTCGATGCGCGTCGGCGCCGCCAGCGGGACGGCGGTGGCCGGGGCAAAGCCGGCGAGGGTGCCGAGCGAGCTGCACACCGCGCAATCCGGGTGGTGGGGCTTGCCGTGGCCGTCGGCCCCCTTGGCGTGGCCGTCGGCGTTGTCGCCGGATGACTGACCTTGGTCGAGATGCCCGGTCAGCAGCGCCAGCAGCCGCCAGGTGAGGTCGTGCCTGGCCGCCGGCGCGTTTTGGCGCTGTGCCGCGGCCTCGAACTTGTGGTCGAGATCGAAGGCGAGGTGGATAGGGACGAGCGCGTTGAGACCCAGCGCGATGACGCCGAGCCATGCGGCAATGATCCCGAACGCCAGCCGACGCGGCCGCATTCCGACCCGTCTCCCCCGGCGCGAACAGCCGCGCCCGTCGGCGAAAATAGAGCCCGGCCTAAAGCTTGTCTATTCTATGCCGCGTGTTGCCGAGCGCTGCCGAGCTGCCGTAAGGTGGCCGCGATTGGTGAGGCGCGGAGCGGCGCGCGGAGAGGCCTGCGATGGGTTCCCGGGACATCGAGCGCGCGCTGGCGCGGGCGCAGCGGATCTGCGCCGGCCGCAGCCTGCGCTTGACGCCGGTTCGCCGGCGAGTGCTGGAGCTGATCCTGACCTCTCGGCAGCCGATCGGGGCCTATGCGCTGCTGGCCGAGCTGCAGCGCGAGCGCGGCCGGCTCGGCCCGCCCACCGTATATCGCGCGCTCGACTTCCTGCTCGCCGGCAAGCTGATCCACAAGATCGAGAGTGTGAGCGCCTATGTCGCCTGCGCCGACGTCGACCACCCACACGAAAGCCAGTTCATGATCTGCGACGATTGCGGTGCTGCGGAGGAGATCCGCGACGTCGAAATCGTGGAGAGCCTGCGCCGGCTCGGCGAGGGTCGCGGCTTTGCCATAGGCCGCCACGTCATCGAGGCGCGCGGGCTGTGCCCCGCCTGTCGCGCCGCCCATTGCTGATGCGGATCGCCGGGCAGAGCACGGTGGGTCGGCCGCTGTCCCTTCAGGGGTTGGCCTAACCCTGCGCCCGGGCGCGCTGGCGCCGCCGTTTGGCTTTGAGCTTGGCCTTGTGCCGGGCGGAGCGCTCGCGGGTCCGCGGCTTGCGTATTTGAGCTCTCTTCATGGCGCCTTCCTGTCGTCGTCCAAGTCTGAGCGGTTCCCGCCGGGCGTCATGCCGCGAAGGTGATTTCCAAAATCCGGATCGGTCAAAAAAAGCTGGGGCGAGTGACCGGATTTGAACCGGCGACATCCAGATCCACAATCTGGCGCTCTAACCAACTGAGCTACACCCGCCGCCGGGGTGGAGTTAACGGTTCGCGCCCAAGGCGTCAAGGCCGCGCGAAGGCAGAACGTGACGGCCAGGTCGCCGCGCCGGCCTTCCCGGCGCGCGGCCCGCATCCCACATCTGGGCGATGCCGATTTCATCCGAGGTCTGGGGCAAAAAGGCGCTGTTGACGCCGCCGCAGATGGCCGCAGCCGACCGGCTGACGATTGCCGGTGGCGTCCCCGGCATCACCTTGATGGAACGGGCGGGACTGGCTGTCGCCGACGCGGTCTCGCGGCGCTGGCCGCCGCGGCCGGTCGTCGTGCTGTGTGGCCCCGGCAACAATGGCGGCGACGGCTTTGTCGCCGCGCGCATCCTGGCCGAGCGCGGCTGGCCCGTGCGGCTGGCGCTGCTCGGCGAGCGCGCTGGGTTGTACGGCGATGCGGCTGCCGCGGCCGGGCGCTGGCCGGGTCCGGCCGAACCGCTGACGCTGGCGGCGCTCGACGATGCCGGTCTCGCGGTCGACGCGATCTTCGGCGCTGGGCTGGCGCGGCCGATCGAGGGGGGGGCGCTCGCCGTCGTCGAGGCGCTCGGCCGGCGCCGGTTGCCGGTGGTCGCCGTCGATGTGCCGAGCGGGGTCGATGGCGCCACGGGGGCCGTGCGCGGGGCGGCGCCGATGGCTGCGCTGACGGTCACGTTCTTTCGCAAAAAGCCGGGTCACCTGCTGCTGCCGGGGCGGATCTTGTGCGGCCGGACGGTGCTGGCGCAGATCGGCATCCCGGATGGCGTGCTCGACGCGGTTGCCCCCGATATGGCCGAGAACGACCCCGCCTGGTGGCTCGCCGACCTGGCCAGGCCGGGCCTCGACAGCCATAAATATACCCGCGGGCACGCGCTCGTGGCCGGCGGCGCGGCGATGACCGGGGCGGCCCGGCTCGCCGCCCGCAGCGCCGCCCGGCTCGGCGCCGGGCTCGTCACCCTCGCCGCGCCGCGAGCGGCGTTCCCGATCTATGCGACGGCGCTGACCGGGGTCATCGTCGATCCGATCGCCGGTCTCGACGACTTTCGCGCCTTGCTCGCGGACCGGCGGCGCAATGCCGCGCTGATCGGCCCGGGCGCCGGGGTCGGCGGCGAAACCCGCGACAAGACCTTGGCGATCCTCGAAGCCGGCAAGCGGGCGGTGCTCGACGCCGATGCGCTGACCTCGTTCGCTGGCGATCCGCAGACCCTGTTCGCGGCGGTCCGCGCGCCGGTGGTGATGACCCCGCACGAGGGCGAGTTCGCCCGCCTGTTCGATACCGGCGGCAGCAAGCCCGAACGGGCGCGCCGCGCCGCGCGGCAGAGCGGTGCGGTTATCGTGCTGAAGGGCGCCGACACGGTGGTTGCCGCACCCGACGGCCGGGTCGCGATCAACGAGAACGCGCCGCCCGATTTGGCGACGGCGGGCAGCGGCGACGTTCTCGCCGGCATGGTGCTGGGGCTGTTGGCGCAGGGCATGGAGCCGTTTGCCGCGGCAGCGGCGGCGGTGTGGCTGCACGGCGACGCCGCCGGGCGCATCGGCGCCGGGCTGGTGGCCGAGGATCTGGTCGAGGGGCTGGCGCCGGCACTGCGCAAATTGGTGCTGAGACGCGGGGAAGCTGCGCTTGGAGGTTGACGGCGATGCCGCGCTCGCGTCTCTGTCGGGTTCCGCCACTGCCGCGATGGCTGCCATGAACGATCGCCCTCCTGCCGGGTTTTTCGAGGGTGTCTTCGACCGGACCCTGAGCAATCTGCGCGGCGCCTGGCGCGACATCGCGCTGTCGGCGCGCGGCGTGTTGACCCGGACCCCGCGGCCCGAGCTTTCCGGCGATGATATCGGCCGGCTGCGCGAGCAGATGCTGAGCTGTCTCGACGCGCGCGGCGGCGAGGTCACGGCGCGGGCGCGGGCAGCCGACCTCGGCCGCACCTATCTGTTGCTCGATGCCCATGGGCGCGAGCGCTTTTTGCGGCTGCTCGCCGGCGAGTTCGACGTCGACCGCGGCGAGATCGACCGCTGCTGCGCGGCCTTGGCCAATGCCGCCGGGCCGATCCCGCGCGCCGCCGCCGAGCGCGAGCTGCGCAATGCGCTGGAGCCGCAGCGGATCACCTTGCTGCGCCAGTTCAATGCGCTCCCCGAAGGCGTCAAGTTCCTGGTCGACCGTCGCGCCGAGCTGCTCGACCTCGGCCGCGGCGACCCATTGCTGCGCGGTCTCGAAGAGGATCTGAAGCGGCTGCTCGCCAACTGGTTCGACATCGGCTTTCTCGAGCTGAAGCGGATCGGCTGGGAGTCGCCGGCCGCCCTTCTCGAAAAGCTGATGGCCTACGAGGCGGTGCACGAGATCCGCAGCTGGACCGATCTGAAGAACCGGCTCGAAGCCGACCGCCGCTGTTTTGCCTTTTTCCACCCGCGCATGCCGGACGAGCCCTTGATCTTTGTCGAAGTGGCGCTGGTCGCGGGCATGGCAAGCGACATCGACGCGCTGCTCGACGAAGCCGCACCGGTCGGCGATCCGCAGGCCGCCGACACCGCGATCTTCTACTCGATTTCGAATTGCCAGCACGGTCTCGCCGGGATCAGCTTTGGCGACTTTCTGATCAAGCGCGTGGTCGACGCCTTGGCCAGGGACCTGCCGCGGCTCAAGGTGTTCGCGACCTTGTCGCCGGTGCCGGGGTTTCGCGCCTGGCTCGATCGCCAGGGCGAGGCGGCGCCCGAGGGCCTGCTGCTGCCGGCTGAGCGCACAGCACTCGAAGCGCTCGGCGACGGCATCGGCGAACGCGATCTAGGGGCGCTGCTCGACCGCACCGACCGCCATGCCGAGCCACAACTCGCCGCCGCGCTGCGCGAGCCGCTGTTGCGCCTGTGCGCGCGCTATCTGCTGCGTGAGCGGGCGCCGTCGGGGCGGGCGCTCGACCCGGTTGCGCATTTTCACCTGAGCAACGGCGCGCGCGTCGAGCAGCTGAATTGGCAGGCCGACGTGTCGGCCAAGGGCCTCCAGCAATCGGCCGGGATCATGGTCAACTATCTCTATCGCCTCGCCGATATCGAAGCCAACCACGAGGCTTATCGCGGCGAAGGCCGGGTCGCCGCCTCGGGCTCGCTGCGCGCCTTGGCGCGGACCGGCTGAGGCTCGCCCGGTGCCCGAGGGTGACGAGCAGCAGGGCTGCGGCGCAGAGATGCGGCCGATCTTGATCGCAGCCCCTTGCCGAACCACGTCAGGAGCCGCCGTCCCGCGCGGGCGCAGCCCGTCTAGGTGCCCGAACATGTCTGTGGTAAGAACCCCGCTTCGGCTGGGCCGACCTGGCCGCTCCGGCCGATTGCCGCGGCGGGCGTGGCGGAACTGGCAGACGCACTGGATTTAGGTTCCAGCGATGCAAATCGTGGGGGTTCAAATCCCCCCGCCCGCACCAGGGCGTGCCAAGATCCATGGGCGTGCCAAGAATCATTGTCGAGAGGCGGGTGCCGATGAAACGCTTGGGGTCGATCCAACGGATCCGGCGGTGGCCGGATCGCGAGGCGGGTACCGGAAGGGAAGGCCGCGCCGCGTCCGACGGCGGCGGCGGCAATGCGGGCGGCATTCGATGCGGGTGACCGAAACCAGCGCCGAGGGGCTGACCCGCGAGTTCCGCGTCGTCGTCCCGGCCGGCGAGCTCGAGGACAAGGTCGCAACTCGCCTCGACGAGCTCGGCCGCACCATCCGCCTGCCGGGCTTCCGCCCCGGCAAGGTGCCGATGCAGATTCTGCGCCGGCGCTATGGCGCCACGGTTCTGCGCGAGGTCCTGGAAAGCACGGTGCAAGGCAGCTCGGCCGACACGATCAGCGAGCACAATCTGCGCCCGGCCCTGCCGCCCAAGGTCGACCTCGTCTCGTTCGGCGAAGGCGCCGACCTAGAATACAAGATGCTGGTCGAAATCCTGCCCGAGATCCCCGATCCGAATTTCGCCGATCTCGGCATCGAGCGGCTGGTGGTCGAGGTGCCGCCGGAGAGCGTCGAGGCGGCAATCGAGCGGATCGCCGAACAGCAGCGCAAATCGACGCCGGTCGAGCGCCCGGCGCAAACGGGCGACATCCTCGTCGTCGATGTCGAGGGGCGGGTCGGCGGCCAGGAAATCCCGGGCGCCGCCGGCAAAGACCGCCAGATAACACTCGGCAGCGGCGGCTTCATCCCCGGCTTCGAAGAGCAGCTGATCGGCGCCGCGGCGGGCGAGCACCGCACCGTGCGCTCGACCTTCCCCGAGGATTATGCGGCCGCCGATCTGGCCGGCAAGGAGGCGGAATTCGCGGTCGATGTGAAGGAGGTGCGCGAGCGCGCGCCGCTTGCCATCGACGACGAGCTCGGCAAGGCGGTCGGGCTCGAAACCCTGGCCGAGCTGCGCCAGGAGGTCCAGCAGCAGATGGAGCGCGACTACGCGCTCGCCGCCCGTTTGCGCCTGAAGCGGACCTTGCTCGACAAGCTCGCCGAGCGTTACGATTTCGGCGTCCCGCCGGGCATGGTCGAGCTCGAGTTCAACAATATCTGGGCGCAGCACCAGAGCGAGAGCGCGGCGCAGCGCGAGGGCGACGAGCCCGGCAGCGACGCCTCGGCCGGCGATGCCCCGAGCGGCGATGCCCCGAGCGGCGATACTCTTGCGGCGCCGGGCGAAGGCGCCCAGCCGGCGGCCGAGGCGGCCTTGCCGGATCCGGCTGCCGATGATGCGGCGACGCCTGCTGTCGAGCCGGGCGGTGACGAGGAGGTCGGGACAGGCGCCGGCGAGGGGGGAGTGGCCGAGCAGAGCCTCAAGGCCGAATACCGCAGGATCGCCGAGCGCCGGGTGCGGCTCGGTCTGCTCCTTGCCGAAGTCGGCCGCGCCAACAACATCACCGTCACCCAGGACGAGATCAATCAGGCGATCACCCGCGAGGTCCGACGCCATCCCGGCTACGAGCGCCAGGCTCTCGATTTCTACCGCCAGAACCCCGAGGCGGTGGCCAATCTGCGGGCGCCGATTTTCGAGGACAAGGTGGTCGATTTCATCGTCGAGCTGGCCAAGGTCGAAGAGCGCCGGGTGAGCCCCCAGGAGCTGCTGGCCATGCCCGATCCCGACGGCGACAATGCCGCTGCCTCCGGCCCGCCGGCAAGCGCGCCCAACGAGCCGTCGGGCTGACCCGATCCTACCCTACCCGTGCGCCGCCGGTGCGGCGTTGCCCCGAGGAGACCGCCAATGTCGGACTATTTCGAACAGCACATGAACAATCTGGTTCCGATGGTCGTCGAGCAGACCAATCGCGGCGAGCGCGCCTACGACATCTACTCGCGTCTGTTGCGGGAGCGGATCATCTTTCTCGTCGGGCCGATCCACGATTCCGTCGCCAGCCTGATCTGCGCCCAGCTGTTGTTCCTCGAAGCGGACAACCCGAACAAGGACATCAATTTCTACATCAACTCGCCGGGCGGGGTGGTGACCTCGAGCCTCGCCATCTACGATACGATGCAATATATCCGCTCGCCGGTGGCGACGGTGTGCATCGGCCAGGCCGCCTCCGCAGGCTCGTTGCTGCTCGCCGCCGGGGCCGCCGGCAAACGCTACTCGCTGCCGAACTCGCGAATCATGATCCACCAGCCCTCTGGCGGCGCCCAAGGGCAGGCCACCGACATCGAGATCCAGGCGCGCGAGATCCTGGCGCTGCGGGCCAGGCTGAACGAGATCTACGTCAAACATACCGGCCAGCCGCTCGAAGCAATCCAATCTGCGCTCGAGCGCGACAAGTTCCTGTCGCCGTTCGAGGCCAAGGAGTTCGGCCTGATCGACGAGGTGGTCGAAAGCCGGCCCAACCGCGACGAAGCGGAAAAGGGCTTCAAATAGGGCTGGGTCCGCCGCCGCGCCGGCGCCGGGGTAGCGGCGGCGCTGAACGATCATGATTAAGTAGTTGTTGATCGGCTGCGAGCACATATACTCGATCGAGCGGCGGGGCGGTGCGGCGGCGCCTGGTACGCCGGCCGCAGATGGCCGACGGCGCGCAGGCCCGGTGGGCCGAACCGGAGAGGAAGGGGCTGGAGAGGCGGGCGCGCGTCTCGGCGGATGACGGAGTGGCGATGACCAAATCCAGCGGCAGCGACTCGAAAAATACCCTCTACTGCTCGTTTTGCGGCAAGAGCCAGCACGAGGTCAGAAAACTGATCGCCGGGCCGACCGTGTTCATCTGCGACGAATGCGTCGAATTGTGCATGGACATCATCCGCGAGGAGCACAAGACGACCCTGGTCAAGTCGCGCGACGGGGTGCCCGGGCCGCGCGACATCTGCAAGGTCCTCGACGACTACGTGATTGGCCAGGATCACGCCAAGCGCGTTCTGTCGGTCGCCGTGCACAACCACTACAAGCGCCTGGCGCACGGCGCCAAATCCAACGATGTCGAACTGGCGAAATCGAACATCCTCCTGGTCGGGCCGACCGGCTCGGGCAAGACGCTGCTGGCCCAGACGTTGGCGCGGATCATCGACGTGCCGTTCACAATGGCCGACGCCACCACGCTCACCGAGGCCGGCTATGTCGGCGAGGATGTCGAGAACATCATCCTGAAGCTCTTGCAGTCTGCCGACTACAATGTCGAGCGGGCGCAGCGCGGCATCGTCTATATCGACGAGGTCGACAAGATCTCGCGCAAATCCGACAACCCCTCGATCACCCGCGACGTTTCCGGCGAGGGGGTGCAGCAGGCGCTGCTGAAGATCATGGAGGGCACCATCGCCTCGGTGCCGCCGCAGGGCGGGCGCAAGCACCCGCAGCAGGAATTTCTGCAGGTCGACACCACCAACATCCTGTTTGTCTGCGGCGGCGCGTTTTCCGGGCTCGAAAAGATCATCGCGCAGCGCCGCCAGGGCACCTCGATCGGGTTCGGCGCCGAAGTGCGCGGGCCGGACGAGCGCAAGACCGGCGAGATCCTCAGAGATCTCGAGCCCGAGGATCTGTTGAAGTTCGGCCTGATCCCCGAATTCGTCGGCCGCCTGCCGGTGGTCGCCACCCTCGACGATCTCGACGAGGCGGCGCTGGTCGATATCCTGACCAAGCCGAAGAACGCGCTGGTCAAGCAATATCAGCGGCTGTTCGAGATGGAGGATGTCCGGCTCGAGCTCAACGAGGAGGCGCTGAAGGGGATCGCCAAAAAGGCCATCCTGCGCAAAACCGGGGCCCGCGGCCTGCGCTCGATCATGGAGTCGATCCTGCTCGAATCGATGTTCGAGCTGCCGAGCCTGGTCGGGGTCAGCGAGATCGTGATCAATCGCGAGGTCGTCGAGGGGCGGACCAAGCCGCTGCACATCTATTCCGACCGGCGCGGCGATGTCGGCACCGGAGACTGATCGCGGCGCGGGCGACCGCGGCGCGGTTGACCCCGGCGCGGCGCGAGCTGCGGCAAGGCCGCTCGTCTTGACTGCCGGCAAAGCCGGGCCAACCTAAAGACGGCATGCCTGTTTCCGGCCGCCCGGCTCGCTCCGGGATGGCATTATGAAAAAGAGGGCTCATGTTAGAACTCGTGCGCGGTGCGCTCTACCCGGTCCTGCCCCTTCGCGACATCGTCGTCTTTCCGCACATGATCGTGCCGCTGTTTGTCGGACGCGAAAAATCGGTGCGCGCCCTCGAGGATGTGATGAAGGATGACAAGCAGATCCTGCTGGTCAGCCAGAAGAACGCCGCCCAGGACGATCCCGGCACCGCCGACATCTATACCGTGGGCACGGTCGGCACCGTGCTCCAGCTGCTGAAGCTGCCGGACGGCACGGTCAAGGTGCTGGTCGAGGGCGCACGGCGCGCCCAGATCACCCGGTTCGCCGAAAACGAGGCGTTCTTTCAGGCCTATGCCGATCCGATTGCCGAGAAGACGGGCGAATCGCAGGAGATGTCGGCGCTGGCGCGCACCGTGGTGGCGCAGTTCGAGCAGTACATCAAGCTCAACAAGAAGATCCCGCCCGAGGTGCTGGTTTCGATCAACCAGATCGACGACCCGGCCAAGCTCGCCGACACGGTCGCCTCGCATTTGAGCTTGAAGATTCCGGAAAAGCAGGAGCTGCTCGAAACCGAAGCGGTCTCCGAGCGCCTGGAAAAGGTGTTCGGCTACATGGAGGGCGAGATCGGCGTCCTGCAGGTCGAAAAACGGATCCGCAGCCGGGTCAAGCGGCAAATGGAGAAGACCCAGCGCGAGTACTACCTCAACGAGCAGATGAAGGCGATCCAGAAGGAGCTCGGCGAGGGCGAAGACGGCCGCGACGAGATGGCCGAGCTCGAAGAGCGGATCAATAAGACCGCGTTTTCCAAGGAGGCGCGCGACAAGGCCACCGCCGAGCTCAAAAAGCTCAGGAGCATGAGCCCGATGTCGGCCGAGGCGACGGTGGTGCGCAACTACCTCGACTGGCTCTTATCGGTGCCGTGGCACAACCGCACCAAGATCAAGCGCGACATCAAGGCCGCCGAGAAGGTGCTCAACGCCGACCATTTCGGGCTGGAAAAGGTCAAGGAGCGTATTCTCGAATACCTCGCGGTCCAGCAGCGCATCAAAAAGATGAAGGGTCCGATCCTGTGCCTGGTCGGCGCGCCCGGGGTGGGCAAGACCTCGCTCGGCAAATCGGTGGCGCGCGCCACCGGGCGCAACTTTGTCCGCATGTCGCTGGGCGGGGTGCGCGACGAAGCCGAAATTCGCGGCCACCGGCGAACCTATATCGGATCGATGCCGGGCAAGGTTCTGCAGGGTATGAAAAAAGCCAAATCGTCGAACCCGCTGTTCCTGCTCGACGAGGTCGACAAGCTCGGCGCGGATTGGCGCGGCGACCCGTCCTCGGCCTTGCTCGAAGTGCTCGATCCCGAGCAGAACGGCTCGTTCAACGATCATTATCTCGAGGTCGATTACGATCTGTCCGACGTGATGTTCGTCACCACGGCGAACACCTTGCGCATCCCGCAGCCCTTGCTCGACCGCATGGAGATCATCCGCATCCCCGGCTATACCGAGGATGAAAAGGTCGAGATCGCCCGCCGCCACCTGATCCCAAAGCAGATGAGCGCGCACGGCATCCGCAAGACCGAATGGAGCATCAGCGAGGACTCGATCCGCGATCTGATCCGCCATTATACGCGCGAGGCGGGAGTAAGAAATCTCGAGCGCGAGATCGCCAACCTGACCCGCAAGGCGATCAAGGACATTCTGATGAAGAAGGGCGAGCGGGTCGTCGTGACGCGCCGCAACCTCGAGAAGTACGCCGGCGTGCGGCGGTTCCGCTTCGGCGAAGCGGAGAGTGAGGATCTGGTGGGGGTCACCACCGGGCTTGCCTGGACCGAGGTCGGGGGCGAACTGCTGACGATCGAGGCGGTGACCCTGCCCGGCAAGGGGCGGGTTACGGCGACCGGAAAGCTCGGCGATGTCATGAAGGAGTCTGTCCAGGCGGCCGAGAGCTTTGTCAAATCGCGCAGCCAGGCCTATGGCATCAAGCAGGCGGATCTGGAGAAGAAGGACATTCATGTGCACG
>DASYNW010000161.1:0-3447 GCA_036008325.1 Allostellaceae bacterium
TGACGTGCTTGATCGGGGTCGCGGTATTGCCGTCGTTGGCGCCGGTGTCGGCGGCGGCCGCGGCGAACGGTGCCATCGTGTTAATCGCCATCGCGTAAAGCGCCACAGTGCTTAGCAGTCTGACACGCCAGCGGCCCGAGATGCTGATTCCGGAGCAAGCCGGCCACTGATTCCGGAATGAAGTCGGCCCCCGATTCCGATTTGAACTCGGCCATTCCGATTTGAAGTCGGCCACCCCGGGAAGGGGTGGTGATCGCTCGACCGCTGGGCGGGAGGGTTCCTGTGCTCGTCGAGGCCATGACGAGTGGGGGAGCCGATGCCAGCCGAGAGAGTGTCGATGCGACGGGTACGCGAGATCCTGCGTCTCAAGCATGAATGCGGCGCGACGGACCGGGCGATCGCCCGATCGTTGGGGATTGCGCGCAGCACAGTGGCGGTGACCCTCGACCGTCTTGCGGCGGCGGCGCTGTGCTGGCCGCTGCCGGCATCGCTGAGCGACCGGGTGCTGGAGGCGATGCTCTACGCCGGCCCCGGCAGTCAGCGCGGCATGCGGCGCAAGACCGAGCCGGATTGGACGCACGTCCATCATGAGCTGCGCCGTCCCGGCGTCACCCTGATGCTGCTGTGGGAGGAGTACCAGCAGGCGGCGCCCGACGGCTACGGTTATAGCCGCTGGTGCGAGCTCTACCGCGGCTGGGAGGGCCGGCTGTCGCCGACGATGCGGCAATCCCACCCCGCCGGCGAACGCATGTTCGTCGATTATGCCGGGCAGACTGTCGAGCTGTACGACGCACGCACTGGCGAGATCAGAGCGGCGCAGATCTTCGTCGCCGTGATGGGCGCCTCCAGCTACACCTACGCCGAGGCGAGCTGGACACAGACGCTGCCGGACTGGATCGGCTCGCACGTGCGGGCGCTCGCCTTCATGGGCGGCGCGCCAGCGCAGCTGGTGCCCGACAACCCAAAGGTCGGCGTCACCCGCGCCAACTGGTACGAGCCGGGGCTCAACCGGACCTATCTCGACCTGGCAACCCATTACCGCACCGCGATCCTCCCGGCACGACCGCGGCGCCCGCGTGACAAGGCCAAGGTCGAGGTCGGTGTGCTGGTGGTCGAACGATGGATTTTGGCACGTCTTAGGAACCGCCGCTTCTTCTCGCTCAGCGAGCTTAACCAGGCGATCGGCGAACTGGTCACCGATCTCAACGCCCGCCCGATGCGGCGCTTGGGCGTCAGCCGTCGCGATCTGTTCCTGGAGCTCGATCGCCCGGCGCTGAAGCCTCTCCCGGCCGAGCCATACGAATATGCCGAGTGGCGGGTCCGCCGCGTCGCGCCCGATTATCACGTCGACATCGACGGGCATTATTACTCGGTGCCGCATCGGCTGATCCGCGAGCAGCTCGATGTGCGGGTCACTGCCCGCACCGTCGAGCTGTTCCGCAAAGGCGAGCGGGTCGCGGTGCATCTGCGCGGCGCCGGGCGTGGCCGGCATACGACACTCGCCGAGCACATGCCGAGTTCCCATCGGCGCTATGCCGAGTGGACGCTTGAGCGCATCTGTATCGACGCGGCGGCGATCGGTCCCAGCACCGCCAAGCTCACCGAGCTGATCCTCGAAAGCCGGCCGCACCCCGAGCAAGGCTACCGCGCCTGCATCGGCATTCTCCGCCTAGGCCGCCAATACGGCGCCGACCGGCTGGAAGCGGCTTGCGACCGCGGCCTCGACATCGGCGCCCGTTCCTATGGCTCGATCCAATCGATCCTCAAGCACGGACTCGACAAGCAGCCGGCCCGAGCTGCTCGGCAGGGCGAGCTGCTGCCCGACCATCCCAACATCCGCGGCTCCCGCTACTACCATTGAGGAGGCTTTGATCGTGCTAACCCATCCGACCCTCGACCAGATGCACCAGCTCGGGCTCGCCGGCATGGCGCGCGCCTTCACCGAGTTGGAGGCCAATCCGCAGAGCGCCGATCTCTCGCATGCCGAATGGCTTGGCCTGCTGCTCGATCGAGAAGCCACCGATCGTTACGAGCGGCGATTGCGGGCGAGGCTGCGTTATGCCCGGCTGCGGCACCAGGCCGCGGTCGAGGACGTCGACTACCGAGCCCCTCGCGGGCTCGACCGTGCACTGTTCCAGGCATTGATTGCCGCGCGCTGGATCGACGAGGCGCAGAACTTGATCATCGAAGGGCCCGCCGGCGTCGGCAAAAGCTGGCTTGCTTGCGCGCTCGGCCACAAGGCGTGCCGCGACAATCGCTCGGTGCTCTATCAGCGCGCGCCCCGAATGTTCGGCGATCTCGCGCTCGCCCGCGGCGACGGGCGATACCCGCGGCTGATGCGTGCGCTCGGCGGCGTCAAGCTGCTGATCCTCGACGATTGGGGGCTCGAACCCCTCGGGCCCGAGCAGCGACACGACATGCTCGAGATCGTCGAAGACCGCTATGGCCGCGGCGCCACCCTGATCACCAGCCAGATCCCGGTCGACCGCTGGCACGACCTGATCGGCGAGCCCACTCTCGCCGACGCCATCCTCGACAGGATCATTCACAACGCCCATCGCCTCCAACTCCACGGCGACAGCCTGCGCAAAAAGGCGCTGAAAATCTCCGCCGCTTGACCCGGCACAACGGGTTATGGAGAGATCACATCAAACCAGCGGGCGACCCGCCACCCCGGCCGACTTCAATCGGAACGGCCGGCCGGCTTCGATCGGAACAGGTGGCCGACATCAATCGGAATGCCCGGCCGGCATCATCGGAATCCGCATCGGCGGGCAGGAGATAATCTTCAAATGCGCGGTAATCCCGGCTGCCCGCGACCCAGATGTCGCTGCCGCGCAGCCGCTCGCGCAGCGTGACGAGCACGGCGACTTCGTACAGGCGGCGGTCAGCCGCCCCGTTGGCGAAGATCAGCTTGCGCCATTTCGCCGGCAGGAATGATGCCGGCGGGCGCTTTGGCAGCGCGCGGGCGCCATCGCGGTCCATCGCCTTGAGGATCTCGACCGCGGTTAGCGCCGGGTCTGCCGTCACGTTCGACTCGAAGCGGAACGCCGCCAGAAAGCGTGGGCTGAACCGGCGCAGCACGGAATAGCGCTCGGCTGCGGTGACCAGGATATCCTGATCGGCGACGCCGGCGACCGCGTCGATGATCGGCAGGGTATTGTCCAGCTGCTTCAGTCCGACCTCGCGGTCTACCACCGCAACGCCGTCTTCGCCCGTCGCTTGCGCCTGCTTGAGCGCCGCGATGGCCTAGACCCAACCTATGGCCCGCCCCGCTGCAAGGGGAATTTCGCACGGTCCGATCTGAGCAGTCTGCGCCAACCTATCCGGTCTCAGGATCTGGTCCTGGCCAAGATGGAGATCCGCGCGCCCCGGTCCTCATAACAGTCGCGGTGTCAAATGCACCATTGGGTCTATCAGGGTTCCGGAACGCCGGTCGACTGTCAG
>DASYNW010000162.1:0-3705 GCA_036008325.1 Allostellaceae bacterium
GCCTCGCGCGGCTCGCATGGGTGATCGGCGATCAGCCCGCGCGGCAGAGGAAAATCGAAACCGTCGAGATGCATCGGTCGCATTGCCCGAAATAGGAGCCCGAGCCGTGCCGCGTCAATCGAGCGAAGCCTGGTTTAGCAAAAAACATTATGATTACGTAATTTATGACCTATTGACATTGCTATGCTGTCATAATTAGCTGAAGCCCAACGGGCGGCTGCAGATTACCGCCGGGCAGCAGAGGGCGATATGGTTCAGATCGACAGCATTTCCAAAGCCGAGGCGGTCAAGCAGCAGAGCCGCCACTTGCGCGGCCATATCGCCCGCGACCTCGCCGATACCAGCGCGCCGTTCGACAAGGAAGGCTATTCGCTGCTCAAATTTCACGGCGTCTACCAGGGCTATGACCGCGACAGCGCCACCGAACGCAAGCAGCGCGGCGACGACAAGATCTGGCAGTTCATGGTCCGGGTGCGGATTCCGGGCGGGCGGCTGACGGCCGAGCAGTATCTCGGCCTCGACCGGATCGCCGAAAATTGGGCCGACGGGTCGCTGCGGATCACCACCCGGCAGAGCATCCAATTTCACGGCGTCGTCAAATCCGGATTGAAGGCCGCGATCGGCGCGGTCGACGGCGCGCTGCTGACGACCTTGGCCGCGTGCGGCGATGTCGTGCGCACGGTGACGACGGTGCCGGCGCCGATCCGCGACCCGGTCCACGACCGGCTCGAAGCCGACGCGAGGCGCCTGTCGACCCATCTGTTGCCGCAGACCGGCGCTTATCACGAGATCTGGGTCGACGGCGAGAAATGGCAGGACGCGGTGGCGACGGCCGAACCTGCCGACCCGCTCTATGGCGAGCGCTACTTGCCGCGCAAATTCAAGATCGGGCTGGCGATCCCCGAGGACAACACGATCGATGTATTGACCAACGATTTGGCGATCGTGCCGATCTGGGCGGGCGAGCGGCTTCTCGGCTATGATTTCCTGCTCGGCGGCGGCCACGGCATGACCCACAACATGCCCAAGACCTACCCGCGGCTCGCCACCCCGGTCGCCTTTGTTGAGCCCGACGATCTGCTCGACGCGGCGGCGGCGGTGGTGCGCCTGCATCGCGACCACGGCGACCGCGGTAACCGCCGCCATGCCCGACTCAAATACGTGATCGCCGAACACGGCGAGGATTGGGCGCGCGAACGGCTCGGCGAATATCTCGGCAAGGCGCTCGAACCGTGCCGCGAGCTGCCGCCATTGTCGGTGCCCGACCACCTCGGCTGGCACCAGCAGGGCGACGGCCGGCTCTATCTCGGCATCCCGGTGGCCAGCGGGCGCATCGTCGACGGCGACGGCGGCCAAATCCGCACCGCGCTGCGCGAAATCGTGACCCGTTTCGGCTGCGACCCGATCCTGATGCCGAGCCAGGACATCATCCTGAGCGAGATCGAGCCGCGGGACCGCGAGGCGATCGAGGCAGTGCTGCGCGCGCACCGGGTGAGCCTGGCCGAGGATCTCTTGCCGGCCCGGCGCTGGGCGCTGGCCTGCCCGGCTCTGCCGACCTGCGGGCTTGCGCTGACCGAGGCCGAGCGGGTCAGCGACGATATCGTCGGCATGATCGAAGCGAGCCTCGCCCGCTACGGGCTCGAGCGCGAGCGGCTCAGCATCCGCATCACCGGCTGCCCCAATGGCTGTGCCCGGCCCTATACCGGGGATATCGGCATCGTCGGCCGGATGCCGGGCTATTACGCGCTGTTCGTCGGCGGCGATTTCGAAGGGACGCGGCTCAACACACTGATCGCCGACAAGGTCGCCTTTGCCGAAATCGGCGCGGCGCTGGACCCGCTGTTCGCCCGCTTTGCCGCCGACCGCCGGCCGGGCGAAGGCTTTGGCGATTTCTGCCATCGTCTCGGCGTGCCGGCGCTGCAGCAGGGGCTCGCACATGATGACCGGAGCCGATCCAATGCTGCCGATTAGCGTCGATCTGGCGCAGGTCCGGGCGATCCTGGTCGGCGATGGTGTGGCGGCCGAGCGGCGTCTGGCACTGCTCGACGAGGCCGGGGCCGGCATGCTCGATGTCTACGCTCTGTCACCCGGGGCGGCATTCGCCACAGCGGCCGGAACGAGGCTGCGGCGACGATGGCCGCGTGTCGCCGAGATCGCGCGCGCCCAACTGGTCTTTGTCGCCGGGGTCGCCGATCCTGCCGTGGGCGAGATCCGCCGCGCGGCGCAGGCGGCCGGGGTGCTGATCAATGTCGAGGACGACCGCCGCCGTAGCGATTTTCATTCGGCCGCGGTGTTCCGGCGCGGCGATCTGACGGTCGCGATCTCGACCAACGGCAAGAGCCCCGGGCTCGCGGCGCTGATGCGGCGGATGCTCGAAGAACGCTTTGGCCCCGAATGGGAGGTTCGACTGGAGCGGCTCGCTGCCTTGCGCCAGGGCTGGCGCGAGGCCGGCGCCGGTGCGGCGGCGATCGGCCGCTGGACGCGCGAATTGGTCGACCGGTGCTGCTGGCTCGACCCGGCGCCGCCGGCTGGCGCCGCGGACGCTTCCCAGGACCGCCGGCGCCCGATACCCTGAGCGCCATTCAGGCTTTTGACTGGAGGATGCGGCAATGGCGGTCATCGCGATCATCGCCCAGGGCATGATGGGCGCCGGAGTGGGCCGGCGGCTGCATGAGAATGGCGCGCCGGTGCGCACTTTGCTGGCGGGGCGCAGTGCCGCCAGCGCCGAGCGCGCGCGGCTGGCCGGCATGGTGCCGGCGGCGGACGAGCGCGAGCTGCTTTCGGGTGCGGATTTTTTCCTGTCGATCCTGCCGCCGGGCGAGGCCGAGACGCTGGCCCGGCAGCTGGCGCCGGTTTTGGCGGCGCTCGATCGCAAACCGGTCTATCTCGACTGCAACGCCGTCAGCCCGCAGAGCGCCATCCGCATCGGCGAGATCCTGGCGCCGACCGGCGCGCATTTCGTCGATGCCGGGATCATCGGCGGGCCGCCGCGGCCGGGTTATGACGGGCCGTCGATCTACGCCTCGGGCGAGCATGTGCGCGAGGCGCTGCCGCTGCGCGATTGGGGGATCAACCTGCGCGCGATCGAAGGCCCGGTGGGTGCGGCCTCGGCGATGAAGATGTCCTATGCCGGGATCACCAAGGGCACCACCGCGATCGGCTCGGCGATGCTGCTGGGGGCGGCGCGCTACGGCTGCGCCGAAGCGCTGATCGCCGAATTATCGGCCAGCCAGCCGCAGCTCTTGGGCTATTTCCGCGCCGGGATCCCGCGCATGTTCGACAAGGCCTATCGCTGGGTCGCCGAGATGGAGGAGATCTCGGACTTTCTCGAGAAAAATCCGCCGTCGCGCGACATCTATGCCGCGATCGCGCGGCTCTACGACCACCTCGCCGCGGCGCACGCGGAGAACGAGCCCGGCGCCGACAACGCGGTCAAGACGCTGGGCCGGGTCCTCGGCCGATAGGTCGGCCCGGTCGGCCGCTCCTATGGGCAAGATTGCTGTGGTTGTCGCCTGCCTGATGCTGACCGTCTGCGCGGCCCCTCGGGGTGCCGCCGACTGGGCCAAGCCGGGCGCGGACCAGGCAGCGGCGTCGCGCGAGGCCGGCCACTGCCGGGCGCAGGCCGATGCGGCGCTGGCCAAGGAGCAGGGGATCAACGAGGATATCAGCGCGACCCTGGGCCGCAATTGGCAGCTCGGCCGGACC
>DASYNW010000163.1:0-8815 GCA_036008325.1 Allostellaceae bacterium
GGACCTCTCGCCGGTGGAGCTTTCGCCTTGCGCCTGAACTTGCTGGGCCAAGCGCTGATCCGCGGCGATCTGCGCGCCCCTCCCTGGCCGGGTTTGGCCGAGCTGGCGGCGATGCTCGCGCGCGCCGATCTGTGCTTTAGCGATCTCGAAACCGCGCTCCGCAGCCCGTCGGCCGAGGCGCCGACCCGCGAGGGCGTGTTCCTCCATGCCGCCGACCCGGCGGTGCTCGATGTCCTCGAGGATCTGTCGGTCTCGCTGCTGGCGACCGCCAACAATCATGTTTGGGATCTCGGCGGCGGCGGGATCATCGGCATGCTGGACGAGCTCGACCGGCGGGGTTTCGCCCATGCCGGGGCGGGGGCCGATCTGGCCGCAGCGGCGGTGCCGGCATACCGCCGCACGGCGGCCGGCACGGTGGCGCTGGTGGCGGCGGCGAGCGGCGCCATTCGCCCAGGCGCCGCCGCGAGCCCGATACGGGCCGGGGTCAACGAATTGCGCCGCGATGGCGACGGCGCGCTGCACCCGGGCGATCTCGCGCGCATTCTCGGCGCCATCGCCGAGGCGGCCGGAAAGGCCGACATCGTGCTGGCTTATCACCACAACCACATCCTCGAAGCCGGCGGCCGATGCACCCCCCAATGGCAGCGCGATTTCGCGCATCGCTGCGTCGATGCCGGGGCCTCGCTCTACGTGAGCCACGGCGCGCCGCTCTTGCACGGCATCGAGATCTATCGCGGCCGGCCGATCTTTTACGATCTCGGCAATCTGATCTTCCAGACCGCGACCGCCGAAGGGCACTATGACGAAATGGCGTGGCAGAGCGTCGTCGCCGAGTGCCGGTTTGAGCGCCGCCGATTTGTCGACATGACCTTGACCCCGTTGCAGCTCAACCCCCGCGGCATCGGCGGCGCCGGCGACCTCGCCACCCGCGGCCGGCCCTCGATCGCAAAGGGTGAGGGCGCGAACTCGATCCTCGACCGCCTCGCCGAACTGTCGCAGCCGTTCGGCACAGCACTCGAACGCGCCGGCGATACCGCGATCATCCGCGCCCCGCCATGAGGCCGGCCAACCCGCTGGTCGGCAAATACTTATCTTTATTGCGCAGCGAGGCCGAGCGTCGGGACCCCGTATGGTCTGATTTTAAGATCCTGGCTGCCTAGGACCATGCGCTCGAGGTAGGCTTGGGCGACGAGCAGGCGATCGAACGGGTCGGCATGATGGCGCGGCAACTCCGCCGCATGCTCGGCGTGCTCGCCGGTGATCGGGAGCAGCTGAAACCGATGCGCGAGGATCGCCTGGACGATCCGCTGCGCAAAGCCGAGCTTTCCGATCGCGCGCTTGATGCCGATTTCCCAAACCGAGGCCGCGCTGATGAATATCTCGTTGGCCGGATCGGCGATGGCGTCCCGCAACGGGCCGGCGATCATCTGCGGCTGGCCGTTCCACCACAGGAAAACGTGCGTGTCGAGAAGAACCCTCATTCCCCGGCCTCGAACGCCGATTGAATCTCCGGCGGCAAAGCCTCGTCGAAATCCTCGGCAATAAACGTGAGCCCGAGGAGGTTAGCGGGTTCGCGCGGCGCCGCCGCCTCGCGAAACGGCACCAGCTTGGCCCTGGGCTTGCCGGCTTTGGCGATGACGATCTCCTCGCCCTGCGCCGCCCGGTCGACCAGTCGCGACAGATGCGTCTTGGCCGCGTAGAGATTTACCGTCTCGCTCATCGCTCGCTCCGCGGCGCCCGCCATCAGGTTTGGTCAACTTGACCAAGATAGGCCGTGACAGGTCTTGCCGCAAGACGCCGCTCGCGATCGGGATTGACCGCGGGCGCCGGACAGTATCCGATTGGGGGTGTGCGTGAACCAGCCGCCATCGGGAGGACCAGCCGGCGATGAGCATCAAGGGCAAGGCCAATATCGTCGGGGTGTTCGAGCACCCGACGCGCAAGGCCGACGACAAATCGCTGTTCCAATTGCATGCCGAATGCGCCGCCGGCGCGCTCGCCGACGCCGGGCTGACCAAGGACGACATCGACGGCTATTTCTGCGCCTCCGGCGACACGCCGGGCTTGGGCGCCTTGTCGATGATCGACTATCTCGGATTGAAATTGCGCCACTGGGATTCGACCGATACCGGCGGCTCGTCGTACCTGCTGCAGGTCGGCCACGCGGCCGAGGCGATCGCCGCCGGCAAATGCCGGGTGGCGCTGATCACGCTGGCCGGCCGGCCGCGCACCGAGGGGGTGGCGACCGGCACCACCCCGCGCGCGCCGACGGTGCAGTCGGCCGAGACCGCGTTCGAGAACCCGTACGCGCCGGCCACCGCCAACATGTACGCGATGTGCGCGATGCGCCACATGCACCAGTACGGAACCACCAGCGAGCAGCTCGCCTGGGTCAAGGTCGCGGCCTCGCACCACGCGCAATACAACCCGCATGCGATGCTGCGCGATGTGGTGACCGTCGAGGACGTGGTCAACTCGCCGATGATCGCCGATCCGCTGCACCGGCTCGATTGCTGCGTGATCAGCGACGGTGGCGGCGCCATCATCGTCGCCGCGCCTGAGGTCGCAAAGAGCCTGAAGCGGCCGTTGGTTCGGATCATCGGCGCCGGCGAGGCGCCCAAGCATCAGATGGGCGGCCAGATCGACCTCACCTATTCGGGGGCGGTATGGTCGGGACCGAAGGCGTTCGAGGAAGCCGGGGTCAAGCCCGCCGACATCAAATACGCCTCGATCTACGACAGCTTTACGATTACCGTCGTGATGCAGATCGAGGATCTGGGCTTCTGCGAGAAGGGGCAGGGCGGCCGGTTCGTCGCCGACGGAAATCTGATCTCGGGCACCGGCAAGCTGCCGTTCAACACCGATGGCGGGGGCTTGTGCAACAACCACCCCTCCAACCGCGGCGGGCTGACCAAGGTGGTCGAGGCGGTGCGCCAGTTGCGCGGCGAGGCCCATCCGAAGGTGCAGGTGGCAAACTGCGATCTGGCATTGGCGCACGGCACCGGCGGCTCGCTCGGGACCCGCCATGGCGCGGCGACCGTAATCATGGAGCGGGAGTGACGGCGATGCAGAGCCAGGAACGCAAGATCCAGGCCCCGGTTCCCAATCTCGAGACCAAGGCGTTCTGGGACGCCGCGGCCGAAGGCAAGCTGATGGTCGGCAAGTGTAATGCCTGCGGCAAAACCTATTATTACCCGCGCGCGCGGTGCCCGTTCTGCCTCAGCGACAACACCCAATTGCAGCAGGCCTCGGGCAACGGGGTGATCTACACCTACAGCGTGATGCGCCGCGCCCCGATCCCGTACGCGATCGCCTATGTGACCTTGGCCGAGGGACCGACGATGATGACCAACATCGTCGATTGCGACCTCGACAGCATCCGCATAGGCCGGGCTGTAAAGCTGGTGTTCAAGCCCAGCGAGGGCGGCCCGCCGGTACCGATGTTCACCCCGGTTTGAGAATTTTCGGCGCCGGTGCTGTTTCGGCAGCGGATGGTTTGCTCTGGGCGGTTAACCCAACTTTTCTATGATGGGCAACTATAAGATCATGGTCAGCGCCGCGGCTTGTGCTGGCGCAGCACCTCGTTGATGCGTGTCTGCCAACCCTTGCCCTCCTGTCGATAGGCTTCCAGCACATCCGCATCGAGACGCAGCGTCTGGTTGACCTTCTTGTCCGGTTTGCGCGGCCTGCCGCGGCCGCGGCGCATCAGTTCCTGCGTCGCCTTTTCACCAATGAGTTCCGGCAGCACTTCCGCCGCAGGCTGCGCCTTGGCGAAATCCTCCTCCGTCCACTCCGGGTTGTCGTCATCCGGGCGGGAGGCCGGATTAGTCGTCTCTTTTGCCATATAGTCTTACCTCTCGTCTGCTTGCCCTGCGGAAGCTGATAACCCGCAAATCCTGACCGCGTGGCGTTACCACGGCGGCATGGAGACGCCCGTCGAGACGTGCCATCACGCGCAGGCGCGGTTCGCCGTAATCGCGCCGGACATCCTCTATGACCACCGCCGTTTCCCAATCGAGATCGGCCACCCGCTCGAATGACAGTCCACGCTCGGCAATGTTCCTCGCGTCCTTCGCCGGGTCGAACGTGATGGCCATGTAAAACGCTACAGCAAAAGCCCTCCAACTTCAACGATATTAGCTGTAGCTAAAAATGGATCGGATGAATCATCGCCTCTAAGCTTGCTCGGCGTGGCAAACTGCGCGAGCCTAGCCGCTTGGCGGTAATCTGGCGCGCCCGCGCGGTGGCCGAACTGGAGGACAAAAATGGACACGCTCGAAGCCAACATCACGAACCGGCCCGGCCACATCAGCGCGCACGAATGGGCGGTGCGGGTCGACTTGGCCGCCTGCTACCGGCTGATCGCGCATTTCGGCTGGGACGATCTGGTGCTGACCCACAACTCGGCGCGGGTGCCGGGGACGACCGATCAGATGCTGATCAACCCTTCGGGGCTGATGTTCGACGAGATCACCGCGTCGAACCTGTTGAAGGTCGATATTTCCGATGGGCATCTGATCGAGCCCTCGGAATACGAGCCGATCAATGCCGGCGTCGTGATCCATGGCGCGATCTACCTCGGGCGGCCCGACGTCGAATGCGTAGTCCACACCCATACCGAAGCCGACATCGCGGTCGGCGCCCTCGAAGAGGGGCTGCTGCCGCTCTCGCAATGGGCGATGCGCTTCTACAACCGCCTCGGCTACCATGATTACGAGGGCGTCTCGCTCGACATGGATGAGCGCGAGCGCCTGCAACACGACATCGCACAGTATCCGGTGCTGGTGCTGCGCAACCACGGCTTGCTGGCCACCGGCCGCAACGTCGCCGAGGCGTTTTCGCTGACCTACCATTTCGAGCGCTCGGCCGAGGCGCAGCTGAAGATCCAGGCCGCGGTCGCCGCCGGCGCCAGGATGGTGGTGCCGTCGGCGGAGACCTGCGAGCGCCAGGCCGCTCAGTTTTCCGGCAACATGCCGCGCCTTCAGGGCCAGCGCGAATGGCCGGCCTTGCTGCGGCTGTGCGATCGCCTCGATCCCGGCTACCGCGATTAAGCGATGTACCTCATCCATCGTCTTGGCCGGGCTCGTCCCGGCCATCCACGTCTTCGGGTGCCCGCAAGTAAAGGCGTGGATGCCCGGCACAAGGCCGGGCAAGACGGGCTTTTGCTCATTCAATTGGGCGGCTTCCGAGACTGCCAGGTTCATTTCGGGCCGGATCATGAGGGGATAATTGCATGAAAGTCACCGGCATCCGCGCCAATATCGTGGCCCTCCCGGCCGACGAGCCGCTCGCCGGCGCCGCCGAAAATCCGAACGGGACCCGCCCGATCGTGACCCTCGAAATCGAGACCGATGACGGTGCGGTCGGGGTCGGCGCCACCTATTTCGGCGGCGCGCTGACCGGGACCCTCAAACGCGCGGTCGAGGAATTGGGCGCGCTCTGCGTCGGCGAGGACCCGGTGGGGGTCGAGCTGGTCGCCGCCAAATTGCGCACGGCGGCAGGCTCGGCCGGGCCCGGCGGTATCTTCAACCTGGCGCATTCGGCGATCGACACCGCGTTGTGGGATCTGCGCGCCAAGGCGGTGGGCTTGCCGTTGTGGAAATTGCTCGGCGGCGCGCGCGACCGGGTCCCGACCTATGCCAGCGGCGCCTTGATGCGCGGGCTCCCGCTCGACCGGGTGGTCAAGGCCGCCGCCACGCTCAAGGACAAGGGCTGGCGCGAGATGAAGACCCAGCTCGCACTGCCCGGCGAAACCACGCCGGCAAAGGAGGTCGAGCGCATGCGCCGTGTGCGCGAGGCGATCGGCCCCGACATCAAGCTGATGTGCGACATCAACCAGCGCTGGCGTCCGGAGCAGGCGATCGACATCGGCCGCCGAGTCGAGGATGCGGGGGTCGGCCTGTTCTGGCTCGAGGACGTGACCACCGCCGATGACTACCCCGGCCTCGCGCGGGTCACCGCGGCTTTGTCGACCCCGGTCGCCGGCGGCGAATACGTCTGGGGCATCGTGCCGTTCCGCCACATGGTCGAAGCCCGCTCGGTCGATGTCGTGATGATAGATCTGGTGCGGGTCGGCGGCATCACCCAATGGCTCAAGGTCGCCGGCCTGGCCGAGGCCTTCAACCTGCCGGTGGTGAGCCACCTGATCCCCGAGGTGCATGTCCATCTGATCGGGGCGATCCCGAACGGGCTGACCGTCGAATTCATGCCATGGCTGATGCCGCTGTTCGAGGAGGTGCCGCAGCAGCAGAACGGCGAACTGGTCCTGCCCACCACCCCTGGCCTCGGCCTAAAATTCAACCGTGCGACGATCGACCGCTACCGCGTCGCCTGAGCGCCGGCCAGAGGTCGGAGCCAGACGGATGACTCCCGCCGCAGGACTAGATTGCTTCGTCGCTCTGCTCCTCGCAATGACAGCAGCCAACGGGTCATTGCGAGCGCAGCGAAGCAATCTCGATCAGGAATTAAATGCCCGCGGGAGCTTCGCATCACGAGGAGAGTGAAGATGCTCGATATCGTTGTAGCCAACGGTCTCGCGGTTCTGCCCTCGGGGCCGGAGCCGGTCGATCTCGGCATTTCCGGCGGCAAGATCGCCGCGATCGGCGCACCGGGCAGCCTCGCCGCGATCGGCGCCGGGCGGAATGTCGATGCGTCGGGGCAGATCGTCATTCCGGGCGGGATCGACCCGCATGTCCATTGCCGCTGGCCGATCGTGGTGCCCGGCACGACGCAGCACCAGATGACCGACGGGCCGGCGCGGGTCAGCCAGGCGGCATTGCATGGCGGCACGACGACGATCCTCGATTTTGCGCTGGTCGGCGACGGCGACAACGTGCAGCAGGCGATCGAGCGGCGGCAGAAGGAATGGGCCGGCGACTGTCATTGCGACTACGCGTTTCACACGATGGTTCAGGGCAAGCTCGCGCCCCAATTGCTGCCGCAACTGGCCGAGGCGGTCGAGGCCGGCCATCCGAGCGTCAAGATCTTCACCACCGACATCACCCCCAGCCGCAAGGGCCGCATGGTCGATTTCGGCGACATCTGGGAGGTGCTGAAGGTCCTGGCGCGGGCCGGCGGCATCGCGGCGATTCACGCCGAGGACAACGACATCGTCATGCACATGTACGAGAAGTTGTTCCGCGAAGACCGCACCGGCTTCGAGAACATGGCCGAGGTGCACAACACCTTGTCTGAGGACCTGTCGTTCAACCGGGTCATCCGATTGGCCGCCAATATCGAGGGATCAGCGCTCTACATGATGCACACCTCGGCGGCGACTGGGGTTCGCGCGATCGCCGAGGCGCGCGCCAAAGGCGTGCCGATCTACGGCGAGACCCTGCACCAGTACCTGATGTACACCGCCGAGGATTACAAAAAACCCAATGGCCAGATCTACCACACCTATCCCTCGCTCAAATTCAAGGCGGACCAGGAAGCATTGTGGAAGGCCACCGATCACGGCGCCATCCAGACCGTGGCCACCGACGAGATCTGCTGCCCATTGCGCATCAAACTGCAGGGGCGGCGGATCGACGATACGACCGGCGGCAACGCCGGGGTCGAGCCGCGCCTGTCCTTGATCTACACAGAAACCGTAGAAAAACGCGGCTACGGCCTCTCGGACTTCGTCGGCCTTGTCTCGGCCAACGCCGCCAAGATCATGGGCCTCTACCCGCGCAAAGGGGCGCTGGCGGTCGGCTCCGACGCCGACATCGTGCTGCTCGACCCGCGCCAGCGCCATACCGTGCGCGCCGCCGAACTGCACGAGGCCGATTACACCCCCTGGGAAGGCCGCGACCTCGCCGCCTGGCCCTCAATGACAATGCTGCGCGGCAAGATCGTCGTCGAGGGCGGCACCTTCAGCGGCGACCTCAAAGACGGCCAATTCCTGTTGCGCAAAGTGCCGGACGAGATTAGAGCGAGGCCCATGGTTTAAAGCGTATGCAGCAGTTCAGACGCGTTCCGGCGAATATCGTTTTTGCTATCACCGCGGGAATGTTGACGGGCATGAACGCATTAGCCGTTAATGCCGACCAAACCGGGGTAGCGCCTCCGCAGGGCTCCACGCTGTTGCTTGAGGTCACTGCAGACGGCGTTCAGATCTATGCCTGCGAGGCCAAAGGAAACCGCTTCCAATGGACGTTCAAGGCACCGGAGGCAAATCTATTCGACAAGCAAGACCGGCAGATCGGCACTCACTTCGCCGGTCCGACCTGGAAGATGGCCGATGGTTCCGCGCTCGTCGGCGAGGTTATTGCGAAGGCGGATGCGCCGGAGAACGATGCAATTCAATGGCTCCTGTTGCGCGCCAAAGCCCATGAAGGGCAGGGTATCCTTGCAGATGCAGCCTTTATTCGCCGGACGGACACCAAAGGCGGAGTCGCGCCGACAGCCGGCTGCGATGCCGACCATGTCTCGGAGCAGGCGCGTGTGCGCTACTCCGCGATTTATCAGTTCTTCAGCGCGGCAAAGGGCTGAGCAAGGGGTCGGAGTTTGCTCCCTCGGCTCCCTACGCGATTGCTCCTCGCGGCCCTTCCGCTCGCCTGCGCAGCTTGCGCGCAGGCGCCCGAGGTCCTGGTGGCGTTCCGGACAGCGCAACAGGCGCAAGAGCATTGCCCAAAGGATACCGTCGTCTGGGTGGATCCTCAAAGCGGCGGGTATTATCTCAATACGAGCCCGTCATATGGCCATGCGGGAGCAGGCCGCTACGCCTGCCGCCGTGAAGCGGACCTGGCAGGCATGCGCGCCATAACGAATTGATCGCGGTTGGCATATCGATGTTTGGGTCGCGTGTGGCAAGCGACGCGCAATCGCC
>DASYNW010000164.1:0-6522 GCA_036008325.1 Allostellaceae bacterium
CGTCGCTCGGGGTGTAGAGCGCACCGGCCCAGGGTTTGGCCGAGCCGGGCAGCAGCCGGGCCACCTCCGCGCCGTCGACGGCCCGCGTATCGAGCTGGTATTCGCGCGCGTAGTCGAGCCAGCCTTCGAGCCGCGCCAGATCCTCGGCCGTTTCGGCGAGATACATGATGCCGCAGGTGCGGAACCCGGTCTCGGCCCCGACCATCCGGTTCATCCCCTGCCACAGAAGCAGGCTTTCGATGATCAGCGGCAATTCGCGCGGATCGCGCACCATCTTGCGGCACCAGCCCCAATTGCGGCTCGACTGCTCGCCGGCGATGTGCCCCTTTTCGCACAGCACGGTCGAGACGCCCTTTTCCGCCAGGAACAATGCCGTGCTGGCGCCGATGATGCCGCCGCCGATGATCACGACATCGGCGCGCGCCGGCAATGTCGCATCGGACCGGACCGGATCGACCCGCGGCGCCATCGCGCTACCTCCCGCTAGCTGGGTCGCCCCGCCTGCGGGAAACCGGCGCGAGCGGCCCACTCCCTAACCCTCCCCCGCCTGCGGGGGAGGGAGGGGTGGGGGCGAAAGGGGGCGGGGCAGCGCCCCAAACTCGCATCATGCTCAGTCGATCGCGGCGTGGACCAGGTTGGCGACCCGGTCGAGCCGCGCCGAATGAAACGGGTCGGGCGCCACGAAATTGGTGATGTAGGTGAACGACACGCCGCTGGTCGGGTCGGCCCAGGAATAGGAGGTCCCGGCGCCGCCATGGCCGAAGGTCTCTCGTGCGGCGATCGTGCCGAGCCCGCGGATGCGGTCGCTGTCGCCGCGCACATGGGGTCCAAGGCCCCGGTGCATCGGGATGCCGCCCATCGCATCGTCGCCGCGTTCGCCGGTGTGGCTGCGGGTGACGTAGCTGACGAGCCGCGGCGAAAACATCCGCACCTCGCCGAGCCGGCCGCCGCCGAGCAGCATCTGGTAGAACGCCGCCATGCCGCGCGCCGTCGCATAGCCGCCGCCGCTCGGCATGCCCGCCGCCTTGAACTCGGGCGAGTTGTCGCGCGGCTCGGGCGCATAAGTGTCGGCGCAGCGCCCCTGCTCCTTCGCCGGCACGCCGACGAAGATGTCGTTGGCGAGCCCGAGCGGCGTCAGCACCTTGTCGCGGATCACCTCGCGGTAATCCTGGCCGGTCACCGCCTCGATCACCATCGCCTGGGTCAGATGCGCCGCGCGCGGGTGGTATTGGAGACGCGTCCCCGGCGTCCAGTCGAGCGAAAAATCGCAGACCTCGGCCCGCATCCGGGCGTGGTCGGTCCAGGTCGCCTGGGTCACGTCGCCCGAGGGAAACCCGCCCTGATGGGTCATCACCTGATGCAGCGTGATCTCGCCCTTGCCGCGCCGGGCGAACTGCGGCAGGTGGTCGGCGATCTTGTCCATGAACGACAGCCGGCCTTCCTCGATCAACGCCCAGATTGCCGAGCTGGTCAGCACCTTGGTCTGGCTGAACAGCAGGAACAGCGTCTCGCCGCCGGCCGGCTCACGGCCAGGTTCGGTCTTGGCGTCGCCATAGCTGCGATAGAGCGCGAGCTTTCCGTGCCGCGCCAGCGCGATCTGCGCACCGGGATAGCGGCCGTCCTCGATATGCTGGCGGATCAGCCGGTCGAGATGCTGCAAGGGCTTCCCCGCAAAGCCCAAGGTTGCGGGGTCGCCGGCGGGCAGCGGGTAGTGGTCTGGCATGGCGTTCCTCCAACAGAGTTGCGAGAGGGAATGCTACATGACGCTTGGAGATTAGACTATCGATAGCGAATAGTGCCGGCGAGCAGCGTTGGGGCGCTGCCAGGGAGAAGACCCATGCGCGAAGCCGTCATCGTCTCGACCGCCCGCACCCCGATCGGCAAGGCCTATCGCGGCGCTTTCAACGACACCCAGGCGCAGGCATTGGCCGGTCATGCCGTCGCCCAAGCAGTCCAGCGTGCCGGGGTCGACCCGGCCGAAATCGAGGATGTCGTGCTCGGCGCCGCATTGCAGCAGGGCGCGTCCGGCTACAACATTGCCCGCCAGGCGGCGATCCGCGCCGGGCTGCCGGTCTCGGTCGCCGGGATGACGGTCGACCGGCAATGCGCCTCGGGGCTGATGGCGATCGCGACCGCGGCGAAACAGATCGTGCATGACGGCATGACCATTGCCATCGGCGGCGGGGTCGAGTCGATCTCGCTGGTGCAGAACGACAAGCGCAACGAGTACCGCGCCCAGGACCCGTGGCTCACCCTGCATCGCCCCGATCTCTACATGACGATGATCGAGACCGCCGAGATTGTCGCCGAACGCTATCAGGTTACCCGCGAGGCTCAGGACGAATACGCGCTCGGCTCGCAGCAGCGCACCGCGGCGGCGCAGGCCGACGGCCGCCTCGACCGGGAGATCGCCCCACTGCCCTCGCTGATGCGGGTCGACAATCGCGGGACCGGCGAAACCAGTTCGGTGCCGGTGACGATCGGCAAGGACGAAGGCAACCGCCCGTCGACGACCTTAGCCGGCCTGGCCGCACTGAAGCCGGTGTTCCGCGACGGGCAGACCGTCAAGGAGGGCCGCTTCATCACCGCCGGCAACGCCTCCCAGCTCTCCGACGGCGCCTCGGCCTCGCTGCTGATGGAAGCGAGCGAAGCCGAACGCCGCGGGCTCGAGCCGCTCGGCGCCTATCGCGGGATCGCGGTCGCCGGCTGCGCCCCGGACGAAATGGGGATCGGCCCGGTCTTTGCCGTGCCCAGGCTGCTCGAACAGCACGGGCTCGCCATCGACGACATTGGCCTGTGGGAACTGAACGAGGCCTTTGCCGTCCAGGCGCTTTACTGCCGCGACCGGCTCGGCATCGATCCCGGGCGTTACAATGTCGATGGCGGCGCCATCTCGATCGGCCATCCCTATGGCATGTCGGGGGCGCGCATGGTCGGGCACGCGCTGATCGAAGGCAAACGGCGCGGGGTGCGCTATGTCGTCGTCACCATGTGCGTCGGTGGCGGCATGGGCGCCGCCGGGCTGTTCGAGGTGCTGTAGGCAAGTCGCATGCGGCTTGCGGCACCGGCTTTCACACCCCCGACTACATCCCGATACGCGAACAAATATCGATCTATTTTGACTAATTGTTGAGCCTAATTTTATTAACCCTTTATTGTTAGCCGCGGGACGTTTCTTGCGTTGACGATCTGTTAACGCAGGCTATGCTGGCGTTCGTCAAGCCATTACGGACCCTGGAAAATGCGCTGTTCGCGAGCGGCGGCAATCGTTTTTTTGCTGAGCCAGGCGGTCGCCGCCTCGGCCTTGGCGAGCGGTCGCAAGCCGCCGCACGCCGCCGCTCCGGCAGCGGTGGGCAGCCCGCTCGATCGGGTCGCCTTTGCCGTCGACGGCGCCGAGTCGAGCCACGGCGCCGACCAGGCGATGTGGCGCGACAACCCGAGCGGTCCGCAGGGGCCGATGCAGGTCAGCGCCGCCGCGGCCAGCGATGTCGGCGGCGGCGATCGCTTCGACACCGAGCAAAATCGCGCAATCGGGCGCGCCTATCTGGCACTCCTGTACCGGCGCTACGGAGATTGGCCCGACGCCATCGCTGCCTATAATTGGGGCATCGGCAATCTCGACGCCTGGTTCAAGGCGGGGCGGCCGGCTCACGGGGCGGCGGCGGGAGTCGTCGCCTATCTGGATCGCGTTCTGCACAACAGCGGGATATGTGCCGGCCGCTTGGCTAGGCCGCCGCGGCGAGCGGCGGGGCCGTTTGCCGATTGCGCAGATCTCGGCGCCTGGGCATCCGCCGGCGGCGATGGCCGATACCTGCTCGGCAGCAGGACCAGCGCCTTTCACGCTCATCTCGATAAGGCGATGCGGCTGGCCGCACAGCATGCTGGGGGCCGCTGAGCCGCGTGCCTCGCCCGAGCCTAGAGCGTCACCCAGCGGCCGAGCAACAGGGCGAGCCGCAGCGCCAGGTTCCACATCAGCAATAACAATGCGATATTGGACAAGATCGCCGTCGAAAGCGGCAGCTTCCGATCTGCTGAGCGGATCGCCTGCGGCATCAGGGTTCTCTCCTGCGGCTCGCCAGTGCGGCGATGCTTGCCGCCCGATCAAATGAAACAGAAGCGGCATAAAACCGCAGCCAAATTTGCGCCATCGCGCCAACTATCCGGATTTGCTTACCTTTTGTGGTCGACGTGACATGCCTATAATGTTCTCCAGCGGTTGGAGTCGAGTGGCCGAGTCGGCGTGACGACCCTCCAGACCCGGTCGTTGCCGAGTTCCGGTTGCCGAATGCGGCTTACGCGAGAAGGCGCTCGGATGCTGAACTCCCAGGGCCATTCTGACATTGGCCCTGAGGTTCAGAGCGGCTGCCGCCGCGGAGGCTCTCTTTGGCAAAAATCAGGGTCGCGCTGGTCGGCGTCGGAAACTGCGCCTCGTCGTTGGTGCAGGGCGTCGAGTTCTACCGGAACGCGACCGGAAACCGCGCCATACCCGGGATCATATCTCGACCTCGGCGGCTATCATATCGCCGACATCGCCGCCTTCGACATCGCTGAAGGGAAAGTCGGGCGGGATTCGTCCGAGGCCATCGCCGCGTCCCCCAACAATACCGAGCGCTTCGCCGCGGTCCGCCCGACCGGGGTGGACGTCCGGCGCGGCCCGACCCACGACGGCATCGGCCGCTATCTGCGCGAAACGGTGATCGAGTCGCTCCAGCCGGTCGACGACGTGGCCGGCATCCTGCGCGCGAGCGGCGCCGAAATCGTCGTCTCCTACCTGCCGGTCGGCTCCGAGATTGCGGCGCGCTGGTACGCCGAGCAGGCGCTCGCGGCCGGTTGCGGCTATGTTAATCGCATCCCGCTGTTCATCGCCAAGGACGCGCGCTGGCGCGAACGGTTTCGCGAACGCGGCTTGCCGCTGATCGGCGACGACCTCAAGAGCCAGGTCGGCGCCACCATCGTCCATCGGGTGCTGGCCAATCTGTTTCGCGACCTACCAGCTCAATTTTGGCGGGAACAACGACTTCCAAAACATGCTGCAGCGCGAGCGCCTGCAATCAATCGGCAAACTGGCCGCCGCCAACAACAGGTGCATCAGCGCGATCTCGGCCGAAACCTCGCCGGCCAGATAACGCGCGAGCACGTCGCGCGCTACCGCCGGGCAGGCCGCCGCTTCGGCTTCGCTCAGCCCGCGCATCGGCGGCTCAGATACCGGGAAGCCTTGTCGCGGTCCGTGGCGCCCCAGGCATATTTGTAGGATTCCCGGGTGCTCGGGCGGTGGCGGCTTCCACCAGCCTCGCGAGTTCCGCCGCACGACGCTCGGCGGTGTGCTCGCTCAAGGCGCGCTCGCGCGCCGCCGCGCCGATCGCCGCCAGCTCGCGATCGCTGAGGTCGAGTGCGGCCAGCACGTCGGCGGCGTAGGTCCCCAGATACGAGAAGCGCTGCGCGCCGGCGGCGAGCCGCGCCAGGGTGACCGGGCTGTCGAGATCGTAGAACACCCGCAACGCCCGGCTGTCGAACACCAGCGCGCTGGCGGCGAGCGCGTCCGGGCAGTACGAGGTCACCACTGCCGCATCGGCGTCGGCGAGCTGTTGCCTGGCCTCTGCCGCGAGCTCGCGCCAATCCCGGTACAGCACCAGCCGCCCGCCATCAATCTCGGTCAGATCGCGGTGCTCGGCGTAATAGGGCACGTCCCGCTCGAAAAAGACGACGCGGTGGTCCTGCGCCCCGAGGCTGCGGATCAGCGCCCGCCACAGCACCCGTGCCCGTTCCCCCAGGACGAGCTGACCGACAGGCCGAAGAGCGAGGCGGCGATCGCGAAGCGGCCTTGCGGCCAGCCCCGCGCCGGCGTGCGGATAAGCCGGTCGAGCGTCAGCTGCCGGTCGGCCTGTAGGTGCCTAGATAGCCGAGGTCCCATTCGGGCGGCACCGCGGCCGGACGATGGCAGTGGATCGACCGAGCAATAGCGCGCGCGCCGCCCGCGCGCCGAATTCGTCCTCGATGCGCCGCAAGAGCGGCCCGCCGGTGAACGAGAGATAGAGGTCGAAGCCGGGAATCAGCTCGGGCGTCAGGTATCGCAGCGTTCGGCCGCGAGCGCGGCCAGAGTGACCGGGGTGTCGATGTCGTAAAAGGCGATGAGCCCGCCGGCGGTCCGCAGCACCAGCTCGGCGACCGCGATCCCATCCGGAACGTAGGAGCCGACGATGGCCAGATCGGCGTCGCGCAACGCCCCGCTCCAGCGCTCGCGCAGCTCGGTGACACTGTTGTAAAGCCGGGTCGTACCAAAGGGCGGCTGCGGCAGATCGCGAGTGTCGCGGTACCACGGCGCATCGCGCTCCAGGAACAGCACCTGATGGCCACGCCGGCACAATGCCCGGACCAGCCCCGATAGGTCGTGGCGTGGCCGTTCCCCCACGACGAGGTGATCGACAGGCCGAGGATGACGATCCGCAGCCGGTCCGCCGGCGGCAGTGCTGCGGCGCTCATCGCCCGGCCCCCGGCTCGACGCCCTCCAGCACCTGCTGCAGC
>DASYNW010000165.1:0-1952 GCA_036008325.1 Allostellaceae bacterium
CGGATGGTCCCATTCGAGCCAGGCGAGCCGGCTTCCGTCCGGGCTGAGGCGGGGTGCGGCATAGAAATCCCGGCCGGCCTGCAGGACGCGCTGCGGCTGGGATAAGTCGAGCGGGATTTCGACGAGGGTGTTGACCGGCTCGCGCGCGCCGGTGGTGTGGTCCTCGCGCACCCAGATCATCCGTCCGCGCCCGCCATCCATCACCCCGTCGGCATAGCGCAGCCCGCGCGGCGTCGCCGGCGCCGGGGTGATCGGCTCCGGCGCCGAGCCGCGCTCCTGTCGGTAGAGGCGCTGATCGGCATCGTTGCAGAAATAGACCGCGCCGGCGCTGACCAGATAGGCGCCGCCGCCATATTCGTGCACCCGCGTGCGCACACTGAACGCCGGCCGGCCGTCGCCAGGCGGCGGCGGGGTCACGTCGGCAATGGCGCCGTAGGCGGCGCGACGGACCAGAACCGATCGGCCGCCCTCCTGCGGGCGCGATTCGAGCCAGAAGACATCGCCGCCGGCGAGCTGAATCTCGCCGAGCCCGATCGAGGCGGCGACGATCAGATCCGAGGTGATCGGCGACGACCAGGAGCCGTAGGGTGCCTTTTGCGGTTCGGGCATGACCACCTCTGCGCGATCGCTGCGCTGCCTCATGACGCCGTTTTGAGAACCGCCGCCTAGCATGTCTGCGGCGGGCCGGAATCCCCCAGCCCGCCGCAGTGGAGGAAAGAGCATGAAGGCCCTTTCTCCTGGTGCTCCGGTTTCGCCTGTGGCGGCATCGCGTCCTGCGCGTCGTCGTCACGGTGAGCCGGCACTAGGAGCGGCCGGTCGGGGTAGCAGCCCCGGCCGGCTACCTCCGCAAATATAGGGTTTGTCGCGCGAATGGTCTACCGCGGAGGGTTGGCGCGGAGGGCTGGGTCGCGGGGGCGCAACCGGCGGGTCCGAACCGCACGGTTCCTTTGCAAACGCGCCGCCGGCCGGGCATTCTTGCGACCGCACATCAGATCGCGGGATTGAGACAGATGGCGTTTTCGCTGATCGACCAGACCACGGCCGCGACCCCGATTGCCGCTTTGCCCAAGGACCGGCTGGCGCCCTGGCTCGAAGCGGCTCCCGAGCGCCAACGCAACTGGCTGCGCGCGATCGGCTTTTCGGCCGAGGCCGGCAAGCTCGCCCTGGTGCCGGGGGAGAATGGCGGGCTCGGCCGGGTGGTGCTCGGGCTCGGCGACGGCACCGACGCCGCGTCGGCGATCTGGGCGTTGGCCGCGCTGCCGCAGGCGCTGCCCGAGGGGAGCTATCGGCTCGAAGCCGCGCCGGAGGGCGCCGACCCGACACAGCTCGCGCTCGGCTGGGCGCTCGGCACCTATGGCTTCAGCCGTTATCATCCCAGGCCGACCGTCGGCGCCGCACTGGTCTGGCCCGAGGGCGCCGATCGCGGCCGCGCGCTGCGGCTTGCTCATGCCGTGTTCCTCGCCCGCGACCTCGTCAACACGCCGGCCGGCGACATGGGGCCGGAGGAGCTGGCCGCAGCCGCGGTGCAGGTCGCCGAGAAGGCCGGCGCCTGCCATCGGGTAATCGTCGGCGACGCGCTGCTCGCCGAGAATTACCCGACGATCCACGCCGTCGGGCGGGCCAGCACGCGGGCGCCGCGCCTGGTCGACATCGTCTGGGGCGAGCCGGGGGCGCCAAAGGTGACGCTGGTCGGCAAGGGGGTCTGTTTCGACAGCGGCGGCCTCGACCTCAAGCCCGCCTCGGGCATGCGGCTGATGAAAAAGGACATGGGCGGAGCCGCGATCGTGCTCGGCCTCGCCCAGGCGATCATCGACGCGAAGCTCGGGGTGCGGCTGCGCGTGCTGTTGCCCTGCGTCGAGAATTCGGTGTCGGGCAATGCCATGCGGCCGATGGACGTGATCCGCACCCGCAAGGGGCTGACCGTCGAGATCGGCAACACCGATGCCGAAGGC
>DASYNW010000166.1:0-3508 GCA_036008325.1 Allostellaceae bacterium
TGCCTTTGTCCATTCGCTCGACGAGCTCGGCCCGGCGCGCGATCTCCTGCGCCATCGCCGCAAGTATTTCATCGGCACCTTGGATCCGTGCGCCTCGATCGAATTCTCGCGCGGTTGCCCGTGGGATTGCTCGTTCTGCAGCGCCTGGACCTTTTACGGCCGCAGCTATCGGCTCATCAGCACCGAGCGCGTGGTCGAGGATCTGCGCTCGATCCGCGAGCCCGGCATCTTCATCGTCGACGACGTGGCCTTTATTCACGAGCGCCACGGCATCGAGGTCGGCGAGGCCATCGCCCGCGCCGGGATTAGGAAGCGCTATTACCTCGAAACCCGCGGCGACGTGCTGCTGCGCAACAAGGACGCATTCCGGTTGTGGCGTCGCCTCGGGCTCAAGACCATGTTTCTCGGGCTCGAAGCGATCGACGCCGAGGGGCTGAAGAAATATCGCAAGCGGGTGACGCTCGACCGCAATTTCGAGGCGGTCGAATTCGCCCGCTCGCTCGGCATCAATGTCGCGGTCAACCTGATCGCCGACCCCGATTGGGATCACGAGCGCTTTCGCATCGTGCGCGACTGGTGCCTGGAGATGCCGGACGTGATCAACATCAGTGTCAACACACCCTATCCCGGCACCGAGAGCTGGGTTACCGACGGCCGCCGGCTGGCGACCCGCGACTATCGCCTCTTTGACATCCAGCATGCGGTATTGCCGACCAAATTGCCGCTCGCCGAGTTCTACCAGGAGCTTGTCTCGACGCAGCGCGCGATCATGCGCAAGCATCTCGATTGGCGCCAGCTGTGGGCTGCCGGCGGGATCGTCGCCCGGCTCTTGGCGCGCGGGCAGACCAATTTCGTGCGCAGCCTGTTTCAGCTGAACAAGGTCTACCGGCCGGAATTGCTGCTCGCCGATCACACCGCGCCGGTGGCCTACGAAATCCCGCTGCCGCCCCGCAGGTTGGCCGCGCCCATGGCCGACCGGCAGCCTGCGGCCGCCGCGCTCTACATCCACGCGCCGCGCGGGCGCAAGGGCCGAGCGATCGACGCGGCGACCGAAAGCTTTGTCGACGAGACCCGGATGGGGTCCGCGCCCTGAGCGCCGCCCGGCCCGGGTAGCGGAGGGTCAGCCGTCGCGGTGGATCGGATCGACCCAGCGCACCTGTTGCGGGCGCTCAACCGCCTCGATGTCGAGATTGACCACGACGGCTTCGTTATCGCTGCGCACCAGCACGCATTCGAGCGTCTCGTCGGCTGAGGCGTTGATCTCCTGGTGCGGGACATAGGGCGGGACGAAGATGAAGTCGCCGGGACCGGCTTCGGCGACATATTCGAGATGGTCGCCCCAGCGCATCCGCGCCCGGCCCTTCAGCACATAGATCACGCTTTCGAGCGCGCCATGATGGTGGGCGCCGGTCTTGGCGTCGGCGTGGATCTTGACCGTGCCGGCCCAGATCTTCTGCGCGCCGACCCTGGCGAAATTGATCGCCGCGGCGCGGTCCATGCCCGGCGTCTGGGCGGTGTTGCGATCGAGCTGATCGCCGTGGATGACCTTGACCCCGTGGATCTGCCAATCGGGGTGCTCGTGCTGGTGACCGCCGCTCATCTCGCCCGCTCCGCTCCGCTCGGTTGGCGCGGATTTTAACACGCAGACCGACGTATCAAAGGGCCTTGAATTCGACTCGATCTAGATATATCTTATATTCGATAGAACGAAATTAAGGAATCTCAAAATGTTTCGACATCGACACACTCACGGCGGCGGCCGTTATGAGGGCGGCGATCGCGGCGGCGGACGCCAGATGCGCGGCCCCTTGGGCCATGGCGGCGGACGCTTTGGTGGCCATTTCGGTGGCGGCCATCGCGACGGCCTGGGCGGCGGCGGACGCGGCGGACGGCGCGGCCGGGTCTTCGACCATGGCGATCTGCGCTATGTGCTGCTGCACCTGATCGCCGAGAAGCCGCGCTACGGCTATGAGCTGATCAAGGCGATCGAGGAGCAGTTCGGCGGCCTCTACAGCCCGAGCCCCGGCGTGATCTACCCGACCCTGACCCTCCTCGAGGAGCTCGGCTATCTGCGCCCGGAAACCGCCGAAGGCACCCGCAAGCTCTATTCGATCACCGCCGAGGGCGAGGCCTTTCTCGCCGCCAATCGCGCCCTGGTCGACGCGATCCTCGGCCGCATGGCCGAGATCAGCCGGGCTTATGCCGGCGGCCCGGCGCCCGAGATCCGCCGCGCCCTGCACAATCTGGAGCTGGCGCTGTCGATCCGGCTCGGCCGGGGTCCGCTCGATGGGGCGCAAGTGCACGCGATCACCGAGGCGCTCGACCGGGTCGCGTCCGAGATCGAGCGGAGCTGACCCCGGCATGCGGGCTTCGGTCGTCGAAAGCTCTTTCGTGATCGCCGTCGCAATCGCGATACTGGTGATGCTGCTGGCGCCCTAGCCCTGCGACCCGACGCGGTGATCATGATGAAGCTCGCGGTGCCCGACCTGATCTCAAACTCGTATTTTCCGGCGGTGGCCGCGGCCGAGCTCGGCTTTTTCAAAAAAGAAGGGCTCGACGTGGCGATCGATCTGGTCTTTCCGGTCGACCGCGCCTATCGCGAATTGCGCGACGGGGCGGTCGATTTGGTCGGCGGCTCGGCGCACTCGGCGCTGGCCGCCTTCCCCGAATGGAATGGCGTCAGATTGCTCTGCGCCCAGGCGCAAGGGATGTACTGGTTTCTGGTCATGCGCGCCGATCTCGGCGCCGCCCGTGGCGATCTCAGCGTGGTCAAGGGCCGCACCATCGGCGCCGCACCCTGGGTCGAGATGGGCCTGCGCCGGTTGCTGATCGAGGCCGGGATCGACCTCGAACGCGATTGCGTGACGATCGCCCCGGTGCCGGGCGCCACCGGAACCGGGAGCGGCATCGTCAATTTCGGGGTGACCGCAGCGAGGGCGCTCGAAGCCGGCCGGATCGACGGGTTCTGGGCCAACGGCATGGGAACCGAAATCGCGGTGCGCAGCGGGGCCGGCACGATCGTCCTCGACGTGCGGCGCGGCGACGGGCCGAGGCGCGCCTTCAACTACACGATGTCGGCATTGGCCGCGACCGACCGGCTGATCGAGCATTCGCCCGAAACCGCAGCGGCGGCGGTGCGCGCACTGGTCGCGACCCAGGCCGCGCTCAAGGCCGATGTCGGCCGGGCGGCGGAGGTCGGACGAAGGCTGTTTCCGCCGGCCGAGGCGGCGCTGATCGCCGATCTGATCGGCCGCGACCTCCCCTATTACGATCCCGCGATATCGCCCGGATTCGTCGCCGGCATGAACCAGTTCGCCCGCGACCTCGGGATCTTGCATGGTGATGTCAGCTACGAGCGGGTTGTCGCCACTCAATTCGTTGATCTGTGGCAAGGCTAGGGAGCGGGATCGAACGACCGCGGCGCAACCGGGAATTTGGCAATGGATCTCGCGGCGATTTTGGAGCGGATCAAGGCGGCGGTCGGGCCCCATGGCTGGATCGCCGACCC
>DASYNW010000167.1:0-15783 GCA_036008325.1 Allostellaceae bacterium
AGGCCCGGCCGCGCCGCCCGGCCGAGCTCGGCCAGGCGCGGGGCAAGCAGCACGGTCGTCGCCCAATAGCCGGCCCCGGTCGCCACCAAGGTGACCAGCACCTGGATCCCCGCCGCCGGGATCACGAACATATAGGCGAGAAAACCGAGCGCGGTCCACACGACGGCGATCGGGTTGACCCCTCGCCAGTACCAATAGGGGCCATTGGGCTCGAACAGCGCCACCAGGTCGATCTGCATGCGCTTGACGAAAATATAGTCGGCGATCAGTACCCCGGCGATCGGCGAGAACACGTTGCCCAGCATGCCGACATAGGCAGTGTAGCCGGTGACCACGCTGGGCGTGGCCGACAAGGCGATGCCGAGGATGCTGATGATGACCGTGGTCCAGAACCGGCCGAGCCGTTCGAACATGTTCGATAGCGACAGACCGCCGGTATAGAGGTTGAGGACGTTGATCGTCCAATTGTCGAGCGCGATCACGATCAGGAACAGCAGCAAGGTGAAATGGCTGACGCCGAGCCCGGAGGCGATGGCGAAAGAGTTGGGGTTGTGCCCCAAGGTCGCCGCGGCGCCATAGGCCCCGAGCAGCGCGGCAAAGCAGCCGCCGCCGACTTTGCCCAACAACGTCCCCCACCACATGTCGCGGCGGGAGCGGGTATAGCGGCAGAAATCGGCCGAATCGGTGACCATCGTCAGCGAGCCGGCGGCGGTGACGTTGAGCCAGGTCACGAACAACAGCCAGCCCGCCTGTGGCTTGCCGGCGTAATGGAACACCTGCGCCGGGGCGAAATGCGGGTCGTTATGGGTCGCCAGCAGCCCCAGCACCAAGGACAGAATCACGATCTTGAACGGCAATGCCAGGCGCGAGAGATGCTTTAAGGAATCATAGCCGATGATCGCGACCACAGCCTGCAGCACGGCAAAGGTCAGGCTGACCGCGACCAGCGAATGCCGGGTTCCGGTCCAGCGGTCGAGGATCGCCACCACCGCCAAGGACCCGGCCACGGTCTGGAAGGCGAACCAGTAGGTCGAGGCGAGCGTGCGCAGCAGCGAAGGCACCCACTTGGCGCCGCGGATGCCATAGGCCATGCGGGTCGAGACCTGGCCCGGCACCCCAAAATCGACGCCGACCGTGGCCATGATCGTGTAGGCGATGGTGGCCAGCAGCACGCCGCCGGTAATGGATCCGACGGCACCCCAGAACGACAGCCCCGAAACCACCGCGAGACCGCCGACCAGGATCGAGCCGGGGTTGAGCGCGAAGCCGAAAATGATCGCAAATATGTCGAGCCAGCGCACCGTCTTCAATTCCATCGGCACCGGCTCGATGCCGAATTGCTCGACCCCCTTGGGCTGATGATAGCGCCGGCGGATCTTTTCCTCGATTTCCGAAACCGTGTGCATTCGCATTCTCCTTGCAGATCCGCCACAACGCCTGGCGATGACTGAGGCGAATGACGCCGCAAGAAGCGTGCCATAGACATAATGCATTAAAACCACGCATTTTCGATCGCGGCTGGTCGATCTAGATCAATATCATTATATGATCAATATATGTTCACTTGACGATTGATGGAGCATCAGTATGTTTCTTTTCCTATATTATGCTCATTTGGCCAATGATCCTTCACATTCGCGCAACATCTTGCCCGAGTTTTGAGCAGTCCGGGGGCGGCTATCCCGTTTGCCGGGACCCCCGAACCCGCTCGACCGGCCGCCGGTTTTGGCATCGCGCTTGCGTGCCTGGCGGGCAGACCTGTTCTCCGGAGGCAAATCCATGGAAGTCGGCGTCTTTATCCCGATCGGCAACAATGGCTGGCTGATTTCGACCACATCGCCGCAGTACATGCCGACCTTTGATCTAAATCGCGAGGTGACGCAGAAGGCCGAGCGCTATGGCTTCGACTTTGCCCTGTCGATGATCAAATTGCGCGGCTTTGGCGGGCCATCGCAATTCTGGGACCACAACCTCGAGTCTTTTACGTTGATGGCGGGGCTCGCCGCGATCACCAGCCGCATCCAGCTGTTCGCCTCGGTTGCGGTGCTGACGGTGCCGCCGGCCTTTGCCGCGCGCATGGCCGTCACCATCGATTCGATCTCGCACGGCCGCTTCGGCATCAACATCGTCTCCGGCTGGCAGCAGGCCGAATACACCCAGATGGGGATCTGGCCCGGCGCGGCGCACTTCCAGCGCCGCTACGAATACTGCGCCGAATACGTCACGGTGATGCGCGAGCTGTGGGCCGAGGGCCGCTCGGATTTCCGCGGCGAATTCTTCCAGATGGACGATTGCCGGGTGAGCCCGCTACCGACCGCGCCGATCCCGATCATCGGCGCGGCGCAGAGCGACCGCGGGACCCGCTTCGCCGCCGAATATTGCGACTATAATTTTTGCGCCAGCTTTGGCGTCAACGAGCCGACCCGGTTCGCCCCCAGCGTCGCCCGCCTGGTCGCGGCCAGCGCCGAAACCGGCCGCGATGTCGGCGCCTTGATCCTGATCATGGTCATCGCCGACGAGACCGACGCCGCCGCCTGGGCGAAATGGGAGCACTACAAGGCCGGGATCGACCTCGAAGCCTTCGCCTGGCGCGAGGCCCAGGCCGGCGCCGATCCCAATCGCGACCCCTATGCCACGCCCAACCGGTACAAATTGACCGACCGCACCTCGCCGACTAATCAGGGCGTGCTGGTCGGCTCCTACGCCGCGGTGGCGCGGATGCTCGACCAGGTGGCGGCGGTTCCGGGGGTGCGCGGAGTGATGTTGACGTTCGACGATTTCGTGATCGGCATGGAGCAGTTCGGCCAGCGCATCCAGCCCCTGATGCAAAGCCGCGCCGAGGCGCTGGCGGCGTGAACCCGCTCGCCGATGACGCGCTCGCGACGCTGTTCGGCGACGCGCGCACCTTTACCCGGTGGCAGCAGCGGGAGGTGCCGGACGGCGTCGTGCAAGATGCGCTGGCATTGGCCCAGCACGGCCCGACCAGCGGCAATTGCCAGCCGATGCGCCTCGTCTTGGTGGAGAGTGCGGCGGCCAAAGAGCGGCTCATCGCCTGCGTCTCGTCCGGCAATGCCGAAAAGGTGCGCACCGCGCCGGTGACCGCGATCGTCGCCTACGACCGCGAATTCTACGAATATCTGCCGCGCCTCTATCCGCACACCGACGCGCGGGGATGGTTCACGAGCGACGAGGCATTGGCGCTCGAGACCGCGTTTCGCAACAGCTCGCTGCAGGGCGCCTATTTCATTCTGGCGTTGCGCGCGCAGGGCCTTGATTGCGGGCCGATGTCGGGCTTCGACAACGCCAAGCTCGACGCCGAATTTTTTCCCGACGGACGCTGGCGCAGCAACTTTCTCTTAAACATCGGCTATGGCGAGCGTGCTAGCTTGCGGCCGCGCCTGCCGCGGCTCGGCTTTGCCGAAATCGCGCGCCGGGCGTGAAGCGGCGGTAGCGGAGGAGCCAATGGCGCGGCGGCTTTACGACCTAGTGCTGCGGGGCGCGCGGATTTGCGACCCGGCGACTGGTCTCGACCGGGTCTGCGACCTCGCCGTCGCCGACGGCAGGATCGCCGCGATCGGCCCGGACCTCTCATCGCAAGCGCACGAGGCGATCGACGTCGCCGGCAAGCTCGTGACTCCCGGCTGGGTCGATCTGCATGTCCATGTGTTCGAATGGATGACGACCTTCGGCTTGCCGCCCGACGATGCCGGGGTGCATGCCGGCGTCACCACGGCGGTCGACCAGGGCGGCGCGGGCGCCTATACGATCGCGGCCTTCGACCAATACATCGCCCGCCGGGCCGTGACCGACATTCGCGCCTTCCCGTCGATAAATTCGGCCGGGACCCTACGCGGCGGCCTGGCCGGGCCGATCATCCACACCCCCGACGTGGTCGATGTCGATCTGCTGGTCGCCGAGGCGGCGGCGCACCCGGCTCTGGTGCGCGGCTTTGGCGAGATCCATGCCGAATCGGGCGCCTGGTCGCGCTGGGGCTTCGATGTCGTGCGCCAGGCACGCGCGGCCGCGGACCGCACCGGGCTGCCGCTCTATTTTCATACCGGCGAGCTGTTCGAGGTCGACGAGGCCCGCCGGCCGGAGCCGCGCTCGCTGCTGCCACAGATCCTGGCGATCGCGCGCCCGGGCGACATTCTGGCCCACGTCTATTCGGCGATGCCCGACGGCGTGCTCGGCGACGACGAAAGGCCCTCACCCTTATTGCTCGACGCGGCCGCCCGCGGCGTGCTGCTCGATATCGGCTTCGGCATCAACTTCAGCTATGGGACGGCGCGGCGGATGATCGCCGCCGGGCTGTTCCCGCAGCTGATCAGCAGTGATGTGCACGGCCGCTTCGACCGCATGCACGACGATGGCGGGCTCGACTACAGCCTCGTCGGCGCCTTTGCCCGGCTGGTGGCGCTCGGCATGCCGTTTATGGCGGCGCTCGCCGCGGTCACCCTAAACCCGGCCCGCGTGCTCGGCGACGAGGCCGAAATCGGGGCATTGGCGGTCGGCTCGCTGGGCGATGTGAGCGTGCTCGAAGAGCGGATCGAGGATTGGCCGCTCGCCGATTCGCGCGGCGAGGTCCTGGTAGTCCCGCGGCGCTGGATCCCGCACCTGGTGTTGCGCGCCGGCCGGCCGATCGTCCCCTCGCTGCGCCTGGTGCGCGATGTGGCGCGGCCGGCGGAACAGGCTGCGGCGTAAGCGCCGCCATCGCTCCCCTCGCCGCTCGATTACTGGCCGGGGCTCAGCGCGCCCGGCAGCGCGCTTAGATAAGCGGCGCTGTTCCACACCGGCGCCAGGACCAGCGCCGCGCTCAGCAATACCGTCGCGATCAAAGTCGTGACCCATGCCTTGGTGAGCGCCTGCAACGCTTTGTGATTCATGCCCGGCATTTGTTCCCTCTCGCCATCGCCGGCTCGAGCAACCCGATCCGGCAAAGCGAATTGTCGCGATGATTCCTGCTTTTTCGTGTGAGCGGGGTCACAAAATGGCAAACCTCGGCCGCACTCGACGACCATGCGGCCCGCGGCCAGTCACCTGCTTTGGGACGCAGCTTTAAATAAACCGGCTCGCCGGCCGCCGCCGATCGGACACTTCGTTAACAGATATTAAGAGTTTCCCCGGTTCCGCGGCGGCGTCCTTTTGCGTCACGGGTGGGGCTCAGAACTTTCTGATAACAGCTTGATGTAACTAAGAATAGAAGTTAAGCATTATAGCAATAAAGCCGCTGTGCTGCTACCCAGCCTAGCTGAACCGGTAACGGCCAGCCAAAAGGTTGCCGGCCGGGGAAATGCACGCGGGGTTGACAGGGCCGATTTACGCTGTTTAGCTGGGTCTGTTCCTCCCCGTCCCACCCGGATATGTCGGCAATAATCCGGGACGACACCGATCTGCATCCCTGAGCCCAGCCAATACCATCGGCATGGCGACGCGCCTGCTCTGCCCGCGGCGCGGTGATGCCTCACTGAGAAGGAGACGACGCCGGATGCCCTTGCGTCAGACGATCGGCATTTCGCTGGCACTGCTGATGACTTCTGCCTGCACCGTGACCAAAACGGTGGAGACGAGCGCCGCCTACCATCCGGTCCCGCCGGCCACTCCCGAACCTCAGAAATCGCAGAATCGATCCGGCCGAGCCCGCATTGCGCAGCGGGTTGCCCAAGCCCGTGTGCCACTGCGCGAGCTTTACCGCCGCCGCCGGGCGCGCGCTCGATACCCCTCCATCGACCGCGTGGCGCAAGCGGGCGGCCGGTTCAACCCGGATTGGGGTGCCATGCATCCGGTCGGCCCGTTGCAGATTGGAAAAGCCACCTGGTACGGCCTGGTCGGCGACCGCACCGCGAGCGGCGAACGGCTCGACACGGTCAGCCTTACCGCCGCACACCGCTCCTTGCCGCTCGGCTCCTGCGCCAAAGTCACCGAACTTGATACCGGGCATTCGGTGATCGTCACGATCAACGACCGCGGCCCGTTCACGAAGGGCGTCATCATCGATCTGTCGCCGCGCGCCGCCGACGAGCTCGGGATGCGGCATGAAGGGGTGGCGGCCGTCGCGGTCGAGCCGGTGACCGTCGAGCCCCCGGCCGCGGCGGCGACCATCACTGCCGCGTATCGAACGCCCGGGACCAATGTGACGCAATAGCCCCTGCGCTCGCTTAGCCGCGGTATTGCAGGATCGTCAGCCCGGCGTTGACGTCGGTCAGGTACATCAGCCCGTCGGGCGCGACGTAGACGTCATTGGATTGGATCACCCGCGGCCGGTTCGGGCGCGGATCGACCATCCGCTCGGGCGGCGGCGGCACGAAATGCCCGGCCGCCCGCGGCTGGAACGGGTCGGAAATGTCGAACACCCGCACCCCGGCATTCTGGTAGGTGGCGAAGATCAGGGTCGAGCTCTGCAGCGAGCCCGGCCGGTTCTCGTGTAGATTGTGCGGACCGAACTTGGCGCCCTTCTTACAGTAATCCTCCTCGTCCGGGGTCGGCAGGGTGGCAATCGACACCGGGTTCTCGGGGTCGCGCACGTCGAACACCCAGCAGCGCTGAATGCCGTTGGCGCAATTGTCGAGGTTGCCTTCGTCGGCGGCGATCAACAGGTTGCGCTCGGGCAACGGCAGCGGCGTGTGGGTGCCGCCGCCAAAGGGCGGGGTCCAATTGCGGTGGCTGAGCAATCTGGGCGCGGTCGGATCTGACACATCGTGGATCGTCAGCCCGCCGTCGCGCCAGGCGCCATAGGCGAGTGGGCCGGCGACGATCGCATGATGCAGCGCATAGCGCCGCCCCTTCGGCCAAGTCGGGGTCTCGCCGCCCTTCGCATGCATCCCCGGCAGCCACCAGCGCCCGACCACCTCGGGCCGGGTCGGCTCGACCATGTCGATGATTGCGAGGATGTGGTCGGTAAAGCCTTCCCAATGGGCCGAGGCATAGGCATAGCGGCCGCCGACATACCACAGCCGATGCAGCCCCAGCCCCTCGACCGGCATAAAGGCGATCTCGCGCGGCTCGGCCGGGCGTGAGATGTCGTACACCCGCAACCCCGCGGCAAACGCCTTCTCGCGCCGGGTGAAGGTGTCGGTGATCGAGCCCTTGAAATAATCGTTGGGGTCGGAATAGCCCTGCAGCACCCAGATGTTCGGCGAGTTTACCGTCAGCAGCAGGTCGCCATGGGTCTGTAGGTGAAAGGCGCGCGAATTGGGCGGCGCCGCGACGAAGTTCACGGTGCGCGGCTGGCGCGGGTCGCGTACGTCGACCACGCTAAAGCCGTCGCTGAACATATGGCCGACAAAGGCGTGGCCCTTGTGCACCATGACCTGCACGCCGTCGCCGCGCCCGCTCTGGTCGCTGCTGCCGACGAAATCGATGTTGCGCGCGGAAACCGGGGTCATCGCGCTGCTCCTCAACGCGCCGGGGCGTGGTCGAAATATTCGAGGTCCGCGGGCCGCGGCTTCCAGTTGGGGTTGCTCGGCCATTCGCGGGTGCGGCCGGACATGCCCTCGCCATAGCGCACGCGGAACAAGAGGGTGCGCTGCGGGCCGTTCACATACTCGTGCAGTTCGCCGCGCGGATGGACGACGAACGCACCCGGCACGATCGCGATCGTCTCGCTCGGCGTGCGCATCGTGCCGCCGCCCGCGAAGCAGAAATAGATCTCGGTCGCGTCGGGGTGGCAGTGATAGGGGCTGGTCTGGCCCGCCTCCCAGCAGGCAATCGTCACATCGCCCTCGCCGACTGTGCCGAGCACCTTTTCGAGATGCTTTTTCGGGTCGAACGCCGCCTCGGCCTCGAGATTGAAACACAGCATTGGGACCGCCTCCAAATCAGCATGCGCCGACCCTAGCCGAACCTCCGGCGGGCGACAATTGGGCACAAGCTCGGCGGCCCCGAGCCGGGCGGGCCCGAGCCGGCCGGCCGCCCGTCACGCAAGCTTCAGGGCGCCGTAACAGAAGCGTCGCAGTCCGGCCGGTAGATTAACCCTCTCAAGTCGCTCGAACGGAGGCGGAAATGCGCGCTGACAGACTAGCCCTCGGGTTGCTGGCCACCACCGCCCTGGCTGCGCCGGCTGCCGCCGCGCCGATCCAGACGGTGTTTGTCATCGCGCTGGAAAACCATAACTTCACCCAGCCTGCCTCCGATACCTCGCCGGAGCAGATCCTGGGCAACCCGGCCGCACCCTACGTCAACAGCTTGATCACCCCCGGCAACCCCAGCGCGGCGATGACCTCGTTTGCGACGAACTACCAGAGCGCCGATGCCACCCACCCCTCGGAACCGAACTACATCTATTCCGAGGCGGGCTCGAACCTCGGCAACACCACCGACGCCGACCCATCGGCGGCCAATGGCAACATCTACAGTGTGGCGCATCTGACCGGCGTGATGCAGCAGAAGGGCGTCTCCTGGAAGTCCTACCAGGAAGACACCCAAATGAACTTCAGCACCAACACCGTGCTGCCGCAAAACCAATGGACCGTGCCGCTGGTCAGCCAATCCGGCGCCAACCCGGGCTATACCAATCCCTATAACGGCAGTCATCAGTATAATTACGCTCCCAAGCATGACCCACAAGTATTCTTCTCGGATACCAACACTCCGGGCTCGGTGTCGCATTACGCGCCGTTGCAGCAGCTCTCGACCGACCTCACCAACAACACGGTGGCGCAATATAACTGGATCACGCCCGACCAATATAACGAGATGCACAGCTCGTTGACCGGCGGCTTCACTTATCAGGGCGTCCACTATACCGGCGACCAGGCGGCCATCGCCGAGGGCGACAATTTCCTCTCGATCGTAGTGCCCGAAATCGAGGCTTCTCAGGCGTTCCAGAACAATGGCGTTATCGTCCTGTGGTGGGACGAGTCGGAAGGTGGCGACAGCGCGCAATACACGATCCCGGAGATCATCATCTCGCCCGACGCCAAGGGCAACGCCTATTCCAATTCGGTCTATTACACCCACGCCTCCGATCTTTTGACCATGGACGAGATCTTCCAGCTCGGCCAGTGCGTCGGCGCGTCGTGCAGCGCCAACAGCCTCGCCGATCTATTCCAGCCTGGTACGATCCCGACCAGCCCAGTGCCGGAGCCAGCCTCTCTCGGTATTTTGGGGATCGGGCTCGTCGGCCTGGTCGCGGCCCGGCGGCGGCGGAACTGAACCTCGGCTGCACTCGGGCTGGACGGCGGCGCGGCGCGGACCTAGCCTCCTCCGGTTGGAACGGAGGAAGAGATGACCCAAGCCAGCCGCTTTCGCGAATTATTGCACCGGGACGGCATGGTGGTCGCGCCCGGCGCGTACGATTGCATCACCGCCAGATTGATCGCGCAGGCGGCGTTCGATGCGGTTTATATGACCGGCGCCGGCACCGCGGCGACCTTGGGCTACCCCGATTTCGGCCTCGTTACGATGTCGGAGATGGTCGGCAACGCCGAGCGGATCGCCGCCGCGGTCGATCTGCCGGTGATCGCCGACGCCGACACCGGATACGGCAACGAGCTCAACGTCTATCGCACGGTCCGCGAGTTCGAGCGCAGCGGCGTCGTCGGCATCCATATCGAGGACCAGGGCTTCCCGAAGAAATGCGGCCATCTCGACGACAAGGAGATCGTGCCGCGCGAGGACTGGCTCACCAAGATCCGCGCCGCCGCCGCCGCCCGCCGCAACCCGGATTTCCTGATCATCGCGCGCACCGACGCGCGCGCCGTCGCCGGCTTCGACGAGGCGGTCGCCCGCGCCAACGCCGCACTCGCGGCCGGCGCCGAGATGGCCTTTGTCGAGGCCCCGCAGAGCTTGGAGGAAGTCGCCGCGGTGCCGCGCCTGGTCAAGGGCCCCTGCCTGTTGAACATCGTCTGGGGCGGCAAGACCCCCGACCTCGACCTGCGCGAGGCCGCGAGGATGGGCTACAAGCTGGCGATCCTTCCCGGCCTGCTGCTCAAATGCGTGGTAGGCATCTGCGAAGACAAACTCGCGGAATTGCAGGCGATTCACCGCCACCCGGCGCCGCCGAAGGAGATGACCGTGCGGGAGATGTTCCAGCGCGTCGGCGCCGACGAATGGGACGCCCGCCGCCACCAGTTCCGCCCCGCCGCCCCGACCCGAAACGCCGCGGAGTAATCGAGCGTTTCGGGGAACCGGCTATTGGTTCGGCCGCTAGCGGCGTTCGCCCCCTCGCCCCGCTTGCGGGGAGAGGGCCGGGGTGAGGGGCTGGGGCTCACGACCCGCGTGCTCTATCGCGATGGGCTCGTTCTGGTCATCGACAAGCCGGCCGGGGTCGCGGTTCATCCCGGGCCGGGCGGCGGCCCCGATCTCGAAAGTCAATTCCACACGCTGCGTTTCGGGCTGCCGCACCCCCCTGCCCTCGCCCATCGGCTCGATCGCGATACCAGCGGCTGCCTGGTGCTGGGCCGCCATCCCAAGGCATTGCGTCGGCTCGGCCGGCTGTTCGCCGAAGGCAAGGTCGAGAAAGTCTATTGGGCGGTGGTCGACGGGTGCCCGCCGCAGGACCAGGGCCGGATCGAGACCGGCCTGAAGAAGCTCAACCACGCCGGCGGCTGGCGCATCGTCATCGATCCGACCGGCCAGCATGCCGTGACCGACTACCGCGTGCTGGGCGTCGCCCAGGGCCGGGCCTGGCTCGAGCTGCGCCCGCGCACCGGGCGCACTCACCAGATCCGGGTGCATTGCGCGGCTCTGGGCTGCCCGGTCGCCGGCGACCCGGTCTATGGCCGAGCCGGCGGGGGCCGAGCCGGCGCAGGTCGGGCCGGTGGGAACGCGCCGTTGCAATTGCTCGCCCGCGCGATCTGGCTACCGCTCTATCCGGCCCGGCCGCCGATCGCGGCCAGCGCCCCGGTGCCGCCGCACATGCTCGCCGCCCTCGCGCGCCTCGGCTATGATCCGGTGAGCGGAACTGGGATGGAGCGCGGCTGATTTGTCCGTCACCGGGATCGAAATACGACGCTTGCTGCCGACGGACGCAGCACTCTATCGCGACATCCGGCTCGAGGCGCTCAGATCCGATCCGGGAGCGTTCGGCAGCACCTTCGCGATCGAAAGCACCAAGCCATTGACCTGGTTTGAGGAAAGGCTCGGCGACGCAGCGGTGTTCGGCGGGTTCGACAGAGCCGATCTGCTCGGCGTCGCCGGCTTCTTTGTCCATCGCGGCGCCAAGGAGGGTCACAAGGGCGTGCTCTGGGGCATGTATGTCCGGGCGCGGGCCAGAAAAACCGGCCTCGGCAGGCGGCTTGTCGACGCGGTCGTCGACCATGCCCGCGAGCACGTCGAAATCCTTCAGCTGCGGGTGGTCGAGGGCAACGAGCCGGCGCGGCGCCTCTATGCGAGGCTCGGCTTCGTCGAGTACGGCATCGAGAAGAATTCGCTGAAGCAGGACGGACGATACTGGGACGAGGTGCTGATGGCCAAGCCGCTCGCCGCCGGCCGCGGGACGCCGCCGTGATCCGGCGCTACAGCCGCCCGCAAATGACGGGAATCTGGGCGCCGGAGAACCGGTTCCGGATCTGGTTCGAGATCGAGGCATATGCCTGCGAGGCCCAGGCGGCGCTCGGCGTCATCCCCGAGAGCGCGGCGCGCGCGGTCCGGGAGCGCGGCGCCTTCGAGGTCGAACGGATCGACGCAATCGAGCGCGAGACCCACCACGATGTGATCGCGTTCCTGACCAACCTCGCCGAGCATGTCGGCCCCGAGGCGCGTTTCGTTCATCAGGGGATGACCTCGAGCGACGTGCTCGACACCGCCTTTGCAGTGCAGCTGAAGGAGGCCGCCGACCTGCTGCTGGCCGATCTCGATGCGCTCTTGGCGGCGCTGAAGCGGCGCGCCTTCGAGCATAAATTGACGCCGACCATCGGCCGCAGCCATGGCATCCATGCCGAGCCGACGACCTTTGGCTTGAAGCTCGCCGGGCACTGGGCCGAGTTCGCCCGCGACCGCGACCGGCTCGCCGCAGCGCGCCGGGAGATCGCCACCTGTGCCATCTCGGGGGCGGTCGGCACCTTTGCCAATATCGACCCGGCGGTCGAGGCCCATGTCGCCCAAAAGCTCGGGCTCGAACCCGAGCCGATCTCGACCCAGGTGATCCCGCGCGACCGCCACGCCCAATATTTCATGACACTCGCCCTGATTGCCGCCGGGGTCGAGCGGCTGGCGACCGAGATCCGCCATCTGCAGCGCACCGAGGTGCGCGAGGCCGAGGAATATTTCGCCCCCGGCCAAAAGGGCTCCTCGGCGATGCCGCACAAGCGCAACCCGGTGCTCGCAGAGAATTTGACCGGCCTCGCGCGCCTGGTCCGCTCGACCGTGGTGCCGGCGCTCGAAAACGTGGCGCTGTGGCACGAGCGCGATATCTCGCATTCCTCGGTCGAGCGGGTGATCGCCCCCGATGCGACGATCGCGCTCGATTTCGCCTTGGCCCGGCTGACCGGGCTCGTCGACCGGCTAGTGGTCTATCCCGAAGAGATGCGCCGGAACCTCGAATCCTCGGGCGGGCTGGCCAACTCCCAGCGCGTCTTGCTGGCGCTGACCCAGGCCGGGATGAGCCGCGAGGACGCCTATGCCGCGGTCCAGCGCCATGCGATGACCGCCTGGCACGGCGAAGGCCGCTTCGCCGATCTGCTCAAAGCCGACCCGGAAATCGCTCGGCATCTCGCGCCCGAGACGATCGACCGGCTGTTCGACGCCGGCTATCATCTAAAGCACGTCGACACGATCTTCCGCCGGGTCTTCGGCGATTGAGTTCCCGGCCCTTACGCCGGTCCTAGTTCCCCGGTTTCTGGTTCGCGATCGCAGCCGGTGGTGACCTTCGGTCACAATCGCCATTGCGGATCGGCACGGCGGCGCGTATATGAAATTTGCCCCTCGAATGGGCCCAGGGCGCCTCGTCGGCACCGGCTGCCGATTGAGCGCCAAGGCAAGTTGCGTAATGAGGTTGATATTCAGACGTGCCGCGGAAAGAGCGCTCGACAGAATTCCAGCGGATCGTCGACGGCAGCTACTTTCTCGGATCGAGAACCTTGCTGCCGATCCGACGCAACACAGCGCCAACGTCAAGCCATTGGTGGGCAGCGACCTGTTTCGGCTTCGCGTTGGCGATTACCGCGTCCTTTTTAGCCTCGACGAGGCGGCAGAAGTACTGACCGTGGACCTGATTCGCACGCGCGGAGATGTCTATAAGAGATAGCCAATGTCCGTTGCTCTACCAAAACCAAAGCTTATCACCGACAATGAAGTTGTGTTGTCGCGGGACGATTGGGATCGGATCGTTGAGGTGCTGGAAGAGCGCATGGTGGCCACCGAACTCGCGGAGGATGCCGACGACATTGCCGCCGTGGCGGCCGCGCGTGAGGAGGACGCCGCTTTCGCCGCGCGGATCGAGGGAGAACGGGGCATGCCGGTCGAGGTCACGGTTCCGATCGAGGTGATCGAGGCCAAGCTCGACGGCGCCCACCCGATCAAAGCCTGGCGCGAATGCCGCGATTGGACGCAACTGGATCTCGCGGCCAGATCGGGCGTCAGTCGCGATTTGATCGCACAGCTCGAGACCCGGCGAAAAAAGGGCGGCATCGAAACACTCAGCCGCATCGCACGCGCGCTCGGCGTCCCGATCGAAGGTTTGATCGAGGACAAGGAAATCTGATCCGTCCGACTCGGTACAGATAAGACGCACGCGGTCGACCGACGGTTTGACCCCGGCTATCATCTCAAGCACGCCGACACGATCTTCCGCCGCGTCTTCGGCGACTGACGGTCCAAGAGGAGAAGCAGAATGAGCTCGTTACGCAGCCGCAACGGCCCCCGCATCAAGCATGTCGTCGATGAGGGCGGCCCCTACGACACGATCACTGTCGACAAGCTGACGCCGATCATCGGCGGCGAGATCGGCGGGGTCGACCTGACCCAGCCGCTCGGCAACCGCACCCTCGACGAGATCCACCGGGCACTGGCCGAGAATTCGGTGATCTTCTTTCGCGACCAGCATCTGAGCCAAGACCAGCACCTGGCTTTCGGCCGGCTGTTCGGCGAGCTGCATCTCCATCCGGCAGCGCCGCACGCGCCGGGCAAGCCCGAATTGATGATCATCCACGCCGACAAGGACAGCCCACGCGCCAATGGCGAGGGCTGGCATACCGACGTGTCGTGCGATCCCGAGCCGCCGATGGGCAGCATTCTCTACATCCGGAAATGCCCGCCCAATGGCGGCGACACCTTGTTCGCCAGCATGTACGCGGCCTATGAGGCGCTGAGCGACCGGATGAAGAGCTATCTCGACGGCCTGACCGCGCGCCATGACGGCGAGCACTATCGCGGCCAATACGCCAATTACGGCGTCAAGGACAAGGAGAGCTACCCCTCGGCCGACCACCCGGTTGTGCGCACCCATCCGGTGACCGGCAAAAAGGCGCTCTACGTCAACCAGGGCTTCACCCGCTACATCAACGGCATCCCGCGCGACGAGAGCAGCGGCATCCTGCGCTATCTCTACGAGCACATGGCGAACCCGCTGTTCCAATGCCGCTTTCGCTGGCAGGAAAACTCGATTGCCTTTTGGGACAACCGCTGCGTCCAGCACCATGCGATGTGGGACTACTGGCCGCACACCCGCTCCGGCAACCGGGTCACGGTCAAGGGCGACCGGCCGGTGTGAGTGGTGCGAGAGCTTACTCCTTCATCAGCTGCTGCTTGGCCCGTTCGGCGAAGTGCTCGAGTTCGAAGGTGATGCGGGCCGGGGTGATGCCGGGGTCCTTCGCGGCGAGGTCGGCCAAGAGCTTGTCGATCACGCGCTGATCGCCTCCTGCGCCGAACTGCGCGGCGACGAGATCCTTGGCATAGGCGTCCGCCGCCTCACCGGTGAGGCCGAGGTGGTGCGCCGCCCACAGCCCGAGCAGCCGATTGCGCCGCGCCGTCGCCTTGAACCGCAGCTCCTCGTCGAGCTTGAAGCGAGCCTCGAAATCCTTTTGACGGTCGGCAAAGGTCGGCATAGTCGTCTCACCCTCAGCAATGCAGCGCAGCACCATCGCCGCTTTCCGCGAGATTACCGCGGCAATCTTACCGCGGCGGGCGGCGAACGCCAGAGGCCGCCGGGAGCATCAGACAGCGAATGTGTACGGTCGTGATCCTGCGCCGGCCCGAGCACCGCTGGCCGGTCATCATCGGCGCCAACCGCGACGAGATGATCGAGCGGCCCTGGGAGGCGCCCGCTCGCCATTGGCCGGACCGGCCGGAGGTCGTGGCCGGGCTCGATGTGCTGGCCGGCGGGTCGTGGCTCGGGATCAACGATTGGGGGGTGGCGGCCGCGGTGCTGAACCGCACCGGCTCGCTCGGGCCCCTGCCCGGCCTTCGCTCGCGCGGCGAGCTCGTTCTCGAAGCGCTCGACCATGCCGACGCGGTCGCCGCCGCCGCGGCCTTGTCGCATCTCGACCCCGATTCGTACCGCACCTTCAACCTGATCGTCGCCGACGAGCGCGACGGGTTCTGGCTGCGCCATGATGGCGGCGCCCATATCGCGGTGCATCCGCTGAAGGAGGGCCTATCGCTGATCGCCGCCGGCGATGTCGACGATCTCGGCACGCGCCGGCTCGAGCTGGCGATGCCGGCCTTTCGCGAGTGGCCGCCGCCCGACCCCGATCGCGGCAATTGGACCGCCTGGCAGGAGCTGCTCGGCAGCAGCCGGGCGCCGCCGGGCGAGCCGGCCAATGCGGCGATGCGGTTTGAAACCGACGGCTATGGCACGGTATCGAGCGCGCTGATCGCGCTGCCGGCGCGCAGCGAGCCCGACCGCCA
>DASYNW010000168.1:0-2056 GCA_036008325.1 Allostellaceae bacterium
ATGCGCTCGGCGTTCATGCCGTCCAGGATATAGCGGAACCCCCTGCCCTCCTCGCCGATCAGGCTGTCCGGCGGAATTTTCAGATTGTCGAAAAACACCTCGGTGGTGTTGTGGTTGATCATCGCCTCGATCGGCCGGATCTCGACCCCCTTGCCCAGATTCTCGCGCAGGTCGATCAGAAACACCGAGAGCCCGTCGGTGCGCCGCTTGACCTGGTCGACCGGGGTCGTGCGCGCCAACAGCAGCATCAGGTCGGAGTGCCGGGCGCGCGAGGTCCACACCTTCTGGCCGTTGACGACGTAGTGGTTGCCCTCGCGCACCGCCCTGGTCTTGAGCTTGGTCGTGTCGGAGCCGGTGGTCGGCTCGGTCACGCCAAAGGCCTGCAGGCGCAATTCGCCCGATGCGATCTTCGGCAGATAGCGCTCTTTCTGCTCCTCGCTGCCGTGCCGCAGCAGGGTCCCCATGATGTACATCTGGGCGTGGCCCTGGCTCGCGGTGCAGCCCGAGGCGTTGATCTCTTCGAGGATCACCGCGGCGGCGCGCAGCGGCAGGCCCGAGCCGCCATATTCCTCGGGGATCAGGGACGCGAGAAACCCGGCCCCGGTCAATTCCTCGATGAATTGGGTCGGATACGCCTGCTCGGCTTCGAGCTTGCGCCAGTATTCGCCCGGATAGCCCTCGCAGATCCTGCGCACCGATTGGCGCAGCTCGGGATAGTCCTCGCCGAGGGCCAGCATAGTCGGCGTGTCGCTCATCTCGGCGCTCCTGATGCCGCGGGTCTGCCCGAAAATAGCCCGGCCGCGAGCCAATTACCAACCCGCACCGGCGGCGAAACTCCCACGCCCGCGCCTATGTGGCTTCCACCTCGGCGAATTCCTTTTCGGCCTCGGTCGGGACCGGATCGTCGGCATCCCGGCAGTCTTGCAGATGCAGTCTTGCAGATAGAGTTCGATCGCCTGCCGGATATTGGAGAGAGCCTCGGCCCGGGTGTCGCCTTGACTGACGCACCCTGGAAGCGCCGGGACGCTGACGACGTAGCCGCCATCCAACTCCCGTTCCAGGACGACCGTGTATCGCATAGATGGTTCTCCGGTTGCGATGAATGCCCCAGCTGCGCACTCCAAGAGTATAAATTTCTAGAGCAGTCTCTGACGGAATTGAACTCCGGCGCCAGATTGTGATTGCGACGTTACCAGCCGGGATTGCCGCGTCGCGCGCTGCGCTCCTCGCAATGACATCGGTTTCTCTCTAGAGCAATCTTTCCAGCCTGATCGAAAACCTCTAGCCGAATTTGTTCGAGCGCGGGAAGCCGTTGGGGACGAGCCGGCCGGCGCCGCCACGCGGCCCGAGCCAGGGCGTGAGATCGGGCTCGGTGCGCGTGCGGTTCTCCCCTTGGCGCCAGGTGAGCCCATCGGCCAGGCGGAACACCTTGGCGTCGGCGAGGCCGCCCGCCTTGTAGCGCTGCAGGATCACCCCACGCCCGCGGGTCATCAGCGGGATGTCGTCGAGCTTCAGCACCAGCATCCGGCGGTTGTCGCCGACCAGCGCCACCGCGTCGCCGCCCTCGGCCTGGGCGCAAAGCCGTGCTGTGGCGCCCTCGCCCGGGGTCAGCACCTGCTTGCCGGCACGGGTCTGGGCCACCGCCTCGTCGCCGTCGACGACAAAGCCGCGCCCGTCGCTGGCGATCACCAGCAATTCCATGCCGGCCCGATAGGGGAACATGGCGACGATGTCGTGCTCGTTCGGCAGGTCGAGCATCAGCCGCAACGGCTCGCCCTGGCCGCGCCCGCCCGGCAGCCGGTCGACGCCCAAGGTGTAAAAGCGGCCATTGGTCGCGAACACGATCAACCGGTCGGTGGTCTCGGCCGGGATCGCAAAGCGCGGGCCGTCGCCTTCCTTGTATTTCTGCTCCGCCATTGTGGCGCCGTGCCCCTTGACCGCGCGCACCCAGCCCTTGGCCGAGCACAGCACGGTCACCGGCTCGCGCTCGATCAACGCTTCGGCCGGGATCTCGCCGATTGCCGGCGCCTCGGCGAGGGCGGTGCGGCGCCGGCCA
>DASYNW010000169.1:0-2967 GCA_036008325.1 Allostellaceae bacterium
TCCGATCAACGTCTTCCGATCATGGTCTAATGTGGCCAATCTCCCCGCACCCGCCAAGCCCGCTCGGCCGGCCCTCGACGATCCGCCAGAAAGCCGGCGTCAGCCTGGCCGCGAGCCCGGCCGCGAGCGCGGCGATCAGCACATTGCTGAAATCGGGTTGCAGGCCGGGCTTGAACCAGCGGCCCAATTCGATTGCGAGGGAAAACAGCGATGCGGCCAGCGCGGCGGCCCACACCCCGGCGGCGCCGCCGCTTCGCAGCGCGACCATCATCCCGATCGGGGCAAAGGTCGCGAGCTCGACCGCGATGCTCTGCGCGGCGTGCGCCTTGCTGACGATGTAGTCATGATAGAACGGCAACAGATCGAGACCATCGAACGCGGCGCGGGCCTGCGTCGCCGTCCGCCAGTGCGGCGACAACAGGCCGTTGACGAAGAGGACCGCGAGCCCATAGGGCAGGATCATCCACGGCACCAGCCGCGCCAGCAGATTGCGCCACGATGCCGGGTCCTGCCCTTCGAGCCATCGGGTCAGAACCGCACCGATGACGACGCCGGCGGTGCGATAGCCGATCTCGGCGAGCGACGGGGTGGCGTCGAGCAGCAGCACGCTGATCGCCGCCACGGCCGACATCATCAGCAACCCGGCGGCAGCGATCCCGCGCAGAGACATCGCGCGGTTCGTCAGGGTCAGCAACGCGCCCACCGGGATCGCAGCCCCCGTGGCGGCCAGCACCAGGATCAAGCGCAGGCTGGCTGGCCACCCCTCGCCCGGAAGGGACAGCAGCATATGCGGCACGGCGGCGACGCGCTCGCGCAGATCCGCAGCATTCAGGGCAAAATCAAATGGAAACAGAAAGAATAGAAAAAGCATCAACGCGTAGAGCCCGCACAGACCGATCAGCGCGCGCCGGCCACCGGCCGCCAAATCGCGCTCTAACGCGGACAAACGGCCGTGCAGCACCGAAAACAGCGCGACCCCAAAAAAGCAGCCGAGACTTTGCGCGAGGATGTAATTGAGCGAGACGGTGCGTGGCGGAAAAAACAGCTGCGCGTACTTGACCGCGACGACAAAGCCGGCGCAGCCGCAGAACGCGGCGGCGGCCGCGAGCCCGCGCCGCATCCGCCGGCGCCTTGGCCACAAGGCCCCGGTCGCCAGAAAGCCGAGCGGCACCAACATCAAGAGGTTCGCCATCCAATCGGGGCGCTGATCGGAGCCGGTGCGCAAATAAGGCGCCGTCAGCAGCATATGCCAGGCGGCGTCGGGGTCGCGCGCGACGAAATTGGCCCCGTTCGGACCCAGGGCGAGGCTCACGTAGACGACGGCGAGAGCGTAGAGGCCGGCCCAGAGCGGGAATCGGGCGCGGTGATGGATCAACGGAAGCGAGGGCCGCGGCGTCGAGCGGCTCTCGACATGCGGAGGCTTCGCCATTCCCTGTTATTGCGGCTGAGCGCGCGGGTGCAGCGCAGTCCGCTGCTTTGGCCCTGAACCGCCTCGACGAGCGTCCAGCCCCAGCGGCCGAGACCGACGGTTATGAGGTCGATCCGGCCGGGGGGAGGGCCGCCGAGGCTAGCTGCGCGGCGCGCCGAGGTTCTTGTGGAAAAAGGCAAAGACCTTGTGCCAGCCGTCGACCGCCTGCTCGGGACGGTAGTTCGGCCGGTAATGCGCAAAAAACGCGTGGCCCGCGCCGTCGTAGCGGTGAAACTCGTAATTCTTGCCGTGTTTCTTGAGCTCGGCCTCGGTGCGGTTGACCTGGTCGGCCGACGGGTTCGGGTCCTCGTTCCCGAACAGGCCCAGCAGCGGCGTGTTGATGCCGCTGGTGAACTCGATCGGCGCCGTGGGCTGGGCCTTGGTCAGCCGCGACTTGTCGTCGACGATGACGTTGCCGCCCCAGCAATCGACCGCGCCCTGGATCAGATGCGACAGCTTGGCCGCGACCAGATAGGTCTGCCGCCCGCCCGAGCAGAAGCCGATCACCCCGACCTTGCCGCTGGCATGCGGCTGCGAGCGCAGGAAGTCGATGGCGCCGGTCACGTCGCCGAGCATCTGCTCGTCGGGGACCCCGCCGCTCTCGCGCACCTTGGTGACGACCTCCTCCTTGGCGCCGTCACCGACCCGGAAATAAAGGCTCGGCGCGACCGCGGCATAGCCGTGGTGGGCGAATTTGCGGGCGACCTCGCAGGTCCACTCGTCCCAGCCTGGCATATGATGGATCACGACCACGCCGGGATGCGGCCCGTCATTGGCCGGGTGCGCGTAATACGCTTCGCCACGGTCGCCGCCATGGCCGCGATAGGTCGCCATCCCAGCCTGAATATTGCGAAATGCCATTATGATCCTCCCTCAGAAGCCGGCGGCTCTCTTGGCACCGAACCCCGGCGAACGCAAGCCGGATGTCGGAAGAAGCCCCGATCACGGCTTGACTTTTGCGGCGAGGGCCGGACCCTGACGGTCGGTTAGGGAGGAGAAAGAGGGTGGTGAACAGCGCGTTGAGCGGGCTGCGCGTGCTCGATTTCACGACGACGATCGCCGGTCCCCATTGCGGGCGGATGCTGGCCGATCTCAGTGCCGAGGTGATCAAGATCGAGGCCCCCGAGGGCGACATGATGCGCACCAGGCCGCCGTTGCGCGATGGCGCCAGCACCAGCTTTGGCCAGCTGAACGCCGGCAAGAAGAGCGTCGTCCTCGACCTGAAATCGCCGCGCGGGGTCGAGGCGGCACGCCGGCTCGTCGCTACCGCCGCTGTCGTCGTCGAGAACTTCCGGCCGGGGGTGATGCGCCGCTTCGGCCTCGACTACGACGCGTTGAAAAAGGTCAAGCCCGACCTCGTCTACTGCGCGATCTCCGGCTACGGTCAGACCGGCCCGTCGGCGGCGCTGCCGGCTTATGCGCCGGTGATCCATGCCGCCTCGGGCTACGATCTGGCCCAGATCGCCCATCAGGAAGAGGCAAGGCGTCCGGATTATTGC
>DASYNW010000170.1:0-23708 GCA_036008325.1 Allostellaceae bacterium
GCGCTGGCAAGGGGAGGAGAACTACAACCGGGGCATCGTCGAGGCGTTCAAAGGACCAGGCGATCCCGAAATCCTAATCGTCGTCGACAAGCTGCTGACCGGGTTCGACGCACCGCGCAACACGGAGCTCTATCTCGCGACGGAGAAGAAGGAGCACAACCTTTTGCAGGCGATCGCCCGGGTCAACCGCGTGTTCGACGACGAGGGGGCGCCCGAAAAGCCGTTCGGCTCATAATCGACTATTGCGGGGTGCTCCGGCATCTCGGCGATGCCCTGACCGCCAACGACGCTTTGCAGGCCTTCGAGGAACTCGTCGTTCCCTGGGGCGATTGCGGCCTGCGGTTCGCCCTCGTTAGGTCAGAACGAAAGACGTTGCGGATAGCCGTCTCGCCGGACGGTCGGGTTTGCGTCTCCGCACCAGTTTCCGCGGCAAGCCGGCGCCCAAGGGTGGGTACCTGAATGGGTAGCGACGATCCTCCCTGGCCCAAGAGGTTGGAATGCTTTATGATATCGGCCGGATGAGACTCCTGCCTCTTCCGCCAGCGCGCCGTGCGCAATCTCATGCGCCTGCGACAGGATGACCCTGTAGGGTGGCGCTTCAAGAGCCATGTGCCCACTTGGTGCGCTGCAACAAAATCATGGTACATGGGATGCCAGAGAAGATCGGAAGCAGGCGGAGGTCATTCGGCAGTTGGCGCGTCGTCGCCTCGGCCTGGTTGGTCGCAATCCTATTCATGGTGCTGTTCGCCGGGGTCCAGGTCTTGGCCGGTCGCCACAGCGTTTCGCCGCGAGAGCCGACCTTGGCTGGCGCCGTCATTCCGCGGCACGACCCGGCGAGCCCGGAGGAGATAGCGGCGTCCGACTGGCAGGAGCGGGCCAGGGCCGAAGCCTATTCCGGCTGGTAAGCGCCCTTCCAGCGGCGGCGATGACGTCCGCCACCAGCGTGCCGATGACGCCCGGCAATGCCGCTGCGGCCGGCGTGCGCCCGAACGTGTGGTGCCTCGATTGCCGGCATCAGGTCGAGCCCGAGCCTGCCGAGCGATCTACGGGGCCGAAACTACAGTGCCGCATTGGCGCAATCGGCTTTGAGTGCGGCGAATTTCTCTTCCGCCTGTCTTTCGGGCGCCCGCCCCCGGCGATCAGAAGCGCTCGACCCAGGGTCGCAGCTCGATCTCCCAGCTCCAGGCCGAACGCGGCTGGTGCAGCACGCCCAGATAGCTCGCGGCGATCGCGTCGGGATCGAGCATGCTGTCGGGCTTGTCCGCGGGCTCGACCCGGCCCGGATTGCGGATCGCCCCGTCGATGACGAAATGGGCGACGTGGATGCCCTGCGGCGCTAGCTCGCGCGCCATGCTCTGGGCGAGGCCGCGCAACGCGAACTTGCCCATCGCGAACGGCGCCGACAGCGGGTAGCCCTTGACGCTGGCCGAGGCGCCGGTGAACAGCACCGCGCCGTGGCCCTTCGGCAGCATGCGGGCGACCGCCTCCTTGGCCACCAGAAAACCGCCGAATGCGCTGACCATGATAGCGCGCTCGACCTCGGCCGGGACCAGATCGGCGACCGGGCCGCGGGCGCGGGCACTGGCGTTGTAGACGACGATTTCAGGCGCGCCGATGGTGCCCTCGACCGCGGCGAACATCTGCGCCACCTGGGCCGGGTCGACCGCATCGCAGGCGAACGCCTGAGCCCCGGTCTCGGCGCATAGCGGCGCCAGCTTACCGGCGTCGCGCGCGGCCAGCGCCACGCGCATGCCCTCGCCGGCGAGCAGCCGCGCCAAGGAAGCGCTGAGGCCCCGCCCGGCGCCGACGATCAGTGCCGATTGATAGCTCGGCTTCGGCATCTTCGGTCTCCTCGCATGATGGTTCGCCATTGTGCCATAAGATCGCCGTCGCCGATCTGGCGACGAAAAGTGCTAACGCACGAGGCCGCCGATCGCGCCGGCGTGGAAGCGGGTTAGATCCTCGGGGCCGAGAAAATTGATATCGCCCGGGGTGGCGAGCCCGATCGCCGCGGCAAACCCGGCGAGCCGGACCGCCAGATCGCGGTCGCCGTCGAGCAGGCCGTGGATCAGGCCGCCGACGAACGAGTCGCCGGCGCCGATGCGGTCGACGACCCCGATCTGGTAGCGCGGGGCATAGCGAAACTCGCCCTCGGCGAGCAGCAGGGTCCCGGGCTCGGCCTCGGGCGCCCGGGTCAGCGCCACCAGCTTCACGCCATAGCGCGCGGCGATCGCCTGCGCCAGAGGTTCGCCGGAAGCGGCGAAGCCCAGCACCTGCTGCGCATCGCGCTCGGCGAGCACCAGGAGGTGCAGGTGCGGCGCCACCGCGTCGAGCACGGCGCGGGCCTCGGACGGGGTCGTCAACGTCGCGCGATAGTTGAGATCATAAGACACCGGCTTGCCGGCGGAAGCGGCCAGCGCCGCGAGCTGCATGACCAGCGCCCGACAGCTCGGACCCAGCGCCGGGGTGATGCCGGACAAATGCAGCCACGCGCTCGCCCGGATCAGCCTTTCCCACGGCGCATCCTCGAAAGCAAGCTCGGCAGCCGCCGAATGCTTGCGATCGTAAATAACCAGGCTGCTGCGCGGCTCCGGCCCGGGCTCATAAAACATCAGGCCCAGCCGCGCGTCGGCGATCCAGCGCACCCAGCGCGTGTCGACCCCGTGGCGCCGCGCCTCGCCGTCGACGATGCGGCCAAGCGGCCCCTCGGGCAATCGCGAGACCCAGGCGACCCGCCGCCCGAGCCGGGCCAAGAGGCAGCCGACATTGAGCTCGCTGCCGCCGACCCCGATCTCGAAATTGCGCGCCTGGTCGAGCCGCTGCATGCCCGGCGGCGACAGGCGCATCAACGTTTCCCCGAGAGTCAGCAGATCATAGCCGCCATCGGGCGCGGCGCTCATCGGTGTTGCCCCAGCGGGCGCTCGCCGCCGGTCGCCGCGGCGGCCTTCGCGAAAACACCCGCGTCAGATATGGCGCTGCGCCCGGCGCAGAAAGTCGATGAAGATCGCCGCCAGCAAGCCTTCTTTTTTCTCCCAGTCTTCGAGGGCGACGTCGATGTCGGGGCGGTCTTCGGTCAGGACCTCATGGTATTCGCTGTTCGGCAGCAGGCGGTGCGCGATCTGGGCCGGCAGCCGCGGATGCACCCGGTCGTTGCCCGGAACGATGCAGGCCGGCATCATCATCGAGCGCAATTCGGCCGGGCTGAGGCCGATCACCGGATGGTCGGCGCCCTCGTTGAAGGCGCGGCGCCAGCGCTCCATGACCGCGACGAAATCCTTGGCATCCATCGCCATCAGCCGTGCGCGGTTCACCGGATTGGCTTTGATGACGTCGCCGAAATGCTCGCTCTGGCACACCGCCGCCATGCCGCCCGCCTGCGCCATCTCGATGAATTGGGTGTAGTAGTTCGCGACCAGCCGCTCGGCCGCATAGGCGCCGCCGGTGACCCGCCACAGCAGCAAGCCACGCACCGCCGCCGGATGGCGCAGGGCCAGCAGCAAGGCCAGCCGGCACCCCGAGGAGCTGCCGCCGATGAACGCCGGCAAGGCGTCGAGGTGCTGCAGCAATTCGCGCAGATCCTCGGCCCAGATTTCGTTCTCGGAATTGCCGCCGTCGAACGACACGCCGGAAGCGCCGCAATTGCGCCGGTCGTAGATCAGGACCCGGTTGCCGGCCTCGGCGATCTTTTCCGCCAACGGCTCGACCCCGCCGAGCCCGCGCCGCCCGCCCGGCTGCAACGCCAGCCACGGCCCGCGCTCGCCCAGCACCCGGTAATTGATGTCGACGCCCCGGATCGCGGCGACCGGCATGGCTCTCCCCCATGGTCGAACAGTCGGAAGTCTGCCATCCTAGCGGATATCGCTCCGATCCGCAGAGGATTCGACATGCAGGTAGGCGTCTTCTATTTCCCGGCCGATTACGGCATCGACATCGCCGAACTGGCGCAGGCGCTCGAAGCGCGCGGCCTTGCCTCGCTTTACGTGCCCGAGCACACCCATATCCCCGCGAGCCGGCGCAGCCCGTTCCCCGCCGGCGGGGAATTGCCGAAGAAATATTCACATACCCACGACCCGTTCGTGGCGCTGTCCTTCGCCGCCGCGGCGACCAAGAAGCTCTTGCTCGGCACCGGCATCTGTCTCATCCCAGAGCACGACCCGATCGTCACCGCGAAGAGTGTGGCGAGCCTCGACCAATTGTCGGGCGGCCGGTTTGTCTTCGGTATCGGCGGCGGCTGGAATGTCGAGGAGATGGAAAACCACGGCGCCCAGTACAAAACCCGCTTCAAGCTGATGCGCGAGCGGGTCTTGGCGATGCAGGCGCTATGGACCCAGGAAGAAGCCGCCTTTCACGGCGAGTTCGTCAATTTCGACCCGATCTGGTCGTACCCCAAGCCAAAGCAGCGGCCATACCCGCCGATCCTGTTAGGCGGCGAGAGCGATTACACGTTGCGGCGCATCGTCGAATATTGCGACGGCTGGATCCCGCGCCCCGTCGCCGGCTTCACCCCGCGCGACGCCAAGGCCCGGCTGCGCCGGATGGCCGAGTCAAAGGGACGCGACCCCGCCGGCCTGTCGATCACGGTGTTCCGCGCGCCCGCCGACAAGGCGGCGCTCGACGGCTACCGCGCGGCCGGCATCGACGGCGCGCTGCTGGAAGTGCCCGATCTCGGCCGTGACGAGATCCTGCGCCTGCTCGACACCTACGCGCCATTGGCCGCCGCGGAATAAGGGCGAGCGTATGATTCGCGAGGAGCTGGTCTTCGTCGCCACCTGCGACATTTCCGGGCATGCGCGCGGCAAGGGGTTCCCGCTGCGCGAATTGCCGGGGCGGCTCAGGAAGGGCATCGGCTGGACCGGCAGCAATCTGATGATGTCGCCTTCCGGGCCGATCTGGGATACGCCGTTCGGCACCGTCGGCGATCTGATGATCGTCCCCGACCCCGCCGCCCAGGTGCGGGTCGATTTTGCCGACGGCTCGGCGGTCGAGCATTTCTTTCTGGGCGACATCCGCGTAACCGACGGCGAGCCCTGGGAATGCTGCCCGCGCGACTTCCTGCGTCGCGCCGCCCGCGAATTGGAAGAGGCGGCAGGGCTGCGCCTGGTCGCCGCCTTCGAGCAGGAATTCGTCTATAGCGGCGCCGACGACCGCCCGGGCGACGCCTATGGGCTCGGTGCCTTCCGCCGCCAGGGTGCCTTCGGCGAGGCCTTCATCGCCGCGTTGCGCACCGCCGGCCCGGTCCCGGACAGCTTTCTCGCCGAATACGGCCCGCGCCAGTTCGAGGTGACGGTGGCGCCGCAGCCGGCCCTGGCCGCCGCCGACCACGCGGTCATCACCCGCGAGATGGCGCGCGCCGTCGCAGACCGGCTCGGCCATCGGGTGACCTTTTCGCCAAAGCCCGATCCCGACCGCGTCGGCAACGGCGTGCACATTCATATGAGCCTGTGGGACGGGGCGGGCCGGCCGGCGACCCATATGCCCGGCGAAACGATGGATCTGAGCCCGCCGGCGCAGCACTTCTTTGCCGGCGTCCTGCACCACATGCCGGCGATCTGCGCGGTGAGCGCGCCATCGCCGGTGTCCTACCTGCGCCTGGTGCCCAATGCCTGGGCGCCGACCCTCGTTGACCTGGTGCGCCAGGATCGCGGCGCCAGCCTGCGCGTCTGCCCGGTCTTTGCGCCCGAGGACGCCGATGAAGCCGCGCGCCAGTTCAATGTCGAGTTCCGCGTCTGCGACGCCGCGGCGAGCCCCTATCTGGCGCTCGGCATGGTGATCTTTGGCGGGGTCGATGGCATCCGCCAGGGGTTGCAATTGCCGGTAGCCGCGGGCAATGCGGCCGCCTCCCTGCCCACCTCGCTCGACCGCGCGCTCGACCATCTCGCCGCCAGCGAAACCGCCGCGCGCTGGTTCGGCCCGACGCATTTCGAGGCCTATATGCGCTTCAAACGGGTCGAGGCGGAGAAAGTCGCGTCCCTCTCGCCCGCTGAACTTTGCGCCCACTACGCCGAGATCTATTGAGAAATGACCGGCGCTGCGATACCTGATCCGCTCCTCGACCCCGACGAACCCGATCCGGCCGCTCTCGACAACGAGGCCGGCGGCTCGGCGTTTTTTCTGACCTGCGACCATGGCGGGCGCGCCATTCCGCGCCGGCTCGGCCGGCTCGGCCTTCCCGAGCCGGAAACATTTCGGCACATCGCCTGGGACATCGGCGTCGCCGCGGTCGGCCGGCTGCTTTCCGCGCAACTCGACGCCGCCCTGATCGTGCAGGCCTATTCGCGGCTGGTGATCGATTGCAACCGCGATCCCTCGGTGCCGAGCTCGATTGCCGAGATCAGCGAGGATACCCCGATCCCGGGCAATTGCGGCCTCGACCCGGCCGGCCGCACGGCGCGGATCGAGGCGGTCTTTCGCCCGTATCACGACCGGATCGGCGCGGCGCTCGACCGGCGGCGGGCCCTCGGCCGGCCCACCATGCTGGTGGCGCTGCACAGCTTTACCCCGGTGTACAAAGGCGTCTCGCGGCCGTGGCATGTGGGCGTGCTCTATAATCGCGATGCCCGCCTCGCGCACCCGTTTCTCGGCCTGCTGCGGGCCGAGGGCGATCTGACCGTCGGCGACAACGAGCCCTACCGGGTCACCGACCAGACCGACTACACCGTCCCGGTGCATGGCGAGCGCCGCGGCCTGCCCTATCTCGAAATCGAGATCCGCCAGGATCTGATCGCCGAGCCTTCGGGGCAGGCCAATTGGGCCGAGCGCCTCGCCCGCCTGTTGCCCGCGGCTCACGCCGAATTGCCGCCTGCCTGAACCCGGCGAGCCAGAATTAGCGCGGTGCGCGCGCGGTCACCAGCAGCACCGTGGACGGCAGCACCATGCCGCCATCCTTGGCATGGGCGGCGAACGCCTGTTCGATCTCCAACCGGATCTTTTCGACGGTTGCCGCATCGGGCTTCTTTTCGTCCATGAGGCGCCCGGACGGGCCCATGATGGAGGCGTGCTCGGCCTCCTCCGCCGGGGAAGAGGCAAAAATGGCAGGCGTCTCGCGGTGGATCGCGATCGCCTCGAACCCGGCCGTGCCGAGGAACGCGCGCACGTAATCGGGGTCGCTGAACGCCATCGGCCCCGGCGCGCGGGCCGGCTTTGGCTCGGGCGGGCCGAGATGGCGCAATGCCACCCGGTACGGGATCAGCCAGTGCTCGTTGGCGTCGAGCGGGCCCCAGCAGGCAAAGCACAGCCGGCCGCCGGGCCGCGCTGCCGCGCGCAGATTGGCGAACGCCGCCGCCGGGTCGGCGAAGAACATGACCCCGAAGCGCGAGGCGACGAGGTCGAACCGGCCGGGCTCGAAGGGATGGGTCTGTGCGTCGGCCTGAACCAGCGCGACATTCTTCAGCCCACTCTCGGCGAGGCGCTTCCTGGCGCCGGTCAGCATCGCCTCGGAGATGTCGGCGCCGACGACCTGGCCGCGCTCGCCGACCCCCTCGGCCAAGGGAACCGTGAAGGCGCCGGTGCCGCAGCCGATTTCGAGCACCCGCTCGCCCGCCGCGACCGCCGAATGCCGCAGCAACAGATCGTTGACCGCGCGCACCCGGCGCTCGATGAAGCCTTCGAGCCCGACCCAGCGCGGGCCGGCGACATTGTTCCAATATTCCTGCTGCGCCGCGTTCGCCGTACCAGCTGCCGCCATTGCCGAGCCCTCCGCTGTGTTCGGGTTGACCGGCATTCTCCCGACCGCCCTCCCGGCGACCCCGTGAATACCCGGTTCGATTGCGTATGCTGTTTTGCCGCCGCCGGCGTTTCCTCCAATGCGGCCGGCCGCAACCGGCCGGCGATTCTCCCACCCGGCCGGGCGGCGTGCAATTCGGATTTGTTCGATCCGCCGCATCTGCCCGGCAATCCTCGAAACCGGAGGCGACAACCACAGATGTCGAGCGAAGACCTTCACATTCCGCGCGAGCGGCTGTCGCCAGAAGCTCGCCTCCTACATTACGCGATCGTGTCCCTGAAAGAGGAGCTCGACGCGGCCGACTGGTACCGCCAGCGCGCCGACGACAGCGAGGACCCGGCGCTCAAGGCGGTGCTGCTGCACAATATGCGCGACGAGGTCGAGCACGCCGCGATGCTGCTGGAGTGGCTGCGCCGCAACAACGCGGTCTTTGCCCAGCAATTCGACACCTATCTCTACACCGAGGCGGCGATCATCGAGGCCGATGCCGCACCCGGCTCTCCCACCGGCCGCGGCGCTGCCGCACCTGCCGGGGGAAATCTGCGCGACGATCTCGGGTTCACCGTCGGCTCGCTCAAGGGGAAATAACAGCATGGACTATTTCAACCGCGAGCTGGCGGCGTTTCCGCTGGCTCTGTGGGGGGCGATCGACGCCGCCGCGATCAAGTCCGCGCGCGAACGCCTGACCGCCCGCCGTTTCCTCGACGTCGAGGGGCCGTTTGGGGTCGGGCTGACCGCGATCGAGGTCGGCGACGACCAATACCGTGAGCCCCAGCCGAACGAGGCCGGCGCGGTGATCAGCCGCACCGTGCCGGTGCCGATGCTGCGCCGCAGCTTCCGCCTCAGCATCCGGCGGATCGCCAGCCACGTCGAATACGGGCAGGCGGTCAATCTCGCCCCGGTCGAGGACGCGGCCGAAGCGGTCGCCGATGCCGAGGAGCGGGTGGCTTATCTGGGCCAGCCGGATTTCGGCCTCCCCGGCCTGTTGACCGTCGAGGGTCGCCAGCACATCGAAGGCGGCGCCTGGACGGCGCTCGACCGGGCCTTAGAGGACGCGCTCGCCGCCGCGACCAAGCTCGACGATGAGGGGTTCCGCGGCCCCTACAGCCTGGTGCTGGCGCCAGCACTCTACAACGCGCTGTTCCGCCTTTACCCGGGGACCGACGTGCTGCAGCTCGAGCATTTGCGCCGGTTGTGCACCGGCGGGATCTACAAGGCGGCGATCGAGGGCGGGGTCATGGTCGATCCGCGCGTCGGCGTCCTGGTCGTGGGCCAAGATCTGCGCTCAGGCTATGTCGGCCAGGACGGCGTGCACTACCAGCTCTATGTCAGCGAGAGCATCGTGCTGCGGATCGACCAGCCAACCGCGATTTGCACGATCTCCGCAGCTTTGTGATCGCTCTCCGACCCTGCGCGATTCGCCGGCCCGCGCCGGCGCCGGCGCATTCGAGGGACGCTCCGTCCGGCGGCGGATAAGGGGAGGTGCCCGCGCCCGTCGGAGTGCGCTATGATGAACGCGCGCCGGATTGTCGGCGCGGCGATGGGAACGAGGGATGAGGTCGAACGCGCCGAGCCCGCAGAGCATCGACCGGCAGAGCATCGAACGATCGGGCGCGGACCCGCTCGATCGCGCTCGCGCGCTCGGGCCGACGATCGAGGCGGCCGGCGAGGAGATCGAGCGGCGCCGCGAGCTGCCCGAGCCGCTGGTCGCGGCCTTGGCCGAAGCCGGGATGTTTCGCCTGCTGCTGCCACGCTCGCTCGGCGGCGCCGAGTTGCCGCCGGCCGAGTATGTGCCGGTGGTCGAAGAAATCGCCCGGCACGACGCCAGCGTCGCCTGGTGCGTCGGCCAGGCCTGCGGCTGCACGATGACCGCGGCCTATCTTGCACCCGAGGCGGCGGCCGAGATTTTCGGCGGGGCGCGCGGCATTGTCGCCTGGGGCCCGCCCGGACCGGCCGAGGCGCGAATGGCGCCGGGCGGCTACCGGCTGAGCGGAACCTGGAGCTTTGCCAGCGGCAGCCATCACGCGACCTGGCTCGGCGCCCATGTCGCGGTGTTCGCCGAGAACGGCGCGCCGCGGCTGCGGCCTGACGGCAGCCCGGTGTTCCGCACTCTACTGTTCCCCAAGGCGCAAGCGGCGATGACCGACATCTGGCATGTCGTCGGTTTGCGCGGGACCGGCAGCGACAGTTATAGGGTCAACGACCTGTTTGTGCCCGAAGACCACGCAGTCGAGCGCAGCGCCGAAGCGAGGCCGCGCGAACCGGGCCTGCTCTATGCCTTCAGCAGCAGCAACGTCTATTCCGCCGGGTTCGCCGGAGTGGCGCTGGGCATCGCCCGGGCGGTGATCGAGGCGTTTGTGGCGCTCGCCCGCGACAAGATCCCGCGCGGCGCCAAGCGCACCCTGCGCGACAACAATTTGATCCAGGCGCAGGTCGCGCAGTCGGAGGCGCGGATTGGTGCTGCGCGCGCCTTTTTGCTCGGTTCCCTCGGCGACATCTGGTGCGCGGCCGACCGCACCGGCGGGCTGAGCCTCGACGACAACGCAGCGATCAGGCTGGCTTCGACCTGGGCCATCCACCAGGCGAAGGATGCGGTCGACACCCTCTATCACGCCGCCGGCGCCGGCGCGATCTTCGAGGAGAACCCGTTCGAGCGGCGGTTTCGCGACATTCACACCGTGATTCAGCAATATCAGGGACGGCAATCGCATTTCGAGACCGTGGGCCAGGTTCTGCTCGGCCTCGGACCCGAAAGCACGATGTTCACCTTTTAGAGGGGCAGTGCGGCAACGAACGCCATGAATCCTGTAAGCTTTCCCGCGAGCAACGGTCGGGACAGAGGGGATCGGCCCGGCGCCGCCGATCGAAACTCCGCTCGGCGCCACTGGTCGCTCGACGATATCCCCTGGCAGGCGATCCGCCACGATGCGGTGGCCGGAAGCGAGGCGTTCTTTTACCTGATCGCCGCGGCTTCCTTGATGGAGAGCGCCACCGATCTTTATACCGCGAATCTGATCGATCATTTTGCCGGCGACGACGAGGTCACCGCGTGGCTGGAACAGCGTTGGCTTCCCGAGGAATTGCAGCACGGTCGGGGGCTGCGCCGCTATGTCGAGGCGACGTGGCCGGATTTCCCATGGGAGCGGGTGCGCGCACAATTTGTCGAAGAGTTTGGGCCGTTCTGCGACGAGGCGGTCGAACGGGCGCGCGGGCTCGAAATGGCTTCGAGATGCGTCGTCGAAATGGGCACTGCCAGCTACTACACGAGCCTGTCGCGCGCCAGCCCCGACCCGGTGCTGGCCCTGTTGACGCGCCGAATCGCCGAAGACGAGGTGCGTCACTACAAGCATTTTTATCGCTTTTTTCGAAAGTACCGAGAAATCGAACGCCCGGCGCGCGGCGATATTGCCCCGGCGCTGTGGCGGCGGCTGCGCATGTCCGGCGGCGAAGACCGGCAGATCGTGCTCAAGCACGTCCACCGCGCGCGTCATCCGGGCCAGCCGTTTGGCGCCGCCGTGTACCGGGGCGTGCATCGCCAGTGTCAGGCCTTGCTGCGCCCGCATTTCCCGGTCGAAATGAGCGTGCGCATGCTGTTGAAGCCGCTCGCGTTGGGGCCGCGGGTGCAACGGGTCGCGGTGCCGGTCATCGCCGCACTGGCGCGGCGGGTGGTGCCGTAACTACCGCTACGCCCGCGATCCGCCAGTCGCGGTCGGCAGCTCGGTGTCCGGCTGATTGACCAAAATCAGCACCGCCAGAACCGTCATATAAAAGCGAAACGCCGGCTGCTGACCGTTCCACTGGTGCGATTGCCACATCTGGAACCATTCGCCGCCGACCACCATGAAGCCGAAAAACCACACCAGAAAGCCGAGCCCGGCGCCGATATGGACCAGCCGCTTGGCCCGGTTGAAGCAGGCGGCGTCCGCGCGCAGCTGGCGCAGCAGCAAGATCGCCGCGAGCGCCAACGTCGCGCCGGTCAGCCCCTCGCCAAGGATGATCAGCGCGTAGGCCGCCTGCCACAGCGCCGGCGCGAGGATGCGGCGGTACAGCAGCGGGTTGCCGGGAAACGTCGTGTCCATGCTCAGCACGTGCCGCACGAACGCATAATTGATGTCGTAGGCGATCAGGTTGTCGACGGCGACGAGCAAGGCGAACACCGCGAGAGCGCCGACCATGACGAGCTTGACAATGCGGGCTTCGATCATCGCTTCGGATCAGGCTGCCAGCTCTGCATGCGAGTGCAGCGTAGCCCAAAGCCTCACCGCTTCGTCATCACCGGGCTCGTCCCGGTGATCCACCCCTTTCTTCGCCCCCGATCGGGGCCCGTGGATGGCCGGAACAAGTCCGGCCACGACGGTTTGCGAGGGAATGCATATTACCCGGTAAACCTGCATGCCGGCCCACATCGGACAGCCTGTGGCCTCATACCGAAAAATATTTGGCCTGCGGGTGGTGGACGATGATGGCGGAGGTCGATTGCTCAGGGTCGAGCTGGTCTTCCTCCGAAAGTGCGATGCCGATCTCCTCGGCGCGCAGCAGCGCCAACAGCTGCTTCTGGTCGGCGAGATTGGGGCAGGCCGGATAGCCGAACGAGTAGCGGCTGCCGCGATAGCCTTGGGCCAGCATCGCTTCCGGGTCGCGCGCCTCCTCGGCGGCAAAGCCCAATTCACCGCGGATGCGCCGGTGCACGTATTCGGCCAAGGCTTCGGCCATCTCCACCGACAGCCCATGCAGATAAAGATAGTCCTGGTAGCGGTTCTGGGCGAACCATTCGCGCGCCGCCTCCGACGCGCGCCGGCCCATCGTCACCACCTGCAAGCCGATCACGTCGCGCTCGGGCGCGCCGATGTCGCGGAAGAAATCGGCGACGCACAGCCCGCCTTCCTTGTTCTGGCGCGGGAACGAAAAGCGGGTCAGCTCATGGCCGCCAGTGGGGTCGAACAGGATCACATCGTTGCCCTCGGCGGCGCAGGGCCAATAGCCATAGGCGGCTTGCGGGACCAGGATTTCTTCGCGGACGGCGAGGTCGAGAATGCGCCGCAATACTGGGCGCAGCTCGTCCTTGGCCCATTCGCGGTACTCGGCCATCGACTTGCCGTCTTTGCGAAAGCCCCACTGGAATTGGTAGAGCATCCGCTCGTTGAGATACGGCACCACCGCCTTCGGCGACACCCGCTCGATTGTGCGCGACCCCCAGAACGGCGGCTGCGGCACCGCGACGTTGCCGGTGAGCTCGGCCCGGCGCAGGCGGATTTCTTCGAGATCGACCGGCCGCAGCGGCCGCGGATCGGCGGCGCGGCCGAGCTTGCGCGAGGGCTTGACCGCCCTTCCCTCGTTCTTCGCCCGAACCTCGCCCAGATGCGCGTCGAATTTCCCGGTGACGATCTTGTCCATCAGCCCGAGCCCGTCGAAGGCGTCGCGGGCGTAGGCGACCCGGCCCGGCCCATAAGCCTTGACGCAATCCTCTTCGACATAGCGCCGGGTCAGCGCGGCACCGCCGAGCATGACCGGTAGGTCGAGCCCCTGGCGGCTCATCTCCTCGAGGTTCTCGCGCATGACCACGGTCGATTTGACCAAGAGCCCGGACATGCCGACGGCGTCGGCCTTTTGCGCCACCGCGGCTTCGAGGATGGCGCCAATCGGCTGCTTGATGCCCAGATTGATCACCCGGTAGCCGTTGTTGGTCAGGATGATGTCGACAAGGTTCTTGCCGATATCGTGGACGTCGCCGCGCACCGTCGCCAGCACCACCGTGCCTCGCTCCTGCCCGGCTACCCGCTCCATGTGCGGCTCGAGAAAGCTGACCGCGGCTTTCATCGTCTCGGCCGATTGCAGCACGAACGGGAGCTGCATCTTGCCGGCGCCGAACAGCTCGCCGACCGTCTTCATGCCGCCCAACAGAATGTTGTTGATGATGTCGAGCGGCTTATAGGTCGCCATCGCCAGATCGAGATCGGCTTCGAGCCCCTGCCGATCGCCGTCGACGATGCGCTGGGCGAGCCGCTCCTCGAGCTGTTCCGGGCGGCCCTTTTTCTCGGCAGTCTCGACCGCGCGGTTCTCGAACAGCCCAATAAACGCGTGCAGCGGGTCGTAGCCCTGATGGCGGCGGTCGAAGACCAAATCCTCGGCTATCCGCAATTCCTCGGCCGGGATCTTGTGCAGCGGCATGATCCGCGAGAAATGCACGATCGCGCCGGTCAGGCCGCGGCGCAGCGCATGGTCGAGAAACACCGAGTTTAGGATCTGGCGGGCCGGCGGGTTCAGCCCGAACGAGATGTTGGAGAGGCCGAGGATGATCTGGCACTCGGGCATTGCCTGGGCAATCCGCTCGATCGCCTCCAGGGTGTTGAGGCCGAGCTTGCGGTCGTCGGCGTTGCCGGTGCAGATCGTGAAGGTCAGCGGATCGAATAAGAGGTCGGACGGCGGCAAGCCGTGCCTGCCGCAGGCGAAATCGTAGAGCCGGCGCGCGACCGCGAGCTTGTGCTCGACCTCTTTGGCCATGCCGCTTTCGTCGATGGTCAAGGCGATGACCGCGGCGCCGAACCGGCGCGCCAGCGCCAGCCGCTTGTCGGCCGCCTCCTCGCCATCCTCGAAATTGATCGAGTTGACGATCGGCTTGCCGCCATAGAGCTTGCACGCCGCTTCGAGCACCGGGTACTCGGTCGAATCGATGACCAATGGCGCATTGACCGCGCCACGCAGCCGGGTGACCGCCTGGGTCATGTCGGCGACTTCGTCCCGCCCGACAAAGGCCGTGCACAGATCGAGCGTGTGCGAGCCTTCCTTGACCTGCTCGCGGCCCATCTCGACGCAGCCGTCCCAGTCGCCCTGCTCCTGCAATTGGCGGAATTTGCGCGAGCCGTTGGCGTTGCAGCGCTCGCCGATCGACAGCCAGGCATTCTCCTGGCGCAATGCCACCTGGCCATAGAGCGAGGCGACGGATGGCGCCCAGACCGGCTGGCGGGGGCGCGGGGCGGGCCGCCGGCGCCCATCCCCACCGCCACGGCCGAGCCGCCGCAGCATCGCGTCGAGTGCCGCGATGTGCGCCGCCTCGGTGCCGCAGCAGCCGCCGATCATGCCGACCCCGTCTTCGGCGACAAAGCGTTCGAGCCATTGCGCGAGCTCGGCCGGGCCGAGCGGGTAATGGGCATGGCCGGCGACCAATTCGGGCAACCCGGCGTTGGGCTGCACCGAGATCTGCCCCGGCCAGTTCTCGCCGAGCCATTTGACGTGCTCGGCCATCTCGCGCGGGCCGGTGGCGCAATTGAGCCCGATCATCGGCACGTCGAGGGCGTGGATGATCGTCGCCGCGGCGGCGATGTCGGCGCCGACCAAGAGGGTCCCGGTGGTCTCGATCGTGACCTGGACCAGGATCGGCGTGTCCTGGTGGGCGGCTGCGCGCGCCCGCTTGGCGCCGTTGACCGCCGCCTTGATTTGCAACGGGTCCTGGCAGGTCTCGATGATGATGGCGTCGACCCCGCCCGCGATCAGCCCGTCGCATTGCACCCCGAGCGCGTCTTCGAGCTCCTGATAGCCGACATGGCCGAGCGAGGGCAGACGGGTCCCCGGCCCGACCGAGCCCAGGACAAACCGGGTGCGGCCGTCATGAGCGAACTCGGCGACGGCTTCGCGGGCGATCTCGGCGGCGCGGCGATTGAGTGCCGCGGCGCGGTCGGCGAGCCCGAACTCGCCCAAGGTGATCGGCGAGCCGCCAAAGCTGTTGGTCTGCACCGCGTCGCAGCCGGCCTCGAGATAGCCGCGATGGATTTCGCGGATCAGGTCGGGACGGCTCTCGCAGACGATCTCGGTGCAGTTTTCCTTGCCCAGGAAGTCGCGCTCGATGTCGAGGTTGCGCGCCTGCACCTGGGTCCCGATGGCCCCGTCGCACAGCACGACGCGGTCGGCGAGGTAGTCGAGGAAATGGGTCATTGTGACTGGTACACCGCCGGATATCCCCTCTCCGCCGCCTTGCGGGGGAGATGGAGGGGCCCGCGCCGCAGGCGTGGGAGGGTGAGGTGGTTTGGCGATAGCGCTCGGGTTTGTGCGAGAGCCCCCCTCACCCTACCCTCTCTCCCCGCAGGCGGGGGGAGAGGGGGAAAGTCAAAATGCTCTCGCATCAGACCGCCGCCGCTACGGGCTTTTTGGCCCGCACGCCGAGGAGATGGCAGATCGCCACGATCAGGTCGGCCCGGTTCAAGGTGTAAAAGTGGAATTCGTGCACCCCCTCGGCATGCAGCCGGCGGCACTGCTCGGCGGCGAGCGAGGTGGCGACTAGCCGGCGCGTATCGGGATCGCCGTCGAGCCCGTCGAAATGGCCTTCCATCCAGGCCGGGATCGAGGCGCCGCAGGCCGCGCTGAACCGCTTAACCTGGGCGTAATTGGTCACCGGCAAGATGCCCGGCACCAGCGGCACCGCGATCCCGGCGGTCGCGGCGCGGTCGCGAAAGCGCAGGAAGAGGTCGACATCGAAAAAATACTGGGTGATCGCGCGGCTGGCGCCGGCATCGACCTTGCGCTTCAGATTGTCGAGGTCGTGCTCGGCGCTCGCCGCCTCGGGATGGGTCTCGGGATAAGCGGCGACGCTGATCTCGAAATCGGCGACCCGCTTCAGCCCGGCCACCAGATCTGCGGCGTAGGGATAGCCGTCCGGCTGCGGCACATAGGCCGATCCGCCGGTCGGAGCATCGCCGCGAAGGGCGACGATGTGACGGATCCCGGCTTGCCAGTAATCGCGTGCAACCGCATCGATCTCAGCCCGGCTGGCGGCGACGCAGGTCAGGTGCGCGGCCGGTTCGAGCGCGGTCTCGCAGCGGATGCGGCGCACCGTCGCATGGGTGCGCTCGCGGGTCGAGCCGCCGGCGCCGTAGGTCACCGAGACGAAGCGCGGGGCCAACGGTTCGAGGCGCTGGACCACCTCCCACAACCGGGTTTCCATGTCGGCGGTCTTCGGTGGAAAGAACTCGAACGAGACCCGCGGCGGGCCGGCATCGAAATCGATCACAGGGTCGGCGGCGAGCCGGCCGCGCGACCGCCCCGAGGCCAGACTTTCGCTCATCAGCGCAGCTCCCCTTCGAGGATCACGGACGACGCTTCTTCGATATGCCGGCCCAGTTGCCGATGCGCCGCCGCTGAGCGGCGTGCGCTCCAGATCGCGACGGTCAACGGGTCGCCCGGCAACAGGCGTGGCGGGGCCGGATGGAGACCGGCGGCGCGGCACCACTCGGCGATCTCGCCATCGCCAAAGCCGAGCCGGCGATGGGCGTGCTCCGCGCGCAGGAATTCGAGGGCGTGCGGCGCGAAATCGACGATCACCAGGATGCCCTGCGGCCGCAGCACCCGCGCCGCCTCGGTGATCGCCGCGGCCGGTCGGTCGGCATAGTGCAGAACCTGATGGATCACGACAGCGTCAAAGGAACCGTCGGGCAGGGCCAGCTGATACATATCGTCGCGGCGGACCCGCCCATTTGCCAGCCCCGCCCGTTCGAGATTGACCCGCGCCACCGACAGCATCTCGCGCGACTGGTCGATGCCGAGCGCCTGCTCGACCCGCGGCGCCAGAATTTCGAGCATGCGCCCGGTTCCGGTGCCGATGTCGAGCAGATCGCGCGGGTCGACCGCGGCGATGATCTCAATGAGCGCCGCCTCGACCTCGCGCTCGTCGACATAGAGCGAGCGGATGCGATGCCAGCGCGGGGCGTTCTCGCGAAAATAGGCGCTGGCGAGATCGGCGCGCAGCTGCTTGGTGGCCGCCAGGCGCTGCAGGTCGAGGGCGATCGTCGGATCGACGTCGCCGCAAGCCTCGACTAGATGGCGCGCGAGCGCGCTCGCCGGGCTCGATTGGCTCAAGCGATAGAACACCCAGCTGCCCTCGCGAAAGCGGTCGAGCAGGCCCGCCTCGCACAGGAGCTTCAGATGTCGCGATACGCGCGGCTGGCTCTGGCCGAGGATCTGGGTCAGCTCGCTGACGGTAAGCTCGCCGCGGGCGCACAGCACGAGAAGCCGCAGGCGGGTTGGCTCGGCGACTGCGCGCAGCGCCGCCAGAAGATGATCCATCGCACCGATATCCGCGCTCTTTGTCTCAGCAACATATGCAGATATCTTTATGCTCGCAAGCAAGTTTGTCACAGGGCGCCGTCGGATCGCCGACCGTGGCGAGCAACCCCTTGCCGCTGCCGCGGATTTCCCGCAAATATCGCGCGCCTCGAGGAGGCGCCAGTCTGATGCGAGCCCCACCGATGAACCTTCGTGCGTTGCGTCTCACCTTCTCGGGTCCGTTGCTGATGCTCGCCCTCTTCGCTTCGGGCTGCGCCACGAGACCGCCCGATCCGCAGCAGGCGGGGATAGTCGGCGAGGATTTCCACGACCCGTTCGAAGACACCAACCGCAAGATTTTTGAGTTCAACCAGGTTGTCGACCGCCATGTGCTGGTGCCGGTGGCCAAGGCCTATCGCGCAAGCCTGCCCCAGCCGGTGCGCAACTCGCTGCGCGACTTTCTGAATAATCTGCAGGAACCGTTGATCTTCGCCAACGATACGCTGCAAGGCGATTTCGGCCGAGCCAAGGATACCGTGGTACGCTTCGTGCTCAATTCGACGATCGGCTTCGGCGGCCTCGTCGACGTGGCCGGTCGCTGGGGCATCCCGTATCACGACCAGGATCTGGGGGTGACGTTCGGCGTCTGGGGCATTCCCGCGGGACCCTATCTGGTGCTGCCGGTTCTCGGGCCCTCCGATCCGCGCGATCTTGGCGGCGAGGTCGCCGAGGGCTTCGGCGATCCGTGGAACCGGCTGGTCACCGGCAACCCGTTCACCCTTTATTGGATTCCGTTTGTGCGGGGCGGGGTCTCCGGCATCGATCAGCGGGCACGCTACCTCGACACACTCGCCGATATCGAGCGCACCTCGCTCGACTATTATGCGACGATCCGCTCGCTCTATCGCCAGCGCCGCGCGGCGCTGATCCACCACGAGAACCGCAATCTGCCGCCGCCGTCCGGGTTCAGCGAAAACGGCGGTTCGGGCCGGCCGGCGACGGTATTGAACCAGCGCCCGCCGGCGGTTGTTTTCACCGCAGCGCAGAACCCCTCCGAGGTATCGTGGTAATGATGCGACGTTGGCTACTGATCGGCGGCTCGGTTCTGATCGCCGGCATCCTTCTGTCGGCGCGCCCCGCGGCGGCGGCCGATCCGGCCGCGGTGATCACCGACCTCGGCAATCAGGCCCTTCAGGTGCTCGGCAGCAACGTCGCTCCGAGCCAGCGGGTGGTGCGCTTTCGCCAGCTGTTCAGCCAAGACTTCGATGTTCCGGGGATCGCCCGGTTTGTCCTCGGCCGCTATTGGCAGATCGCCACCCCGCAGCAGCAGCAGGAATTCATCAGGCTGTTCACCAGCTACATCGCGGTCGCCTACAGCGACCGGCTGGCCGAGTACAGCGGCGAGACCCTCCGGGTGACCGGCAGCCGAGCGGCCGCGGACGGCTCGATGGTGTCGAGCGAGATCGTGCGGCCGAACGGCGCCCCGCCCGCCAAGATCGACTGGCTGCTGACCCAGGAAAACGGCGCCTACAAGATCAGTGACGTCATCGTCGAGGGGGTCAGCATGGCGGTGACCCAGCGTTCCGAGTTCGCCTCGGTGATCCAGCGCGACGGCGGCCAGGTGCAGGGCCTGATCACCGCGCTGCAGCAAAAGACCGAGGCCGCCGGTCTGCGCTAGCCGGGTCGCCAGCGCAGCAGTTGCCGCCGGTCACGCCCGCATCAGCGGCTTGTAGTGCAGGCGGTGCGGCTGATCGGCCTCGCTGCCGAGGCGGCGGCGGCGGTCGGCCTCGTAATCGGCATAATTGCCTTCGAACCAGACGACCTGGCTGTCGCCCTCGAACGCGAGGATGTGGGTGGCGATGCGGTCGAGAAACCAGCGGTCGTGGGTGATGATCACGGCGCAGCCGGCGAAATCAAGGAGCGCCTCTTCGAGCGCCCGCAGGGTATCGATGTCGAGATCGTTGGTCGGCTCGTCGAGCAGCAGCACATTGGCGCCTTCTTTCAGCATCTTGGCGAGGTGCACGCGGTTGCGCTCGCCGCCCGAGAGCTGGCCCACCTTTTTCTGCTGGTCGGCGCCGCGGAAATTGAACAGGGAGCAATAGGCGCGGCTGGCGATCTTGCGGCGCCCGAGATCGATCTCGTCGCGGCCGCCGGAAATTTCCTGCCACACCGTGGCGCCCGGGGCCAGTGTGTCGCGCGACTGATCGACATAGCCGAGCTTGACCGTGTCGCCGACGCGAAACCTGCCGCTGTCGGGCTGGTCCTGACCGGTGACCATCCGAAACAAAGTGGTCTTGCCGGCGCCGTTCGCGCCGATCACGCCGACGATCCCGCCGGGCGGCAGGCGGAAATCGAGCGCCTCGATCAACAGCCGGTCGCCGAAGCCTTTGCCGACCCGTTCGGCGCCGATCACCAGATCGCCGAGCCGCGGCCCCGGCGGCAGCACGATCTGCGCGCTCTCGGGCGCCTTTTCCCGGTTCTCGGCGACCAGAGACTCATAGGCCGACAGCCGCGCTTTGCTCTTTGCCTGGCGCGCCCGCGGGCTCTGCCGCACCCATTCGAGCTCGCGTTCGAGGCTGCGCTGACGCGCCACTTCCTGGCGGCCCTCCTGGGCGAGGCGCTGCTGCTTTTGCTCGAGCCAGCCCGAATAGTTGCCTTCGAACGGGATGCCGCGGCCGCGATCGAGCTCGAGGATCCAGCCGGCGACCTGGTCGAGAAAATAGCGATCGTGGGTAATGGTGACGACGGTGCCCGGATAGTCTTCGAGAAAACGCTGCAGCCAGGCAACCGACTGGGCGTCGAGATGATTGGTCGGCTCGTCGAGCAGCAGCAAATCGGGGCGCTGCAGCAGCAGCCGGCACAAGGCGACCCGGCGCCGCTCGCCGCCGGACAGGGTGGCCACCTCGGCATCGCCCGGCGGGCAGCGCAGCGCATCCATCGCGATCTCGACCGCGCGGTCGAGCTCCCAGCCATCGGCCTGGTCGATCTTTTCCTGCAATTCGCCCTGCTCGGCGATCAGCGCCTCCATCTCGTCCGGCGTGAGCTCCTCGGCGAAGCGGGCGCTGACCGCCTCGAAGCGGTCAATGAGCGCCTTGGTCTCGGCCAGCCCCTCGATGACGTTGCCGAACACGTCCTTCGCCGGATCGAGCCTTGGCTCCTGCGGCAGATAGCCGACCCGCGCGCCCTCCGCGGCCCAGGCTTCGCCGGCAAACTCGCGCTCGTCGCCGGCCATGATCCGCAGCAGGGTCGACTTCCCGGCCCCGTTGGCGCCGAGCACGCCGATCTTGGCGCCCGGCAGAAACGACAGCCAGATGTCCTTCAGCACCTCGCGTCCGCCGGGATAGGCCTTGCTCAGCCCCTTCATGACATAGATGTACTGGTACGCTGGCATGCGAGAACCTCGGAAATAGCGTTGTGCATCGTTCTGGGTGCGGCAGCCGGGCGAGCCGGTCAAGCCCGGTGTGCCCCCGCGACCCGCTGCTTGACATCCGGTAAGTAAGCGCTTACTCCGCTCGCCGCCATGGCCACCATCCGATTAGACGGCGACGAGCGGCGCAAGGCCATTGTCGCCTCGGCTTTGCCGCTGTTCGCCCGCAAGGGCTTTGCCGGCACCACGACCAGGGAGCTGGCCGAGGCCGCGAACATTTCCGAAGGGCTGCTGTTCCGGCATTTCCCGAGCAAAAAGCACCTCTACGGCGAGATCCTGCACCTCGGCTGCGAAGGCGACCCCGCGCTCGAACGGCTGGCGAGCCTCGAACCCTCGACCATCACCCTGGTCCGCATGGTCCATTGCATGGTCCGCTACTTCCTGCTCGCGGGCGAGGATGAGCGCACCCAGCGCGACTTGCGGCTGCGGCTCGTATTGCACAGTTTTCTCGAGGATGGGGAATACGCCCGCCAGCTGTTCGAGACGATCTTTGCCCGGGTTCACCCGCTGTTCGCCGCCTCGATCGCGGTCGCAACCGCCTCCGGCGATCTCGCAGCCGGCCCGATCGCCTCGGCCAATCGTTTCTGGTTCGGTCATCATGTCGCGGCGATGATCGCCTTCGTGCTGCTGCCGGCCCAGGCGTGCCTGGCCTACCAGGGGACGATGGCGGCGCTGGTCGACGAGACCACCTGGTTCATCCTGCGCGGCATCGGCCTCGGCGACGCGGCGATCGCCGCGGCACTCGCCGGCGGCGCGCAACAGCCGCTCGAACCCGCATCTTCCGCTATGGGAGCAGCGAATGGACGGTGAGCAGATGGCAAGCGGCTCGGCACACGCGCTGGCCCCCGATCGGACCCTGCGCGGGCGCACCGACAACGGCGCCGCACCGCGGCCGAAGATCTTGCGCTGGTTCCTGATCGTGGGATTGCTGCTGGCGATCCTGCTCGGTGGGCTCTACGGCTTCAATCGCTTCCGCGAGCACGCGATCGCGAACTTCTTCGCCCACAACAAGCCGGCGCCGGCGCAGATCAGCGCTGCCGTGGTCGTGGCCCAATCGATCCCCCGCTATGCCCCCGGCATCGGCTCGGTCTCGGCCGTCCACCAGGTCACGGTCAACCCGGAGGTGGCCGGGCGCGTCACCCGGATCTTCTTCTCGCCGGGGCAGAAGGTGAAGGCCGGCGATCCGCTGGTCCAGCTGAACGATGCGCCGGATCAGGCCGACCTCGCCAATTATCAGGCGCAAGCGAAACTCGCCGAAATCACGCTGGGGCGTTCAAAGCAGCTGGTCAAGCGCGCGTTCACCCCGCAGGAGACGGTCGATCAGAACCAGAGCCAGCTCGACCAAGCCAATGCCGAGATTGCGAAAACCGAGGCGATCATCGCGCAGAAGCTGATCCGCGCGCCGTTTTCGGGACAGCTCGGTCTGCGCCAGATCGATCTCGGGCAATATTTGAGCGCTGGCGCCCCGATTGTCACCTTGACCGACCTGTCGATGCTCTACGTCAACTTCACCCTGCCCTCGCAGCAGCGCCCCGAGATTTCGGTCGGCCAAGAGGTTCGGGTCACCTCCGACGCCTATCCCGGCCGGACCTTTTTGGCCAAGGTCACCACGATCGAGCCGCAGCTCAGCCCCGACACGCGGACGATCGAGGTCCAGGCGACGATGCCCAACCCCGACGATGCGCTGTTGCCGGGGATGTTCGTCGATGCGGCGATCGTGCTGCCGCCCCGGCCCGATACGATGGCCGTGCCCGAGACCGCGGTCGAATACACGCTCTATGGCGACAGCGTCTATGTGATCCGCCGCGACGGCAAGGACGCCAACGGCCAGCCGATCCTCAAGGCGGTGCGCACGCCGGTCAAGACCGGAGCGCGCTGGGGTGACAAGGTGGCGATCCTCAGCGGGCTGAAACCCGGCGAGCAGGTCGTTGCCGCCGGACAGGTAAAGATCCAGAACGGCGTCCAGGTCGCAGTCACCGGCTCGCCGCCGCCGCAATCGCCGGCGCACCCGAGCTTGCACTGAGCCCAAGGTGGTCTGATGTCGTTCACCGACATTTTCATCCGCCGGCCGGTGCTGGCGCTGGTCGTCAGCCTGCTGATCCTTTTGATCGGGCTGCGGGCGATGCTGGGGCTGCCGATCCGGCAATACCCCAAGCTGTCGAACACGACGATCACGATCACGACGCTCTACCCCGGCGCCTCGCCCAATCTGATGCAGGGTTTCATCACCACGCCGATCGCCCAGGCGGTGGCGACCGCCGAGGGGATCGACTACATGACCTCGTCCTCGGTCCAGGGCACCAGTACGATCGTCGCCTATATCGAGCTCAATTACGATCCGGACAAGGCCTTGACCGAGGTCATGGCCGCGGTCCAGCAGGTCAAGTACCTGCTGCCGATCGGATCCGAGGACCCGATCATCGTCAAGGCGACCGGCCAGACCACGGCGGTCATGTATATCGGTTTTTCGAGCAGTCAGATCTCGAGCGCGGCGATTTCGGATTATCTGACCCGGGTGGTGCAGCC
>DASYNW010000171.1:0-20057 GCA_036008325.1 Allostellaceae bacterium
GCTCCTCGGCCAATTCGCGGATCAGCGCTGCCTCCGGAGTCTCGCCGGGGTCGATCTTGCCGCCGGGAAACTCCCACAGCCCGGCCATCGCCTTGCCCTCCGGGCGGCGGGCGAGCAAGACCCGGCCGTCGGCGTCGACCAGCACCACCGCCGCGACCAGCACGAGCGGCGGGTTCGAACTCGATTGCGTCTCCACCGCCCCCACCCTAACCCTCCCCCGTCGACGGGGGAGGGGATGGAAGGGGGCGTCGGCGCGCCGCCGCTTCAGCTACGGTAGCTGCCATTGATGTCGATATAGCCATGGGTCAGATCGCAGCTCCACACCGTCGCCTTGCCGCGGCCGATGCCGAGATCGACGGCGATGGCGATCTCGCGACCCTTCATATGCTCCGCCACCGGGGCCTCGTCATAGCCGGGAACCGGCCCGCCATGGGCGGCGATCTCGATACCGCCGACCGAGACCGATAAAAGGTCGCGATCGGCTTTCTCGCCGGCCTTGCCCACCGCCATGACAATGCGGCCCCAATTGGCGTCGCCGGCGGAGATCGCGGTCTTGACCAGCGGCGAGTTGCCGATCGCCAGCCCGATGCGCCGCGCCGCCCGCGCCGTCGCCGCTCCCTTGACCTCGATCGTGACGAATTTCTGCGCGCCCTCGCCGTCGCGCACGACCTGCTGGGCGAGATCGATCAGCACGGTGTCAAGCGCCTGGCGGAAATTTTCGAGCCGGCGGTCGCGCGGGCTCGCCACCGGACGGTGCAGCACCTGCCCAGTCGCGCAGAGGAGGAGGGTATCGCTGGTCGAGGTGTCGCCGTCGACCGTGATCGCGTTGAACGAGCGGTCCGCGGCGGCGGCGAGCAGCGGCTGGAGCACCGCTGCCGGCAATGCCGCGTCGGTGAAGACATAGGCCAGCATCGTCGCCATGTCCGGGGCGATCATTCCGGAGCCCTTGGCGAAGCCGTTGAGACGCACCGCCACGCCGTCGATCTCGGCGGCGGCGGTCGAGCCCTTGGGAAAGGTGTCGGTGGTCATGATCGCCCGCGCCGCCCTTTCCCAGCCCTCGGCCGAGAGCCGGGCCGCGGCCTCGGGCAGCGCGCCGAGGATCTTTTCGGTCGGCAGGGTCTCGCCGATGACGCCGGTGGAGGCGATGAAGACCTGCCTGGGGTCGCATCCGAGGAGCTTCGCCGTGGCCGCCGCCGTGGTCGCGACCGCGTCCTTGCCGGCGCGGCCGGTGAACACGTTGGCATTGCCGGAATTGACGACGATCGCGCGCGCTTGCCCGCCCGGCAGGCAGTCGCGGCACCACAGCACCGGCGCCCCGGCGGTCAAGGAGCGGGTGAAGACGCCGGCAACCGCGGTGCCCGGCGCCAGCTCGGCCAGCATCAGATCATCGCGCCCGGCGTAGCGGATGCCGCCGGCGAAGGCGGCGAGCCTAACCCCGGCGATCGGCGGCAAGCAGGGAAAGCTCGCCGGCGCGAGCGGAGAAACAGCGGCCATCTGTGTGCCTCTTTGACGATCGGGCCTGGCTATTTGGCGGGCCTGGCTATTTGGCCGCGGGCAGCGGTTTCCCGTCGAGCCCGAAGGTAGCGATCGTGGCACCGCTGCGCAGCTCCTTCAGCTTCGCCAAGATCGCGTCGCGGATTACGAGGCTGCGCATCTGGCCCTGCGCCTCCTCGAAGCTCGGCGGCTTTTTAACCCGGCGATCCTCGACTTGGATCACATGCCAGCCGAACTCGGTCTTGACCGGGGTCTCGGTGTAATGGCCGGCCGGCAGCGCAAAGGCCGCCGCGGTGAACGCCGGCACCATTTCGTCGCGTGTGAAATAGCCGAGATCCCCGCCGGAAGAGGCGCCCGAATCGGTCGAATATTTCTTGGCGAGGGCGGCGAAATCCGCCCCCTTGTCGAGCTGGGCGATGATCGACTTCGCTTCGGGTTCGGTCTTGACCAGGATTTGCCGGGCGTGCACCTCCTCGCGCGGCGGCGTTTGCTTCAGGAATTCCTGGTAGCGCGCCTGGAGCCGGTCTGGGGTCACCGCTGTTTTGATCAGCTGCTCGACATAAGCCTGCTGGATCAAGTGGTCCTCGTAAAGATGGAGGCGGCGCTGCACCGCCGGGTCCTGGTCGAGATGCTCCTTGCGCCCGGCCTGGGCGACCAGCTCGCCGTCGACCAGCCGGTCGAGCAGAATCGGATAGATCTGCTGGAGCGACAGCTTTTGCAGCTGGGCCGGCAGGCTCTGCTGCGCGGCTTCGACATCGGCCAGATGCAGCTCGGTCCCATTGACGCGGGCGACGACGGTGCTCGCCGGCGGCAGAGCGGGCGCCGGCGGCGGCGCGGGCGTGGGTGCGGGTGGCGCAGCGGCGGGGGCGGCGGCGGCGGGAACCGGAGCCGGCGTCGCCGGACCGGCCGCGGGCGCGGGCCCGGCGGCAAGGCCAGCTGCTGCCAGTGCCAGGCCGAGCACCCCGGCAAAGGACCAACGCGACACCATCTTCGACCACCCCCCGGCAGCACGCAGCCGCGCGGTTGGCGCGGCCGAACCCGGCCATCAATGCACATCGACGCCACGCGAACAAGCCGGCGAGTGGCCGGATCTGCGTCCAAGCCGGGGGCGGCGCCGCAGCCGTCGCGGTGCCTGGCGAATTGACAGCCAGGGTTGGTCCGCCTATCTCTCAACGGGTCGCCGTGCGAACATATCCAGCCATTCACCTCCGTTCTTTGAGGCTTCCATGCTTGGCGCCCTAGCCCGGCGGTTGTTCGGCTCCGCCAATGACCGCTATGTCAAAAGCCTGGGGCCGATCGTCTCCGCCATCAACGAGATCGAGCCGCAGCTCGCGGCGATGTCCGATGACGAGCTGCGCGCGCGCACCGCGCTGTTCAAGCAGCAGCTGGCCGATGGGGCCGAGCTCGACGACATCCTGATCGAGGCTTTCGCCACCGTGCGCGAAGCCGCCAAACGCACCCTCGGCCAGCGCCATTTCGACGTGCAGCTGATGGGCGGCGTCGTCCTGCACCGCGGCATGATCGCCGAGATGAAGACCGGCGAAGGCAAAACCCTGGTCTCAACCCTTCCGGTCTATCTCAACGCGCTCTCCGGCAACGGCGTGCACGTTGTCACCGTCAACGATTATCTCGCCCGTCGCGACGCCGAATGGATGGGCCAGATCTATCGCTTTCTCGGTGTCTCGGTCGGCTGCATCGTCCACGAGCTCGACGACATGCAGCGCCAGCAGGCCTATCTGGCCGACGTCACTTACGGCACCAACAACGAGCTCGGCTTCGACTATCTGCGCGACAATATGAAGTTCCGGCTCGAGGACATGGTCCACCGGCCGTTTCATTATGCGATCGTCGACGAGGTCGATTCGATCCTGATCGACGAGGCGCGCACGCCGCTGATCATCTCCGGGCCGACCGAGGACAATTCCGAGCTTTATATCCGGGTCGACAAGCTGATCCCGGCGCTCGATGCCGACGATTACGAGAAAGACGAAAAGCAGCGCACCGTCACCCTGACCGAACCGGGGGTCGAAAAGATCGAAGCGGTGCTGCGCCGCACCGAGCTGATGGAGACCGGCACCCTCTACGACATCCACAATGTCGGGCTCGTCCACCACGTCAACCAGGCATTGCGCGCCCACAAGCTCTTCGCGCGCGACACCGACTACATCGTCAAGGACGACAAGATCATCATCATCGACGAATTCACCGGCCGGATGATGGAGGGACGGCGCTACTCGGAGGGGCTGCACCAGGCGCTCGAGGCCAAGGAAGGGGTCACTGTCCAGAACGAGAACCAGACGCTGGCTTCGATCACCTTCCAGAATTATTTCCGGCTGTACCCGAAGCTCGGCGGCATGACCGGCACGGCGATGACCGAATCGCAGGAATTCGGCGACATCTACAAGCTCGAGGTCATCGAGATCCCGACCAACGAGCCGGTCCGGCGCGGGGATACCGACGACGAGGTCTATCGCAGCACGCGTGAGAAGAACGACGCCATCGCCCAGCACGTGCTGGAGTGCCGCGAGCGTGGGCAGCCGGTGTTGTGCGGCACCGTCAGCATCGAAAAATCCGAGGCGCTGGCCGCCCTGTTCAAAAAGCACAAGATCCCGCACAACGTGCTGAACGCGCGCTATCACGAGCAGGAAGCCCATATCATCGCCCAGGCCGGGCGGCCTGGCGCGGTGACCATCGCCACCAACATGGCCGGCCGCGGCACCGACATCCAGCTGGGCGGCAACCTCGAAATGCGCCTGCGCACCGAGCTTCCTGCGATCGCCGAGGAGGGCCAGCGCGGGGTGCAGGAGGCCGCGATCCGGGCCGAGATCGCCTCAGCGCACGAGGCCGTGGTGCAGGCGGGCGGGCTCTTCGTCGTCGGCAGCGAGCGGCACGAGAGCCGGCGCATCGACAACCAGCTGCGCGGCCGCTCCGGCCGTCAGGGCGACCCCGGCGCCTCCAAATTCTTCGTCTCGCTCGAAGACGATCTGATGCGCATCTTCGGCTCGGAGCGGATGGATTCGATGCTCCAGCGATTGGGCCTCAAGGAGGGCGAGGCGATCATCCATCCCTGGGTCAACAAGGCATTGGCCAAGGCCCAGCAAAAGGTCGAGGCGCGCAACTACGATATCCGCAAGCAGCTCTTGAAATTCGACGATGTAATGAACGACCAGCGCAAGGTCGTCTACGAGCAACGCCGCGAGATCATGAATTCGCGCGATGTCGCCGCGACCGTCGCCGACATGCGCAACGAGACGATCGACGAGGCGGTGGCGGTGGCGATCCCCGAAAACGCGATGTCCGAGCAGTGGGACATGGCCGGGCTGCACGCCGAATGCCTGCGTCTGTTGGCGCTCGATCTGCCGCTCGCCGAATGGGCCAAGGAGGAGGGGATCAATCGCGACGAGGCAACCGCGCGCATCGCCGCCGCCGCCGACCGCAAGATGGCAGAGAAGACCGCGAATTACGGGCCCGAGCTGATGCGCATGGCGGAAAAGAGCCTGCTTTTGCAGCTCTTGGACCAGATCTGGAAGGATCATCTCCTGTCGCTCGATCACCTGCGCCAGGGCATCAATCTGCGCGCCTATGCCCAGCGCGATCCGCTGAACGAATATAAGCGCGAGGCGTTCGGCCTGTTCGAGACGATGCTGGTCAGTCTGCGCCGGCAGGTGACCTCGGTGCTCTCACACATCGAGCTCAGAGTGCAGCAGTCGGCCTTTGCCGAAATCGGGGCCGAGCCCGAGGAGGCGATGGCCGAGGAGATGCGCGCCACCGGCACCACCGGGCGGCCCTCTGCCGCGCGCCCGCGCGCCCAGCGCCGGCCGGGCCTGGTCAACGGCAACGGGGCCGACAGAAACGGCGCCGACCGGGGCGAGCCGCAGCGGCTGGCGGGTCCGCGCGCACCCTGGGCCGGAACCCCGCGCAACGCGCCGTGCCCGTGCGGCTCGGGCCGCAAATTCAAGCATTGCCACGGCCGCGTCTGAGAACCTGAACCATAGTTATTCCTGAAATACCAACCGATTTTTCGTCATTCCCGCGAAAGCGGGAACCCAAGGGGTGCAAGGGCTCGAACGGTTGCTCTAGACCCCCGCTTGCGCGGGGGCGACGATAATCGACTGAGATAACATTTCGAGCCGGATACTGAAGTGTCGGGATCTCGACAAGCCGGCGGCCCTTTGCTATAGAGCGCGTCCCGCGCAGGGTGCATAGCTCAGTTGGTAGAGCAGCTGACTCTTAATCAGCGGGCCGTAGGTTCGAGTCCTACTGCACCCACCAATCGCCGCTGTCGCTTCGGTCGCCGGCCGTCGGTGCGGGATGACGCTCCAGCCCCGCCTGGCGCGGTCGCCCACCGAATTGACTAAGGTCGAAGCCCGCCCTGGGCGGCGATGAACTCGACGATCGTGCCGACCCCGTCGCCGCACTTCAAATTGGTGAAGACGAACGGCCGGGCGCCGCGCATCCGCGTCGCGTCGCGAGCCATGATGTCGAGGCTGGCGCCGACCAAGGGGGCGAGGTCGGTCTTGTTGATGACCAAGAGGTCCGAGCGGGTGATGCCGGGGCCGCCCTTGCGCGGGATCTTGTCGCCGGCAGCGACATCGATGACATAGATCGTCAAATCGGCGAGCTCGGGCGAGAAGGTGGCGGCGAGGTTGTCGCCGCCCGATTCGATCAGCACCAGGTCGAGCGCCGGAAACAGCCGGGTCATATCGGCGACCGCGGCGAGGTTGATCGAGGCGTCCTCGCGGATCGCGGTATGCGGGCAGCCGCCGGTCTCGACCCCGCGGATGCGCTCGGGCGGGAGAGCGCCGCTCCTGGTCAGGAACTCGGCGTCCTCGCGGGTGTAGATGTCGTTGGTGATCGCGGCGATCTCCCAGCGCCCGCGCATGGTCTTGCACAGCCAGTCCATCAGCGCGGTCTTGCCCGAGCCGACCGGGCCGCCGATGCCGACCCGCAACGGGTCGTGTTGCGCCTTTTCGCTCATGAGCGGAACAGCCTCGTATATTGGGTTTCGTGCGCCATCGAGGCGAGATCGGCGGCAAAGGTCGCCGCGCCGAACCCGGCCGGCCCGCGCGCGATGGCCGCGCCCGCTGCTTGCAGGACCGCCGGTTCGAGTGCGGCGAGGATGCGCTGACCGTCGGTCTGCCCGACGATGCCGAGCCGCAGCCCGGCCGACATCAGATTGGCCGCCATCGCCTGCAGGTAGGCGACCAGCGCCGATCGCACGGCGATCCTGGCCCGCGCCACAGCCGCGCCAACCGCCGCCGGATAGCAGGCGCCCTCGCCCATTCTTGACTGAAGCGCGGCAGCCCCCTCGCTTCCCTCCCGCGCCGGCGGGGGAGGGTCAGGGTGGGGGCGATCGAGGCTCGCAACCGCCCACCGCGCGATCAACTCGTCGGGCCAGGCCGCCCGGCAGGCGGCGAGAAATGCCGCTCCTTGCGCCGTGGTTTCGTTCGCGAGCTCGGCGGTGGCGCGGTAGGCGAGCCCGCGCCGGTTGACCGCGCATAGTGCTTCGAGGTCGCCCGCTGCCGCAGCGCGATGCGCGCAGCACAGGATGTCGGCGTCGATCCGGCCGCTGCCCTGGGCCACGACCGCGCCGATCCAGCCTTGCAACGAGTCGCGGTCGCGCACGATGCCGTTCTCGGCGGCGGCCTCGAGCCCGTGCGAATAGCTGAACGAGCCGATCGGAAAGCCGGGCGACAGCCAGGCCAGCAGGCGGTAGAGCCCGGCGTCATCGAGGGCGGCCTCAGCCGTGGCGATCGTCATGATCATCGTCATCATCGTGGTGATGATGCGGGCTCGCGGCATAGGCGCCGATTTCGGGGTCAAACGGGGCGTCGAGGCGGGTCAGCCTGCCGCCGAGCCCGGCAACCATCGCGGCGATGACCGGGTCGGCGCGGATGCGCAGCCGCTCGCCGATGATTTGGACCGACAGATGGCGGTTGCCCAGATGCCAGGCGATCCGCAGCAGCGCCGCGCGATCGGGGGCCTCGATCTCCAACACCGGCTCCGGCGCCGCACGCACCTCGAGCCAGGCGCCGTCATCGAGCTCGAGCCCATCGCCATCGGCGAGATGGCACGCCCGCGGCAGGTCGAGCAGAAACGCCTCGCCCGAATCGGCGACGAGCCGGATGCGGCGGCGATGCCGGTCGAGATGGGCGAGGGTTACCGTGGTGGCCGTCTCGGCCCACGACCAGGTGTGGTGCGGATGAACCGCGATCGCCCGGCGCATCGGCTTCCCGCACCCTATGCCGTCATGACCGGGCTCGACCCGGTCATCCACGCAACCACCCTCCGACGCGAGACGTGAATGGCCGGAACAAGTCCGGCCATGTCGACAGTATCGGAGCAAACAGCCGAATCCGCATCGCTCAGCCGATCAATAAAGAAAATAGCGTTGGGCCAGCGGCAGCACGGTCGCCGGCTCGCAGGTCAGGTGCACGCCGTCGGCGCGGACCTCGTAGGTTTCGGGGTCGACCTCGATGTGCGGCAAGGCGGCGTTGTGGATCATCCGGCGCTTGTCGATCGCCCGGATGCCGCGTGCCGGCAATACCATGCGCTGGAGCCCGAGCGTTTGCGGCAAGCCGAGCTCGATCGCCGCCGCCGGCAGAAACGTTACCGAGGACGCCGACAGCGCGCGGCCGAAGGCGGCGAACATCGGCCGGTAGTGCACCGGCTGCGGGGTCGGGATCGAGGCGTTGGGGTCGCCCATCAAGGCTGCGGCGATGGTCCCGGCCTTCACCACCAGATCGGGCTTGACCGCGAAAAACGCCGGCGACCAGATCACCAGATCGGCGAGCTTGCCCGGCTCGACCGAGCCGACGTGCTGGGCCAAGCCATGGGTCAGGGCCGGGTTGATCGTGTACTTCGCGACATAGCGCTTCGCCCGGAAATTGTCGTTGGCCTCGCTGTCTTCCGGCAAGGGGCCACGCTGGCGCTTCATCTTGTCGGCGGTCTGCCAGGTGCGGATGATGACCTCGCCGACCCGGCCCATCGCCTGGCTGTCCGAGGACATCATGCTGAACGCGCCCAGATCGTGCAGGATGTCCTCGGCGGCGATCGTCTCGCGGCGGATGCGGCTTTCGGCAAAGGCCACATCCTCGGGGATGCGCGGGTCGAGGTGATGGCACACCATCAGCATGTCGAGATGCTCGGCGACGGTGTTGACCGTGTAGGGCCGGGTCGGGTTGGTCGAGGACGGCAGCACGTTGGCGAGGCCGCACAATTTGATGATGTCGGGCGCGTGCCCGCCGCCGGCGCCTTCGGTGTGGAAGGCGTGGATGTTGCGGCCCTTGAAGGCAGCGATCGTGTCTTCGACAAACCCCGATTCGTTGAGCGTGTCGGTGTGGATCGCGACCGCGACGTCGAGTTCTTCGGCGACGCCGAGGCAGGTGTCGATCGCCGAGGGCGTGGTGCCCCAATCCTCGTGCAGTTTGAGCCCGCAGGCGCCGCCCTCGACCATCTCGATCAGTGCCCTGGGCTCGCTGGCGTTGCCTTTGCCGAAAAAGCCGAGATTGACCGGGATCGCCTCGGCCGCCTGGAGCATCCGCGCCAGGTGCCAGGGCCCCGGCGTGCAGGTGGTGGCGGCGGTGCCGGCCGCCGGCCCGGTACCGCCGCCAAGCATCGTCGTCACGCCGCTGTAGAGCGCCTCCTCGCAGAGCTGCGGGCAGATGAAATGGATGTGCGCGTCGATGCCGCCGGCGGTGATGATGCGACCCTCTCCGGCGATCGCCTCGGTGCCGGGGCCGATCACGATGTCGACGCCCGGCTGGATGTCGGGGTTGCCGGCCTTGCCAATGCCGCTGATCCGGCCGTCGCGGATGCCGATATCGGCCTTGACGATGCCCCAATGGTCGAGGATCACGGCGTTGGTGATGACCGTGTCGACGGCACCCTCGGCGCGGCTCCGCTGGCTCTGCCCCATGCCGTCGCGGACCACCTTGCCGCCGCCGAATTTGACCTCCTCGCCATAGACCGTGCGGTCGCTCTCGATCTCGATCACGAGCTCGGTATCGGCGAGCCGCAGCCGGTCGCCGGTCGTCGGGCCAAACATCGCCGCATAAGCGGCGCGCGGGACGCTCATCGCCATTTTAAGCTCTCGCGTGGCGATTACGCCGAAAAGCCCCTCGCTCGCATTGCGGGAGAGGCAGGGGCCCGTCGCGCAGCGATGGGAGGGTGAGGGCGGCGGCGGTGTTGCTCTGCTCTATGGCCCCTCTCACCCCGCCCTCTCCCCCCGGCCGGCGGGGGGAGAGGGCGAGAACAGGCCGGCGCACTGAGATATGCAGCATCGAGCTAACCCAGCGGGCCGTTGATCTTGGCATTGAAGCCGGTGACGCGGCGCGCGCCGGCATAGGCGACGAGGCGGACCTCGCGGCTCTGCCCCGGCTCGAACCGGGTCGCGGTCCCGGCTGGAATGTCGAGGCGGAAGCCGCGAGCCGGCTCGCGGTCGAAGGCGAGTGCGGCGTTGGTTTCGTAGAAATGATAGTGCGAACCGACCTGGATCGGCCGGTCGCCGGCGTTGGCGACCATGAGGGTCACGGTCGGCCGCCCGGCGTTGATCTCGATCTCGCCCGCGGCGGGGAAAATCTCGCCGGGGATCATCGCGCGTTTCCCCTCACCCACCCATCCCTTCGGGCTGGGTCCCCCCTCCCCCGCAATGCGGGAGAGGGTGCCGAGCGCCGCGAGGCGGGTGAGGGCAGCAGGCGACGGACCTTAACCATGCGTGTCCTCATCATCGGATCGGCTCGTGCACGGTGACGAGCTTGGTGCCGTCGGGAAAGGTCGCTTCGACCTGGATTTCGCCGATCATCTCGGCCACCCCCTCCATGACCTGCTCGCGGCCGATCACGGTGGCGCCGTCGCGCATCAATTCGGCGACGCTGCGGCCGTCGCGGGCACCCTCGAGCACATAATCGGTGATCAACGCCACCGCCTCGGGATAGTTGAGCTTGACACCGCGCCGCAGCCGCCGCTCGGCGACCATGGCCGCGACCGACACCAGAAGCTTTTCCTTTTCGCGCGGCGTCAGGTTCATCGCATCGATCGGTCAAGCATCATACATGCCAAATCCGCGGCAGCCGGCGTGGCAATCCCAGCGCCTCGGCGCGCCAATAGCAAGCGAGATCGGCAGACCCTTCGCCCCCACCCTGAGATAACCGGGCGTGATGAGGCGCGCAGCATGTCGAGGTAGCGCTCGGCGAAGCTTCGCCCCCACCCTGAGATAACCGGGCGTGATGAGCCCTGTCGCCGAACCTGGCCGTTCTCGCCGCGAATCATCCGGCCGCCCGCCTGTGCGCTTATCCTGACGTCGAAGCCGTCGACGCGCCCAACGTCTCCAGCCGGCAATCTTATTGCAATTGGAACGCAGTTTACGTAATAAGAGGGAAATCTGTCTCCCGAACGTTGCTCGGGCATGGCGCGAGTGGTCGGAGAACGCCGGCTAAACCACGATTTAAACGGAACAACAGCGGGGTGGGTCTGATGAGGACGACCGCGCCACCTGCCGTAGTATTGGATATAAGTGCGAACAGTCTCTCTGTGATTCGCAATCTGAGAAAACATGACATCGACGTCATATCGCTGGGATCGAGCCCGCTCGTATCGGCTTGTTTTACTCGCTACACGCGCTGCATCAGGCTATCGCAAGATCCGACGGACGCACCCGATTTGTGGCTGGATAGACTTCGAGACATAGCCCGCAGGTATGGCGCTCGCCCGGTGCTGTTTCCAACGAGCGACGCGACGGTTGCATTCCTCGCCGAGCATCGCGATGAACTGTCCGACATCTGCATCTATCGGGGGCCAAAACCCTGTATAGCGGCAAAAATAATCGATAAAGGTGCATTACACGAAGCCGCTCTACGCCTAGGGTTTCTGGTTCCGCGGACCCACATCATTCGCAAATACGGCGATCTCGACACAATACCGTGTTCTTTTTGCTTTCCCTGCATTATCAAGCCAAGTCAGTCGCATATCTGGCGAAAGCTGAACAAACCTGGAAAAGCGATCATCGTCCACGATCAGGCGGACCTCCGTCGGCAAATCATCTCGCTGATGGATGTATTATCCCGAATCCCGCTCCTGGCCCAGGAGATTATCCCGGGCCCCGAAAGCAACTTGATTTACCTGGTGGCGTACTTGACTCGGCAATCGCAGCCGCTCGCCTTGTTCACGGCGCGAAAGTTGCGGCAGTGTCCCGTTGATTTTGGCACCGGCAGCCTGGTGATCAGTGAGGTGCACCCTCGTGCAATGGAATTGGGTATAAAGCTTCTCCAAGGTCTCCGGTACGAAGGGCTTGCTGGAGTTGAATTTAAAGAAGACCAGCGCGACGGAGAACTGCGGCTTGTAGAAATCAACCCGAGAGCAAGCCTGCTCGGCGAAATAGCCGTCGGATGCGGGGTGGAGTTTCCATACATTGCGTATTGCGACATGGTTGGGCTACCGGTAGAGCATCCGCTGCCGTACAAGACCGGCGTCAAGTGGATCGGGTTCGCATGGGATCTGTTCTCCTTTCTCGAGTACCGGAGGCGAGGAGAGATGACGGTATGGCAATGGATCCGGTCCCTCCGCGGCAAGAAAGTACACGCGTATTGGAAGTGGAGCGACCCGCTGCCGGCGGCGGCGGAGGCCATCGTGCTAATTTTCAGGATCAACAGAAGCTTATATCGCCAGCTCATGAGCGCATGTAGCGGGCGCGATGTTCAACACTAGCCGCACCGGGATCAGGTTGATCGCGACTCCTGCCCAGCATCACACGTGCCAAATTCGCGGCAGCTGGCGTGGCAATCCCAGCGCCTCGGCGCGCCAATGGCAAGCAAGATCGGCATAGGCCTGGCGCAGCAGGGCGGCGTCGGCGGCGAGCCAGCGGGCAATGGCGAGCCCGCCAATGGCGGTGACGCCGGCCCGCACGCCCCGCGGCGCGCCGGCTTGAACCGCGCGGGCGCCGTCGACGAAGGACTGGGGATTGCGCCCCGCTGGGGCCAGGATCATCGTCGCGAACCCGGCGGCGCCGGCAAAGCAGGCGGGATCGTCGATGACCCGGGCAACGTCGCCGTCGAGATGCAGCGCGTCGCCCCAGACAAGAGAGCCTGCGCGCCGGACCTCCCACACCTCGCGCAGCAACCCGTGGGTAAAACGCTCGCCGCGGGCGCGCCGGCCGAAGATCACGATGTCGCCGCCGAGGAACGACGCTCCCGATGCGAGCTCGAGGAGCGTCTCGCGCACCAGCCGGGCGCCGTCGAAGAGGATCGTCTCAGGCAGCAGGAATTCGAGCGCGGCGCCGTCGCCGGCGGTCAACAATTGGCGAATCGCGCTCGTCGCCGCCCCGTCGCCCGAGCGGTAGATCTTGTCCGCCGCCGAGGCGGTGACATGCGCACAAGCCTCGCCCGCGACCCGCACCGCGATCTCGATCCGGTCGCCGGCCACGAGGCCGCCGGAAGTCGTGACGATCGCCGCCTGGACCGGGTCGCCAGCTGCCGGGATCGGGAACAGCACCCGCAACGGATCAGCCTGATAGAGATGGGCGAGCCGGGTCGCCCCGCCGCGGCGGGCAAAGCCGATTTCGGCGACGCCCTTTGTCGATAGCCCAGCGGTCAATAGCCGAGCGCGAGGCCGTCCTTGCGCGGCTCCGAGCCGCCGATCAGGACGCCGCGCGCATGGTCGATCCAGATCGCCTGGCAGCCGCCGAGCGGTATTGCCTGCTCGGCGATCTCGTGACCGCGGCCGGCCAGATCGGCGACGATCGCCGCCGGCAGCGCCCGCTCGATCTGCAGCAGGCCGTTGAGCGCCAGGATTCGCGGCTGCTCGGCCGCCTGCTGCGGGTCCATGCCGCGATCGAGCACGCGGTGCAGGAAATGCGCGTGGCCCACCGCCTGGTAATGCCCGCCCATCACCCCGAACGGCATTACCGCGCGGCCATCCTTGACCAGCATGCCAGGGATGATCGTGTGCAGCGGCCGCTTGCGCGGGGCGATCGCGTTGGGATGGCCGGGGATGGTGCGGAAGCCGGTGCCGCGGTTGTGCAGGATCACGCCGCTTTCGGGCGCCACGATGGCGCTGCCAAACGAGGAGAACAGCGAATTGATGAACGAGCAGGCGTTGCCGTCGCGGTCGACGACGCACAGATAGACCGTGTCCTTGTGCTCGATCTCGGCCCAGTGCGGCCCCGGCATCGCCCGGTCGAGCCGGATCGCTCGGCGGGTCGCTTCGGCCCGCGCCTCGGACAGAAACCCGGCAACGTCGACCGGCACCTGCTCGGGGTCGCAGACGAAATTGTCGCGCACCCAATAGGCGGCCTTGTTGGCTTCGGCCAAGAGGTGCAGCCGGTCGGCCTCGCTGAAGCGGTCGCCGCCCGATCCGCCGGCGCCGAGCGCGTAGCCTTCGAGGGTGCGCAAGATCATCAGCGCAGCCATGCCCTGCCCATTGGGTGGGCATTCGTAGACGTCATAGCCGCGATAGCGGGCAGTGATCGGCTCGACCCAGTCGGCGCGCTGAGCGGCGAAATCCTCGGCCTCGTGCAAGCCGCCGAGCGATTTCAGCCGGCCGACGATCTCGCGCATGACCGGACCGTCGTAGAACGCCTCGCGGCCGTCGCGGCCGATCCGGCGCAGGGTCGCGGCCAGCGCCGGGTTCGTCATCGTATCGCCGGCCGCCGGCGCCCGGCCGTGGGGCAGCAGCAATGCCGCGGTCACCGGGTCGCGCAGCTTGGCCTCGTTGCGCTGCCAGTCGGCGGCGATTCGCGGGGTCACGACATAGCCGTCCTCGGCTGCCTTTGCCGCCGGCGCCAGCAGCTCGGCGAGCGGCCTTGTGCCGTATTCGCGGTTGAAGGTGCACCAGGCGTCGACGGCGCCGGGGACGGTCACCGCATGCGGTGTCGGCACCTCGATCTCGCGGATGCCGTGCTCGACATACCATTCGACGCGGGCTTTGGCCGGCGCCCGGCCCGAGCCGTTGAGCGCCACCGGCAGTGCCCCGCCCTTTGAGTAGAGCACGAAGCAGTCGCCGCCGATCCCGGTGCTCTGAGGCTCGACGACGCATTGCATGGCAACCGCGGCGATCGCCGCATCGGCGGCGTTGCCACCCGATCGCAGCACGTCGAGCGCGGTCAAGGTCGCCCGCGGGTGGGAGGTCGCCGCCATCCCGTTCGCCGCCATCGCGGCCGAGCGCCCGGGGGTATTGAAGTCGCGCATCGCCCAATCCTCGCCCGAAGTGCAAATCGCCCGGCGCGGAGCAGTCCGGCCGCCGGGCTCGTCCTTTGCGGCGGACTAATGCACGGCTCCGGTTCGGCCGTCAATTCGCGAGCCGGGGATGGCGTTATCGCGACGCCGCATCGCCGCCGAAACGCGGCGCCACTTCGCGCATAAAGAGGCTGAGGCTGCTGGCCGCCGCCTCATGCCCCATTGGGCCGAGGCGGAAGGTCGCGATCACCCCGCCGATGCCGATCGCGTCGAGCTCGGCGATCGCCTCTGCGACCCGCGCCGGCGAGCCGTGGATAAAGCCGTGCTCGGCGCCGGCCCGCGAAGAGGGCAGGTCGCCCGCCGGCACCTCGATCCGCAGCCCGGTCTCGCGGTAGATGCGGTTGCGCATCTCGGCCCGCCCCGCCACCATCGCCTGGAATGCCGGAACCCCGATCCGCTCGGCCTCGGCGTCGGTTTCGGCGACGAAGACATTCCGCCACACCCAGCACTCATCGAGTCTGCCGGCGATCTCCGCCGCCTCGAAGCCCGCCTGCTGCAGCGCCTCGCGGTAGAGTGCGAAGCGCCGCCGGGTCACCGCCAATGGCTGAACGTTCATCAGAAACGGCCGTCCCTGGCGCGCCAGCTCCAGCATCGAGGCCTCGCCCGAGGCGGCCCGGATCAGCGGCGGGTAGGGCCGGCTGTAGGGACGCGGCCGCAGCATCGGCACGTCGAGATCCCAGAACCGGCCGCGATGGCGGAAGCTCTCCTCGGTCCAGGCCCGGACCAGGATCTCCTCGGCCTCGTCGAGCCGCGCCTGCGCCTCGTGATGATCGATGCCAAAGCCCTGATAGTCATAGATGTTGTAGGAGGAGCCGCGGCCGAGGCCGACGACCAGCCGGCCCTTGAGGATGTGGTCGAGCACCGCCAATTGCTCGGCCAGCCGGATCGGGTGATGCAGCGCCATCTGCAGGACCGCAAATCCAATCCTGCTGTGCCGGGTGGTGGTGGCGAGCGCGCCGGCAAAGGCGATCGGATCGGCATAGGCGCAGATGCCGTCGAAATGATGCTCGGCGAGCCAGATCGTGTCGACGCCCAATTCGTCGGAGAGCCAGGCTTCGCGCAACGTCTCGTCGATCACGATCCCGTCGCGCTCGGGATCGCGGCTGTCGGGAAACAGAAAATTGCCGAATTTCACGCCGCTCTCCCTCGCACCGGGGCCGTCCACTTTTTGCTGGCGCCGGCATCACCGCCCGTTCCGCCGAAGCCTGTCAAGCGGCCCGGCATCACCGATCGCCGGCGTAGCTCGTCAGATCGATGAATTCGAGCACGGTGCCGTCGGGATCGTTGAAATAGGCGCGCGGCCCGTTCAGCACGCCGCCTTGCCGATCTTCCTCGAAGGTGATCGCGACACCATGCGCGCGCAGATGATCGAGTGCCGCCGGGTAATCCTCGTGCGCCACGGCAAAGGAATGATGCACCCCACCATGGTTGTCGGGCACCTGGTTGATTGGCGGCGCGCGCTTTACCAGGATCAGGCAAGTCCCGGCCGCATCGAGGAACGCCATCTGCCCGCCCGGCACCGTCGCCAAATGCCGGCAGCCGACGATCTCGGTATAAAATCGCGTGCTCGCGGCGACATCGCTGACCGGAACGCTGAAATGGGCGACGGATTTGATCGCGACCATGCGAGTTCTCCCGTTTGACGGATCAGGGCGGTTCGGGCGGCGCGACTTCGCCCCCCAAGAGCGCGGCGAGCAGCGGATGGCGCGAAGCGGCGAACGGGTTGGCGATCGTCACCCCCCGCCACGAAAAGCCGTCCTGAAGGTCTTCCGACAACAGCAGCCGGCAGCCCCCCTCGGCCGCGACCGAGATCATCACGCTGTCCCAGATACCGAGCCGGTGGTCCGCAGCAAGGTCGGCTGCCGCGATCATTGCAAATTCGGTTGTCGGCGCCACGGCAAACGCATCGCGCCAGCTGAGGATCGCGGCGCGAGCGCGGTCGCGCGGCCAGCCCGACTTGCGCACCAGCACATTGTAAAGCTCGCCGAGTGCCTGAACCGGGACCACGGCCGCATCTTCCGGCAGCTGCCGGAGCAGCACCACCGCTGAGGCTCGGCTTGCGTCGCCATTTACGCCCTCGGCATAGGCCAGCACGTTGGTGTCGAGCGCGACCCTCATCTCTCGTAAAGCTCGTCGCGCGACCAATGCCCGATATCGATCGCGGGCTGTTGCAGAACGCGTTCGATCAGGATACGCCGGGCGGCGCCGCGCACCTCTCGCCCCCCTTGATCGCCTTCGCTCGCCGGCACGAGCCGCGCCACCGCCCGACCGTGCGCAGTCACCAGATAGCTGCGGCCGGCGCGCACGCCGCGCAGCAGCCGGGAGAACGCCCGATTGGCTTCGGCCGCCGACACGGTTTCATCCATCGCCGGGCTCGCCCGCAAAGTAGCTATTATTACTACTTTAGCCGATGGCGCCGGCTGATGCAAACTGGCGCGGTCGGGGCCGCTCACTGTTCGCTGGCGCTGGCGAAATAGAGCTTGGGGTCGGCGGCGCGAATGTGGGCTTCGGGCAGGCCCAATTCGCGGCGCACGATGTTGGCGCCCTGCACCAGCGATACGCATTTGTAGTAGGCGATGCGGCGCGATAGCCCCTCGCGGCCAAAGCCGCAATCGGTGGTGATCACCAGCCGCCCGGGCGGGATGTATTCGAGCGCCTTGCGGATCAGCCCGGCCACGTGCTCGGGCGGCTCGACGATCGTGTTGCAATGGTTGACGACGCCGATGCCGATCTTCTTGTCGGTCTTGTATTTGGCGAACAGCGGGAGATCCCGGCCGTTGCTCGAGGCGCATTCGAAGGTGATCACGTCGGCGTCGAGCTGCAACAGATGGGGCAGGGCGCGCTCGTAGCTCGGCACCTCCCAATAGACCCGCTGCTGGTTGGGGTTGCCCCAGCAGGTATGCGCCCAGATCTCGGCCTCGACGCCCACGAGCTGGCGGTTGAACACCTCGGTCTGGAATTCGAGATCGGCCTCGGTGCAGTCGGGCCGGGTGGTGAGGCCATGATGGCGCGGCTCCTCGACCTGGATCACCGGGCAGCCGGCGGCGGCGAGCTCGCGCAGTTCGGCGTTGATGATGTCGCAGAGGTCGAGCACCATCGCTCTGTCGTCGGAGTAGTGCTGGTTCCACAACATGCTGGCGAGCCCCGGGGCGCAGATCGTGCCGAACTTGACCGGGCGGTCGCTGAGGCGCTGGGCGATCTGCCAAAGTGCTGCGTATTCGAGCGGCCCGCGGCTCAGTTTCTGTTTGACGATCGCCGGCTGATAGGCCTCCTGCACCTCCCACAGGATATGGCCGGGCTGGAGCCCGTGCCGGCCCATCCAGCCCTGCGAGGTCGAGCGATGGCCGTGTATCCCGCCGAGGCGCTCGATCGGGTAGAAGAACCACGACTTGCCGCCGACCGCGAGGTCGAAGCGGCTGTCGCCGTCGGTGACGATGTCGAGACCGGCGGCCTCCTGCGCGTTGATCACCGCGGCGACCGCATCGAGATACTGCTCGCGAAACAGCGAGTCGCCGAGCGCCGCCTTGAACGAACGCCCTTGCAGGCTCGCATCGAACCACAGCGGGCGCGGGTAGGACCCGGTGATCGCCGTCGGCATGATCATCTCGCGCGTCGTCGTCAGCATCGGTCTTCCCGTTCTTCCGTGATCCCGGCACGCCTCGGGTCGAGAATAACGGAGAACTTGGCGACAGGGTATTCCGGACGTGTTCAGCGCGCCGGCTTGTGCGGCCACGGCCGATCGGGGACAATCGCGGCGGTCGCAGGGCAGGGAGGATGGCGATGCGCAGGGTCGGGCCCAACAGCTATACCGAGATCTATTTCGCCGGCTGCAATCCGAGCTTTGTCGAAACCAGCGACGGCTATGTCATGATCGACTCGCCGCAGCAGCCGATCGACGCGGTGCGCTGGCGCGAGCGCATGGAGGAGAAGGCGCCGATCCGCTACCTGATCAACACCGAGCCGCATGGCGACCACATCTCCGGCAACGCCTATTTCACCAATACCCAGATCGTCGGCCAGGTCCAGCTCCAGGAATGCTTCGAGCGCTACCTGAATGCGTTCGGTTCGCTCGACGACAAGCGCGAGCGCTTCAAACAGACCGATCCCGACAGCGTGTGGCTGGTCGGTCATCCGGACTACCCCGCCTCGAACCCGCCGACCCTGACCTTCGACCGCACGATGACCCTTAACCTCGGCAACCACACCTTCAACATTATCCATATGCCGGGCCACACGGCACCGCAGACCTCGGTCCATGTGCCGGAGGAGGGGGTCGTGTTCACCGGCGACAACGTCTTTTACAAATGCCGCAGCTGGCTGCAGGAATGCGACCCGTGGGAGTGGCTGGCGGCCCTCGACAGCATCGCCGCGCTCGATGTCGAGCTGATCGTGCCGGGCCACGGCGACCCGTGCACCAAGGCTTATCTCAAGGAGCAGGGCCAGATCGTCGAGAATTGGGTCGGCTATGTCGAGCGCCTGGTCGACCGGGGCGTCAGCGCCGACGAGGCGCTCAAAGGCCCGATCGATGTCGAACAGCAGGACCCCTATCCGATCGGCCAGCGCCTCTTCATGCACAATGAGCGGCTGACCGGGATGATCGTGCGCAACCTGCACCAGCGCATCCTCGACAAAAAGCAGGCGGCCACGTAAGGCGCGCTCCACCGCCGCAGAAAGGCGTGCAAGGGTGCCGATAGACTGTCATTCCGGGGCGCGGGGCATCGCCCGCGAGCCCGGAACCTATGAACACCGGCCGGCGACCTCATCGGATAGGTTCGCGTTCATGGGTTCCAGGCCTGCCCCTTCGGGCCATCCCGGAATGACCAGCAGGAGACAGGCCATGCCCGAGCAGAAATGGACGATGCGCGGCGAATACATGGAAAGCTGCAATTGCGACTATCTGTGCCCGTACATCTATACGAACCCGCAGGGGCCGGCGACCTTTGACCACTGCATCGCGGTCATGGTGTTCCGCATCGAGGAAGGCAATTGTGGCGGGACCCGGCTCGACGGGCTCAAATTCGCGCTGGTGATCCGCTCGGGCCGGGTCATGGCTGACGGCAACTGGGTCTTTGCCGGGGTCGTCGACGACCAGGCCGACCCGGCCCAGCGCCAGGCCCTGGCCGCGATCGTCGGCGGCGAGGCCGGCGGCCCGCCCGGCATGATCCGCGAGCATTTGGTCGGCGATTTTCGCGGCGTCCAGTTCGCGCCGATCGAGTTCGCCGAGAACGGGCTCACCCGCCGGGCCGCGATCCCTGGCGTCGCCAGCTTCGAGATCGAGGGCGTCGCCTCGCGCAACCGCAGCGGCGAACCTTATTACCTCGACAACACCGGCCA
>DASYNW010000172.1:0-10458 GCA_036008325.1 Allostellaceae bacterium
GCCGCACCCTCGTCGAGCTCGACGATCTCGGGCAACAGCAGGGTCTGGCGCGCCACCCCACGGCGGGCGAGATCGGCCTTGATCCGCTCATGGATCAGCCGCTCATGCGCCGCGTGCTGGTCGACCAGCACGATCCCGGTCGGGGTCTCGGCCAGGATGTAGGTGCCGTGCAATTGCGCCCGCGCCAAGCCGAGCGGCGCCTGCGCGTGGGGGGGTGCCGGGGCGGGCGGCGGCGCGTCCGGCGCCAGGAACGCCGCGCCGGTCTCGGCCAGGTCGGAGGGCGGCAACGCGGGCGGGAAGGCGAAACGCGGCAAGGCCGTGGCCGACGGGCCGCCGACGCCGTTATGCAAGCCTCCCAGAAGCGGCTCGCCCGGCCGCAGCTCCCCGGCCCGGAACGCGCCGAGGGCGGCATCGGCGACCGTGGTCGACGCGCGGTGCCCGGCGGCGGCCAGCGCCGCGCGCAAGGCGCCGACGATCAGCCCGCGCACCAGGGCGGCGTCGCGAAACCTGACCTCGGCCTTGGCCGGGTGGACGTTGACGTCGATCTCGTCCTCGGGGCCGTCGAGGAACAGGGCCACGATCGGGTGGCGGTCGCGCGCCAAGAGGTCCTGATAGGCGCCGCGCACCGCGCCGACCAAGAGCTTGTCGCGCACCGGGCGGCCGTTGACGACGAGGTACTGGTCGCGCGGCAGGGCCCGGTTCAGGGTCGGCAGACCGGCGAGGCCCGAAAGGCGGAAACCGCCGCGCTCGGCCTCGATCTCGAGCGAATTCTCGGCAAAGTCGCGGCCGAGCAAGGCGGCGAGGCGCGAGCGCCGGTCGGACGCGGCGGGCAGCCGCAACAGGCCGCGCTGATCCTCGGCGGCGACGTTGAAGGCGATCTGCGGATAGGCCATCGCCAGCCGGCGCACCATGTCGACCGCCAGCTCGCGCTCGGTCCGCGCCGTCTTTAAAAATTTGAGCCGGGCCGGGGTGGCGAAAAACAGATCGCGCACCTCGACCCGCGTCCCCGGCGCCGCCGCCGCCGGCTCGGGGGGGCTTTTTTGGCCGGCCTCGACCGCGATCGCCCAGGCATTGGCGGCCCCGGGCGGACGCGACACCAGGCGCAGCCGGCTGACCGCGCCGATCGACGGCAGGGCTTCGCCGCGAAAGCCCAAGGCCCTGATATGGAGGAGATCGTCATCCGGCAGTTTCGAGGTGCAGTGGCGCTCGACCGCCAGCACGAGCTCGTCGGCGGTCATGCCAGCCCCGTCATCGGCGACCGCGATCAACCCCTGGCCGCCCTCGTGGAGCGTCACCCAGATCTGCCGGGAAGCGGCGTCGATCGCGTTCTCGACCAGTTCCTTGACCGCAGCGGCCGGACGCTCGACCACCTCGCCGGCAGCGATGCGGTTGATCAGGACCGGCGGCAACAGGCGGATCGTCATTCCGCGATTGTACACCGATTGCACCGCGACCGCGCGATCTCCACACCCGTTAGCCTTTTCGCCAGCCCGCCCGATGCCGCGACCCCGGTAATGTGCCGCGGCCGGGGCCGGGTCGATCCGCCGGGTCGGCGCGCGCGCTTGGCCGAATCGCGGCGCGCAGCCGAGCGGCACCCGGCTTGACAGCGCCGGCGCTTGCCGTTCGACTGGCCCCCGTGCCCCTGCCGCACCGGGGGCCGCATCAACAACAGAGCGAGGAACGCCGTTGCCAAGCCCCGCCCCCGAACCCACCGGCGCCGACCACACCTCTCCCGACCCGGCGATCGACTATCTCGCCCGGGCGCGCGCCTTCGCCCCGACGATCGCCGCCGCCGCCGGCGAAATCGAAGAGCGGCGCGAATTGCCGGAAGCGCTGCGCGGGGCGCTGATCGAACGCGGATTTTTCCGCCTGCTGTTGCCGCGTTCGCTCGGCGGGGCCGAGCTGCCGCCGGCGCTGTTCGTGCCAGTCATCGAGGCGGTCGCCACGGCCGACGCCAGCACCGCGTGGTGCCTGAACCAGACCGCCGGCTGCTCGATGATCGCGGCCTATCTCGAACCCGCAGCGGCGCGCGAGATTTTCGGCCACCCGGGCGGCATCCTCGCCTGGGGTCCGGGGCCGGGCGAGGCGCGGGTTGTCGCCGGCGGCTACCGGGTCACCGCCAGCTTCAGCTTTGCCAGCGGCAGCCACGAGGCGAGCTGGCTCGGCGCCCATGTGCCGATCGTCGAGGCAGATGGGACGCCGCGGCTCGACCCGGACGGCAGCCCGGTCATCCGCGACATGCTGTTCCCGAAATCCCAGGCCGAAATGACCGACATCTGGCATGTGATCGGCCTCAAAGGCACCGGCAGCGACCGGTATAGGGTGACCGACCTGTTCGTGCCGGAGCACCATTCGGTGTCGCGCCGCGACGAAGGCGCGCTGCGCGAATCGGGGCTGCTCTACCGCTTCGGCAGCCTGCAGCTCTATAGCGCCGGTTTTGCCGGGGTGGCGCTCGGCATCGCCCGCAGCACCTTCGACCACTTTGTCGAGCTCGCCCGCGACAAGACCCCGCGCGGCGCCCGGCATACCCTGCGCGACAACCAAATCGTGCAGTCGCAGGTGGCGCAGGCCGAGGCGCGGCTCGGCGCGGCGCGCGCCTTGCTCATGGGCTCGCTCGACGAGATCACCGCCGCGGTCGCCCGCTCGGGCTACCTCACCCTCGACCAGCGGATGGCGATCCGGCTGGCCTCGAGCTTCGCCATCCATCAGTCGATGGCGGTCGTCGACACGATCTATCACCTCGCCGGGGCCAGCGCGATTTTTGCCGCCAATCCGTTCGAGCGGCGGTTTCGCGATATCCACGCGGTGACGCAGCAACTGCAGGGCCGCCAGCAGCATTACGAGACGGTCGGTCAGTTTCTGCTCGGGCTCGACCCCGACACCCTCGCCTGGCTGTGAGCGGGACCGCCCAATCACCCCGCCCGCCCGCCAATCGCCGGCACACCACCGCGCCGCCGCGGCCGGCGGCTATTGCGCCGCGCTCGCGGTCTTTTGCCGCATCAAATCGAGCAATCCTTGCACCTGCCCGCCATGGCGCTGGATCACCGAGGCGAATTCGGAGCGTTGGGTCACGGCCATGCTGACCCCCTCGACGATCACGTCGCTGATCTTGTAGCCGCCATCGTCGTTGACCAGCCGCCAATCGATCTCGAGCGGTTGCGGTGCGCCGGGCGAGATCACGTCGGTTGAGACGATCACCGAATCCGCATCGGGCCGGCTGCCATTGACCTTGAACTGCTCGCCGCCGAAATCGGAGAGCCGGGCGGTATAGACGAAGACGACGTAATCCTGGAACAATTTGAGGAATTCTTTCTGTTCCTCGCCGCTGGCGCTGCGCCAATAGCGGCCGAGAACAAAGCGGGCGATGCCGGGGCAGTCGAAATCGCTCTGGAAGAGCTCGCGAAATCGCGCCTGCCGTTCGGCGACCGGGGCCTTTTTGTTCAGAACCTCGAGCGCATTGCTCCACATATGGTTCATGAAGGCGGTCGCCTGCGCACCGGGATCACCCGGCGCCGGCGTCGGCGCCGCCGCCATCGCCAGCGGCAGCACCAGGATCAGCATCAAGCGTCGCATCGGCGGCGCCGCAATCCGCCATCGGCCCGGTCGTCCGGCAGGTTTGCCCCAGCTTGATAAAGCCATGGTCACTATCCCCTTCGGCCTTGGCTCGCTGCCCTCTAATAGCGCGGCGGCCTTCGCCTGACAATATCGTCGCGCAGCATGATCGCAGCCGGCCGCAAATCTTCAAGACGACGGGAGAGCGCCGGTTGCGGCGCGACCAGCCGGCGGCCCGAGCTCGGCTCAATTCTTGACCTGTTCCCAGGCCCGTTCGGCCGCGGGCGGCAGCTTGTTCATGTGCTTCAGAAAGAGTGCCAGCGTCCAGATCTGCTGGTCGCTCAGCGAACTCTTCCACGCCGGCATGCCGGTCCAGCGAATGCCGTGCGTGATCTTCCAAACCGACACACCTTCGGGATCGTCCTCCACCCCGTCCGTCGCCAATTGCGGCGGCCGCGGGTATTCGCCCTTGGCCACCGGCGAGGCCGACGCATCCCCCTTTGCGGTGCCGTGGCAGATCGCGCAATGCTGGCCATAGAGCTCAACCCCGGCGATCAGATTGTCGTCGCTCGTCGCCACCGGATTAGGGCCTTGGGGCGCATCGCGGGAGAGGGTCGCTCGCAGCGAGGTTCCCGCCGCCCAAGTTTCCAGCCGGCCAGGCTTGGCGTCGGCGTTGGCCGGGATCAGACCGCTGCGCAGAATGATATAGCCGCCGACCAGAGCGACGATGATTGCGGCCACGATGCCCGCGACGAAACCCTTCAACATTGCGCTCCCCTTTCGCGTTGCCGATGCGAACCCGCCCCCGGGCTGCAGCCCGATTGACTGCGAGGCGCAGGTCCGGCGGATCCATATTACCCGGGCGCGGCGGGTTCGCGCGGCTGCGATCGACCGCGGATCGCCTCGATGAGGGCCGGGCGCGCTGCCGAACGGCGCGGCTAGGCTTGGCGAGGACGGGCTTGCTGCCTACATCGAGGCGGTGTTCGCCGAGCCGGCGAACCCTGCACAAAAAAGGGGTGCCAGATGTGGCGGTTCATGCGTGACAAGCTGACGGTGCCGCAAGCGGAGGATTGCCTGCCGGGCCGCGCCGAGCCATTGAGCATCCCCGAGCGGCATTTCGTCAACGGTCATCCGCTGGCCGGACCCTATCCGGCGGGCTTCGAGAAGGCGGTGTTCGGGCTCGGCTGCTTCTGGGGCGCCGAGCGGGTGTTCTGGCAGGTTCCGGGAGTGTGGGTCACCGCGGTCGGGTATGCCGGTGGCTCGACCCCGAACCCGACCTATGAGGAGGTGTGTGGCGGCCGCACCGGGCATACCGAGGCGGTGCTCGTCGTCTACGACCCGGCCGTCACCAGCTACGACGCGCTGTTGAAGGTGTTCTGGGAAAGCCACGACCCGACCCAGGGCATGCGCCAGGGCAACGATGTCGGGACCCAATACCGCTCGGCGATCTACACCTATTCGCCCGAGCAGCGCCGCGCGGCCGAGGCGACGCGCGCGGCCTATCAGCCGAGGCTCGAGACCGCCCGCTATGGCGCGATCTCGACCGAGATCGCCGACGCGCCGCCATTCTATTTTGCCGAGGGCTACCACCAGCAATACCTGGCTAAGAACCCGCATGGCTATTGCGGGCTCGGCGGCACCGGGATCGCCTGCCCGGTCCCGGCAACAGACGCCGTCGCCTGAAACAGGCGCCGATCCGGACCGGTGACGGGCCAGTTCGACTTCACCGTCGCCAGAATGGCGCGGCCCGGTTCAGTCGGCGCAGCCGCTTGCCGAGCTTTGGCTCGCCGCGAAGAAACGCCCGCTCGTGCAGTTCGAGCAGCTGGCCGCCCGCCTCGGCGATCGGCCCGGCATCTTCGGCCTCGTTGCCGAGCTCGATGACCAGCCCATAGGCGACGCGGATGTCGTTGGCGTGGCCGAGCTCGTCCTGCACCGGCTTCAATGGTTTGAGATAACGGCGCGCATCGCGCTGCGGATAGAGGCTGCGGAGAAGCTCGACCGTGTAGCGCAGTTTTTTGACGGCGATGCGCAGCCGATGCCGCTCTTTCGGCGTCAGCCGGGCAAAATGCCGGCTGCGTTGGCGCACGTTGCGCCGCCGCCGATCGAGCAGGTCCGACGCGACCGCGCCGATCGGTGCGGACAGCGGCGATGTCTCGGGCGCGTGGGGCGCACGCCAGCCGCTGGTGTCAAACCAGCGCAGCAGGCGGAGCACCGCCTCGGTATGCCGGGGCGACAGAATTTCCTCGGCGACCCGGTCATGGGCGCCGCCGCGCGCCCGCTCGGCCGCTGCCGAAAGCTCGTCCCAGCCGGGCTCGTCGGGGCGTTCGCAACGCAGCGGCCCCAGCAGCTCGGCGGAAAAGACGTCGAGGTTGCGCGCCGGCCCGAGCGGAGCGGCGAGACCGGCCAGCTGGTCGGCCACCGCGCGGCGCTCCTCTGCCGGGAGCTGCTTCTTGATCGCCGACAGCAGCGAGCGCAACCGGCGCACCGCGACCCGCATCTGATGCACGCCCTCGGGCTGACCGTCGACAGCGGCGGGCTCGTTCTTCAGCAGCTGGGCGAGGCAAGAGCGGCCGATGGTTTGCAAAACCTGCTCGACCGACATGCCGGAATCGATGGTCACGGCCTCGGCGTGGACCGGCGACGGCCGCAACTCGCCCTCGACGAGACGGTAGCCGCGCTCCGACTTGCTGCGCCAATCGATCCGCAACGGCGCGGTTTCGAGCAGTCTCAGCGCCAGATCATACACCGCGGCCGAGTCGCCGGCCTTGAGCTCGAGCTCGATCTCGCTCACTGGCTCGCTGCGGCCATTGTCGATCGCCCGGATCTCGCCGGTATCGATCGCCGCCTCGATCCGCGTCCCCGGGTTGGGCTCGATCTCGATGGCTTGGCGCGCGATCTCGGTAACAAACAGCGGGCGCAACTGATCGGCCAACTCCGCGGGCAGCCGCGGACCGCTGTGCGCCGCATGCGGGTCGGGCCGGTTCTCGGCCACCTCGTCTTCCCACTCGCCGCGCGCCAGCAGATCGCCCCCGCCGCGATCGGCGGTCTTCAGGGTCTGGATCAGCCGGCCGTCCGCGGCGCGCACCCGCAAGTTCGCTCCCTGCCGCTTCAGAGCGAGATCGAAGGTGTCGAAATAGGTGCTGACCAGATGATGCTGGCGCACGGCGCGCTCTCCGGCGGCCATCGCGCCTAGCGCGCGCGTCAGAGCGGCCAGATCGGCGGGCGCGGCGGCGAGCTTTAATTCGATTTCGACCGAAATGTGCGGCCCCCTTGATCGCGGTTCCCCGCCTGCGGATCTCTGCAAACGCCGGACCGGGCCGGTCGATGCCATGCCCGGCCCAGATTTTCGGACCTGCGCACGCAGAGTCTGCCGCAAAATCGCGCAAACGCCGAATCTCTGCTAATCCATGGTCAAAGCTTCGGCAGCCGGTCGACCGGCTGCGAGCGGCAACCCCGGGGACGCCGATTGGCGCCTCCCCCGGCGGCGCGATCGAACGAAGCGGCTCGGAGGGCGGAAATGGATTGGCTGCGGTGGCCGCGCGCGCGCCGGGTTGCGCCCGGCAGCATGCCGCGCGGTTATGCCGCGAGCATCGCCATCCCGGCTCCGACCACCCGCGGCCTGCTGATCGGCGAGCGCGATTTCTGGCGGTTGTGGCTGGTCGGCCTGGTGGTCTTTGGGGTGCGCTGGCTCGAAATGCTGGCGGTTGCGGTGTTCGCTTATCAGCGCACCGGCTCGCCCTTCGTCGTGGCGCTCCTGACCATGCTGCGGATGCTGCCGATGGCGCTGTTCGGCGCGGTGATCGGCGCCATCGCCGAGCGGATCGAGCGGCGCACCGCGCTGGGCTTCGTCGTGCTGTCGATGGGGCTGACCTCGCTGACCCTGGCGGTGCTCGCCTTTACCGGCGAGCTTGCGGTGTGGCAGCTCGCGGTGGCGAGCTTTCTGAACGGCATCGGCTGGACCACCGACAACCCGGTGCGGCGCACGATGATCGGCGAGGTCGTCGGACCCGAGCGGATGAGTGCGGCGATGTCGATCGATGTCGGCGCCAACAATGCGAGCCAGGTCCTCGGCCCCACCCTCGGCGGCGTATTGCTCGCGACCTGCGGCATCGGCGGCGCCTTCACGGTCAGCGTCTTGTGCTACCTTGTGGCGCTGGCCGCGGCCTGGCGGGTGCGCCACCGCAACCAGGGGGGCGCCTGGGGCGGGCAGAGCGTGCTGGCGCGGATCATCGAGGGGTTGGCGCTGGTGCGCCGCGACCGGCGCCTGGTCGCGGTCCTGACGGTTACCGTCATCTACAACATGTTCGGCTGGCCGTTCACCAGCATGGTCCCGGTGATCGGCCACGACGCCCTGCATCTGGGGCCGACCGGCATCGGCCTGCTCGCCAGCATGGGCGGGGTCGGCGCCTTTTGCGGCGCGGTGGCGATCGCGCTTTTGGCGCGGCCGCCGCATTTTTCCCGGCTCTATCTCGTCGGCGTCGTCAGCTACCTGCTGCTGGTGCCGGTCTTTGCCCTGGTTCCCTCTGCCGCGGCCGCCGGCACGGTGCTGCTGCTGACCGGGATCGCCAATGCCTGTTTCAGCATCATGCAGGCGACCCTGGTCTATCTAGCGGCACCACCGCAGATGCGCAGCCGGGTCTACGGCGTATTGTCGGTGTGCATCGGCATCGGCATGCTGGGCTTTATGCATATCGGCTTGCTGGCCGGCCTGATCGGTGCGCCGTGGGCGACCGCGGCGACCGGCGGCGAGGGCATCCTCGCCCTGGCTCTGACCCGGCGCTGGTGGCGCCCGCTCGCCCGCCCCGCCTGAGCGCGTGCGGGTTTAACCGCCGCCGATCGAGATTTCCACCCGCCGGCTCGCCAGACCCGGCTCACCGCCCGTCTGACCGCGCCCGATGCGCACCAGCCGGTTGGCAGCGACCCCATCGGCGGCCAAGGCGTCCGCCACCACCTGCGCGCGCTGTTTCGACAACAGGAAATCGGCGGGCGGGCTGCCGGCGCTGTCGGTGTAGCCGATGACCTGGACCGGTACGCCGGGTTCGTCGTTGGCGCGCTTCGCCGCCTCCGCGATCAGGCCGTGCGCCTGATCATCGAGCTGAGCCGAGCGCTCCTGAAAATATACGTCGTAGGGGCCGCTCGATCCGAACAGCGAACAGGCCGACAGCGCCAGCACGAGCCCGCCGACGGCCAGCAATCCCTTGGTGCGCCCGCTCGCGCCCAAGGCGGTCAGCGCCATAACGAAACCAGCGACTCGGCCGCATACCAGATCGCCGCCCACAGCCCGAGCGACGAAACCGTGACGATCGCCAGCGCCGCAACTCGGGGCGCCCGGGTGGCGCCGTACGGGTGCCGGCTTGCTCGATGTCTCTGCCGGGTGGTCCTGATATCCGTCCAGGCGTTGCGATCCATAATGTCCTCACGTCGCAGGCTTCTTCTCAACCAACAGATTCTGTCACCAGCCGTCGAACCTCGGCAGGTGTCAAAAACATGTCATTGGAACCGGCTTTTTCGGGAGATCGCTTGATTATGGCTCGCCCCGGTGCCGCCGCGCCCGAACACCGAACTCGGTTTGACCGCCCGCACAATCCGCTGGGAGCGTAAGTGGGTTGCGCCGAAATATTCCCGGCAGATCGAGAGGGCGATGTATCCTGTGGTCGGCAGCGCCGGACGCGACCGCGCGCACCCGGCAAAGGGAGAAAAAATGGCCTCGATCGACCTCGATCTTGCTCGCGTCGAGACGCGCGGCGCCGATTATATCGAACGCGCGCGCGCGCTGGCGCCATTGCTCGAAGACGCCGCCGACGAGATCGAGGCGCAGCGCCGACTGCCCGAACGGGTGGTCGAGGCTTTGGTCGAGGGCGGCTTTTTCAAGCTGCTGCTGCCGCGCTCCCTGGGCGGGGCCGAGCTACACCCGCTCGTCTATGTCCAGGTGCTCGAACAACTCGCCAAGGCCGAGCCCAGCACCGCCTGGTCCCTGGGCCAGAATTCCGGGTGCTCGATGTCGGCACCCTATCTCGACCCGGCGGTGGCGCGCGAGATCTTCGGGCCGGCGCGCGGCATTCTCGCTTGGGGGCCGGACACGCCCGGCGCCGGGCGCGGGGTGGCGGTCGAGGGCGGCATCCGGGTTACCGGGCGCTGGGGCTTTGCCACCGGCAGCCGGCACGCGACCTGGCTCGGCGCGCATGTGCCGATCTTCGAGGAGGACGGCAGCCCGCGGCTCAACCCGAACGGCCGCCCGTTCGTGCGCACCGTGCTGTTCCCCAAATCGAGCGCCACGATCATCGATAATTGGCAGGTCATCGGCCTGCGCGGCACCGGCAGCGACAGCTATACGGTCGAGGACCTGTTCGTGCCGCAGAAATACACCTGCTCGCGCGACAACGAGGCCGAGCGGCGCGAGGCGGGCCTCCTCTATAAATTCACCAGCGGCATGGTCTATGCGATGGGCTTCTCGAACGTGTCCTTGGGCATCGCCCGCGGCGCGCTCGACGCCTTCATCGTGCTGGCCCGCGACAAGATCCCGCGGGGCGCCCGCAACCCGTTGCGCCAGAACAACGTGATCCAGTCGCAGGTGGCGCAATGCGAGGCGCGGCTCAGATCCTCGCGCGCCTGGATCCACGCGACGTTGCGGGAAATGTGGGACGAGGCCCAGCGCACCGGCCAGTTCCTGCCCGAGCAGCACGCGCGGCTGCGCCTCGCCTCGACCTGGGCGATCCAGCAGGCGCGCGAGGTCGTGGCGCAGGTCTACAGCGCCGCCGGGGCCACCGCGATCTTCACCGAGAACCCGTTCGAGCGGCGGCTGCGCGACATCCACGCCGGAACCCAGCAAGGCCAGGGCCGCCCGGTCCATTTCGAAACCGTCGGCCAAATCCTGCTCGGCCTCCCGCCCGAAGGCCGCATGTTCCG
>DASYNW010000173.1:0-5110 GCA_036008325.1 Allostellaceae bacterium
GTCTCGGCCGACGCGACCAACAGAGTGCGCGCTTCGTAGAGGGTGTCGATCAGGATGTTGAAGCGGCGCGCCTCGTTGCGCCGGTCGCGGTCGAGACGCGGGATGGCCTCGACGATCACCGCGGCAAACCGATCCGCAATCGCCAGATAATCGGCGGCGCCGAGCGGCTTTTGGCAGAGGTCGGCAAAGTCGAACCAGGCGACGTTGCGCGCCGCCCGCGGGACCGCCAGCGCCCGGCCCTTGACGACGAGGCTCACGCTCTCCCCGGCTTCGCCATCGGTCAGCTCGGCAAAGGCCGTCTCGAGCTCCCGGAGCGCCGCCTCGCCGAGCGGATAATGATAGACCCGCCTGCCGCGCATTCGGGCGAGCCGGTAGTCGCGGCCGCTGTCGAGCTCGAGCACGTAGAGCTTTTGCTTGAGCAGCGCGATGAATGGCAGAAACCGGTCGCGGTGGAGCCCGTGCTCGTACAACTCGTCGGGCGCGCGGTTCGAGGTCGCCACCACCACGATCCCAGCCTCGAACAAGGCGGTGAACAGGCGTTCGAGGATCATCGCATCGGCGATGTTGTCGACCTGGAACTCGTCGAAGCACAGGAGCGCCGCCTGGCCGGCGATGTCGGCCGCGACCTTGGCGATCGGCTCGCGGGTTTTCTCCCGCCGCTCCTGCTCGATGCGATCGTGGATTTCGAGCATGAAGGCATGAAAATGCACCCGCCGTTTGCGCCGGCCCGGCGCGGCGGCAAAGAACAGATCCATCAGCATCGATTTGCCGCGCCCGACCGGGCCGCACAGATAGAGCCCCATCGGCGCGTGCGCGCCGTTGTGCTCGGCGAGGCCAAAGCGGGCGAGCCAGCCATGCCATCCCGCCTCGGGGCGATATTCGAGCAATGCCCGATAAAGGCTCTGCAGGCGCTCGATCGCCAGCTGCTGCGCCGCATCGGCTTCGAGCCGCCCCTGTTGGCGCAGGATCCGATAGGCGGCCATCGGCCCTGGCGCCAACGTCGCGGCGCCCTCGCGGCACGCCTCGGGGGTGTCAGGCGGGGTCATCGCCATCGGCAGCGAGCGGCAATCATGCTGGTGGGAAGCCTTTGGACCGGGTCGGGTGTTGCGGGTCGCGGCCGAGGGATCTACTTCAGCCGAGAGCGGCGCGCAACCGGGCGCGGCGCGCAGGAGGGATGGCGATGAACGAAGACCGCTTCAACCTCGAGATCCGCAGCTTCCTCAAGGTCGTCGGCGTGACCTCGCAGCGCGAGGTCGAACGGGCGTTGCGCGCCGCCCTCGGCGACGGCTCGCTCGCCGAAGGCGCCGTCTTGAAGCCGCGGATGACCCTCACGGTCCCCGAACTCGGGCTCGAGCACGTCATCGACGGCGAAATCGCGCTGGAGTAGCGAGCTCGACCCCGGCTTTCGGCGGGCCCGCGCCCTTTGGCGGGCTCAGCACCTTTTAGCCGGGCTCAATCGTCGAGCGCCGGCATCTCCGCCTCGCCCGAAAGGCGCAGCAGCAGGCCCGCTTCGCGCTCGGGCAGGATCTCGACACAGGCGAGCTTGCGGTCGATCTGCCGCCGCCGCACCGCGACCGCGTCGATCGTGGTCGACGCCTCGTGCAGCTTTTTCTGCACCTTGTCGAGCACCTCGCCGTATTTCTCGAATTCGGTCTTGACCGCGCGCAATATCCGCCACACTTCGCTCGAACGCTGTTGGATCGCCAGGCTGCGAAACCCCATGCGCAGGCTGTTGAGCAAGGCCAGCAAGGTGGTCGGGCCGGCGATAACGATCCGCCAATCGCGCTGCAAGGCGTCGACCAGGCCCGGGCGCCGCACGATCTCGGCATAAAGCCCTTCGGTCGGCAGGAACAGCAGCGCGAAATCGGTCGAATAGGGCGGCGAGATGTATTTGGCGCAGATGTCCCGCGCCGAATGGCGGATGCGCGCCTCGATCGCCTTGCCCGCGATCTCGACCGCGGCCCCGTCGGCGCGCGCGGCGGCCTCGCACAGGCGCTCGTAATCCTCGGTCGGGAATTTGGCGTCGATCGGCAGCCACAGCGGTCCGTTATCGTCGGCGCCGGGCAGGCGAATGGCGAATTCGACCCGCTGATTGCTGCCCGGCCGGATCTCGACGTTGCGTTCGTACTGCTCGATGGTCAGCACCTCGGCGAGAATGCCGCCCAACGAGACCTCGGCCCAGGTGCCGCGCGCCTTGACGTTGCTCAGCACCCGCTTCAAATCGCCGACCCCGGCGGCCAATGTCTGCATCTCGCCCATGCTCTTGAACACCTGTTCGAGCTGGTCGCTGACCAGCTTGAAGCTGGCGCCGAGCCGGTCCTCGAGCGTTTTGTGCAGCTTTTCATCGACCGTGGCGCGCATCGCTTCGAGCTTTTCGGCGTTGTCGGCGCGCAGCGCCTCCAGCCGGCCCTCGACCGTGCGCTGCAGCGACTCGCCGAGCCGGATCACCGCGCTGGAGACTTCCTTGCGCAGCTGGCGCGCTTCCTCGGCGGCGAGCCCCCGGCCGCGCGACAGCTCGTCGCGCAAGCCCTGATCGAGGCGCCGCAGCGCCGGCTCGATCGCAGGCTCGCCGCGGCGACCGAGCGCGCCGGCGCGCAGCAGCAGCACGATACCGGCGGCCAAGGTCAGCCCCGCCACCAGCAGCGCGGCAAAAGCCGTTCCGGCCATGCTCACCGGCTGTCCTCGACCCCGCTGAGCCGCGCCTATTTCGCCGCGGTCACCATGATTTCGACCAGGATCTCGGGGCGGGCCAGATCGGCTTTGACGCAGGCGCGGGCCGGCGGGTTCTGCGGGTCGACCCAGGCGTTCCACACCGAGTTCATCTCGGCGAACAGCGCCATGTCCTTGATCCACAGATTGGCCGCGAGCAGGTTCGATTTGCTGGTCCCGGCCTGGGCCAGATAGCCGTCGATCTTGTCGAGGATCTGCTTGGTCTGGCCCTTGATGTCCTGCGACGCGTCGCCGGCGGTCAGCCCGGCGAGATAGACGGTGTCACCGCGCACCACGCAGCGGCTCATGCGCGGGCCCGGCGGCTGGGTCAGATCGATACGGCGGATGTCCATGTCTCCCCTCTCTCGGAATGTCGAAGCTGATCAGGCGCCGGGCGGTTGGCTCTGGGTGGTCGGCGGCTCGGCATAGTTGACGATGCGCTCGCCTGAAATGTGGATGCCGAAGGTCACCAGCGGCCGTTCGCCCTTCGCGCGAAAGCCGTGCACCCGGTTGGCCGGCACCGCGATCGTGACCCCGGGCTCCATCGCGACCACGCCGTCCTCGCCATCGAGCCACGCTTCGCCCTCGCCTTCGAGCACGGTCAAGATCTCGACATAGGGATGCGCGTGCGGCCGGGTGGCGTAGCCCGGCGGCGATGTCTGGATTCCGGTGCGAATCGGCAGGCCGTCGCCGGTGTCGTCGCCGACGATCGGGCAATAGCTGGCCCCGCCCGGGAATGCCACAGAAGGCCGGTCGGCATGGCGAATGAGCCTCAGTCGATCGTCCATCCGAACCTCCGTCGCGTTCGCATCAACCGATCATAGCAGCTTTGCCCGCGGCCGGCGACCGGCCCGCGCATTTCGCAACGCCGCCTACCCAATATCCGGACAAGGTTAACAGGCGCTTAACCCGACAGCCTACCCGGTCTGCCGCGGCGGCCGCCGGTCGCGGAAGAAGGCGCGCAGCAGTTCGGCGGCGCGGCGCTCGTCGATGCCGCCGTAGATCTCCGGGCGGTGATTGGCGCCTGGCTGCTCGTAGAGGCGCGGGCCGTGCTCGACGGCACCGCCCTTCGGGTCCCAGGCGGCGAAATAGAGCCGTCGCAGCCGCGCCAGGCCGATCGCCGCGGCGCACATCGCGCAGGGTTCGAGGGTGACCCACAAATCGCATCCGGCGAGCCCTTTGGCCCCGAGCCTTGTCGTGCCGACGCGCAAGGCCAGCATCTCGGCATGCGCAAAGGGGTCATGGTCGGCCTCGACCCGGTTGCCGGCGGCGGCCACGACCCGCCCTGCAGCATCGACCAGCACCGCGCCGACCGGCACCTCGCCGCGGGCCGCCGCCGCCTCGGCCTCAGCCAGTGCCAGCACCATCGGCGAGCGAGTCCGGGTCTCGGTCATACCTGGTGCCGGCGGCGGATCGGCTCGGGGATCGCGATTGGCCGCCTGGTCGACAGCCGCATGAACAGCCCCTCCTGCTCCGCCTCGGCGCAGATCGCCGCACCGACCGCGAATTCGGCGGCGAGCCGCCAGCGCACCCGGCCGAGCCCGGCCACCCGCATCCGCCCGACCGGGCGATCGCCGATCGTTACCGGCCGGCGATAGGAAATCCGCGTCGCGGTCAGGATCGGCGCCACGTCCTCGGCCAAGGCCTGGACGAGCGGATAGGCCTCGTCCATCAGCCCGAGCCGCAGATCCTCGAGCCAGCGGATGAACACGATGTTGCTGACCACCCCGGCAAAGTCTATGTCGTAGGTCTGCACCCGCAGCGGCAGCTCGTAGAATTCGCCCATCCTCGCCCTGCCATTCGTTATCTGGCATTTCGATAAGAGAGCAGCATGGCACAGCCGGTCATCGGCCTCACCCTCGATCACGAGCCCGGCGGCGGCTGGTCGAAATATCCGTGGTACGCGGTGCGCGAGAATTACTGCAACGCGGTGCGGCACGCCGGCGGATTGCCGGTGCTGCTGCCGCACGAGCCCGACGCCGCCGAGCTTTATCTCGACCGCATCGACGGGCTCGTCGTGACCGGCGGCGGGTTTGACGTCGACCCGGCGTTGTTCGGCGCGGCGAGCCGCCATCCGACGGTAACGACCAAGGACCGCCGCACCGCCTTCGAGCTCGCCGCGACGAGGGGTGCGCTTGCCCGCGGGATGCCGGTGCTCGGCATTTGCGGCGGCCAGCAATTGCTGAACGTGGCGCTCGGCGGCACGCTGGTCCAGCACATCCCCGACGAGGTGCCGGGCGCCTTGCCGCATCGCCAACCCAACCCGCGCGACGAACCCGGCCATGATGTGCGGATCGTCGCCGGGACCCTCTTGCACCAGATCGCTGGGACCGGACATCTGGCGGTCAACAGCGCCCACCACCAGGCGGTCAAGGACGCCGGGCCGGGCATCGTCGTCGAC
>DASYNW010000174.1:0-9849 GCA_036008325.1 Allostellaceae bacterium
TTGGCCCGATCATCGACCAGCTGGGCGAGGCGGGGCTCGCGACCGAGGAAAACGGTTCGTGGCGCCGCGTCATCATCGAGAAGCCGTTTGGCACCGATCTCGCCTCGGCGAAAGCGCTCAACGCGCGCGTGCTCAAGGTGCTCGACGAGTCGCAGATCTTTCGGATGGACCATTTCCTCGGCAAGGAAACGGTCCAGAACATCATGGCGCTGCGGTTTTCGAACGCGATCTTCGAGCCGTTATGGAACCGCGACCACATCGACCATGTGCAGATCACCGCGGCCGAAACCGTCGGGGTCGAGCGCCGCGCTAATTTTTACGAGGTCACCGGCGCATTGCGCGACATGGTGCCGAACCATGTGTTCCAGCTGTTGAGCCTGACCGCGATGGAGTCGCCGAATTCGTTTGCCGCCGACGCGGTGCGCAACGAAAAGACCAAGGTCCTCGAGGCGATCCAGCCGCTCGATGACGAAGCGGTGCGGCGCAATGTGGTGCGCGGGCAGTACGCCGCTGGCGCGATCGCCGGCGCCGCAGTCCAGGGCTACCGCGAGGAGCCCGGGGTCAAGCCGGACAGCACGACCGAGACTTATGTCGCCTTGCGGCTCGGCATCGAGAATTGGCGCTGGGCCGGCGTGCCGTTTTATCTGCGCACCGGCAAAAGGCTGACCCGGCGCACCACCGAGATCGCGATCCAGTTCAAGCAGGCCCCGTTTGCGCTGTTCCGCGATACCCCGGTCGATATCCTGACCCCCAACGTGCTGACCTTGCAGATCCAGCCCGACGAGGGCATCTCTCTGCAATTCGGCGCGAAGATGCCGGGGCCGCGGATCGAACTCGGCAAGGTACGGATGGATTTTCGCTATAAGGATTATTTTCACACCGAGCCCAGCACCGGCTATGAAACCCTGGTCTACGACTGCATGATCGGCGAGGCGATCCTGTTCAACCGCGCCGACGGCGTAGAGGCGGGGTGGGCGGTGGTGCAGCCGATCCTCGATTTGTGGGCCGAGGACAAGACCGTGCCGCTCGAGTTCTACCCGGCGGGCGGCCCCGGTCCGGACGGGGCCGACAATCTCCTATGGCGCAGCGGCCGGCAATGGCGCCCGCTCACTCCATAGCAATGGCGTCCGCTCACCCCATCGAGATGGCGACCGCACGGCCATGGCCCGCCCGGTAATCGTCGCCCCGTCGATCCTGTCGGCTGATTTCGGCCGTCTCGCCGACGAGGTGCGGGCGGTCGACCGGGCCGGCGCCGACTGGATCCATGTCGACGTGATGGACGGGCGGTTTGTTCCCAACATCACGATCGGCCCGGTGGTCGTCGCCGCGGTGCGCAAGGCGACGGCAAAGCCGGTCGATGTCCATCTGATGATCGTCGAGCCCGAGCGTTATCTCGACGATTTCGCCAAGGCCGGCGCCGATCATCTGCTGGTGCATTGCGAGCCTTCGGCGACGATCCACCTGCATCGCACCCTTTCCCAGATCCGCGAGCTGGGCAAGATTGCCGGGGTGGTGCTGAACCCGGCGACGCCGTTGTCGCAGATCGAGCATGTGCTGCATCTGTGCGGCGTGGTTCTGATCATGACCGTCAATCCGGGCTTTGGCGGACAACAGTTCCTGCCCGAGATGCTGCCGAAGGTTGCCGCGCTGCGCCGGCTGTGCGACGAACTCGGGCTCGACCCGATCATCGAAGTCGATGGCGGGCAGAGCGGCGCCAATGCCTGGCGGGCAATCGAGGCTGGCGCCAACGCGATCGTCGCCGGCTCGGCCGTGTTCCACGCGCCCGATTATGCCGATGCGATCACCGCGATCCGCAATTCCAGTCAACGGCGATCCTGAGGAATGCCGATGCCGCCGAGCCAAACGCGAGTCGAACCCGTGGAGGATGCGGCGGAGCTGGCCCAGCGGGCCGCGCGCTGGATCGCCGCCCTCGCCGGCGCCAGCCGCGGCCGCTTCGCGATCTGCCTGTCGGGCGGCTCGACCCCGCGCCGGCTCTATCGATTGCTGGCCGCCGCACCCTATCGCGAGGCGATGCCATGGGACCGGGTGCACTGGTTCTGGGGCGACGAGCGGTTCGTCCCTTGGGACCATCCGGACAGCAATTACCGGATGGCGCGCGAAGCGCTGCTCGAGCACGTGCCGGCGCCGGCGCAGAACGTCCATGGCATCGAGACGAGCGGCGATCCGGCGGCGGCGGCGCATGCCTATGAGCGGGTGCTCAAAGCCTACTACGGCGCCGAGACCCTGGACCCGGCGCGCCCGTTGTTTGATATCGAGCTGTTGGGTCTAGGCCCGGACGGCCATACTGCGTCCTTGTTTCCGGGCACGAAGGTCCTGGATGAACGGCAGCGCTGGGTGGCCGAGGTGGTCGGCGCCAAGCCCGAGGTGCGGATTACCCTGACCTACCCGGCGCTCGAATCCAGCCGGCATACGGCTTTTCTGGTGGCCGGCGCCGATAAGCGCGAGCCTCTGGCCCGGGCCCTGGCTGGCGACCCGGAGCTGCCGGCCGCAAGGCTGCGCCCGGCCGGCGAGCTGGTATGGTTCGTCGACGCGCAGGCGAAACCCGATCCCCACACTCAACCCGATCGATGAGCGTCGACCGCGACCGGCTGAAGCGCGCGGCGGCACTGCGCGCGATCGAGGAAGTCGAGGACCGGATGGTGTTGGGGCTCGGCACCGGATCGACCGCCGCCTTTGTCGTCGAGGCGCTGGCGGCACGGGTGGCGAATGGATTGCGAGTGGTCGGGATCCCGACATCGGAGCGAACCGCGGCGCAGGCGCGCCGGCTCGGCATCCCGATCGCGACCTTTGCCGAATATCAACAGCTCGACATGACGATCGACGGCGCCGACGAAGTCGAGCTCGGCACCTTGCACCTGATCAAGGGTCTCGGCGGCGCGTTGCTGCGCGAAAAGATCGTCGCGGCGGCCAGCCGGCGGCTGGTGATCGTCGTCGATCAGGAAAAACTCGTCGAGCGGCTGGGCGAGCATACCCCGGTTCCCGTCGAGGCGACCCAGTTCGGCTGGCAGGCAACCGCTGCGGCACTGGCGCGATTGGGCTGCGCCCCCGAGCGGCGCTACGGTGCTGGCGAGCAGCCCTACGTCACCGATGGTGGCAACTTCATCCTCGACTGCCGGTTTGGGCCGATCGGCGATCCGGCCGGGGTCGAAGCGCGGATTGCACTGACCGTCGGCGCCGTCGAAAGCGGTCTCTTTGTCGGGCGCAGCTCGCTCGTCGTCGTGGCCTCGACCACCGGCGTCGAGGTATTGACCCCGCCCCCGAGGGGGCCGGCCAGGGATTCGGGATGAGAAAGATCTCGCTCGTCGTTTCCGATGTCGACGGCACCCTCGTCACCACCGACAAGGCGCTGACCCCGCGCGCCGTCGCCGCGGTTGCCCGGTTGCACGCACGGGGCATCCATTTTTCGATCTGCAGCAGCCGCCCGCCTTTCGGACAGCGCATGCTGATCGAGCCGTTGCAGCTGGTTCTGCCGTTCGGCGGCTATAATGGAGGGTCGATCGTCAACCCCGATCTATCGCCGGTCGAGCAAAAGCTGCTTTCGGCCGAGGCCGCGCGCGACACTATCGCGATGCTCGAAGAGCATGGCATCGTCAGCATTTGGGTGTTCACCGGCGGCGAGTGGCTGATCCGCGACCGCGCCGGCGATTACGTCGATCTCGAAATCCACACGATCCAGACGCCGCCGTCCCTGGTCGCCTCGTTCGAGGGCAACCTCGCCACGGTCTCGAAGATCGTGGGCGCGAGCAAGGACCACGACCGGGTCGCGACGGCCGTGGCGGTCGGACAGACGGCCCTGCAGGGCCGGGCCACGGTTCTGCGCTCGCAGGCTTATTATTGCGACGTCACCCCTCCCGGCATCGACAAGGGCCGGCTCGTCGACCTTCTGGCCGAGCGGCTCGGGGCGCCGCGCGAGGAAATCCTGGTCCTCGGCGACATGGGCAACGACATCGAAATGTTTGCCCGCGCCGGGGTCACGATTGCCATGGGCAACGCCACCCCCGAGATCAAGGCCAGGGCCGACGCGGTTACCCTCGGCAACGACGAGGACGGGTTCGCGGTCGCGATCGAGCGCTATGTCCTCGGCGGCTGACGGAAGTCGTGGGGGCGACTCCCGTCGGCCAATATCGGCGCTGGATCAGCGGCCGTAACTACTGCGGTAGGGGTGTGGCGATGTCGACGAGCCGGACATCGAAGGCGAGTACTGATTGAAGCTCGCCACGCAGTTCGCGTGCAGCTGCGGATCAGTGATCGGGCCGCACTCCTTGCGCATCCGGGCATGGCGGAACCCGGCACTGCTTTGCAGCATGCGGGTATAGCTGTGGCTCTGGGCTACGTTCTGCCGCGCCGACCAGCTACCCGACTGCTCGACCCCGTTGCTTTGCGGGCCATTGGTAACCAGTTCGTCGCCGCCCATCCCGGCTGACGAGGGAGACATGTTGCCCTGGTAGGATGGCGGCGGCGCGTTGTTGGCGCCCTGGGACCAATTGGCGTTGTTCGCGCCTTGGTTCATGCCTTGCGACCAATTCGCCGGGGCGCCGTTCGGGGCGGTCTGCGGCATCTGATTCTGGTAGGTCGACCCATAGGCGCCGTTTGGGCTCGCCGATTGCGCCTGGGCTGCCGGGGCCGCGGCAACCGCCGTCAGGCAAGCTGCCGCAAAAGCCGCGGTCGTCATCGTTTTCAAAAGCATAACGGTTGCCTCCTCGCGTGTTCGCTGATATTGGGCCAACGCTCGGACTAGGTGATCGTTCCGCGCTACCGCGTAGGGCATAATTGAGGCGCTACAGGTTCATACCCGGGGATCGCCCAGCCCGCGGCGGCGGCACGCGGCAAGGAGCGTGTTGCGCAACAGGCAGGCGATCGTCATCGGACCGACGCCGCCCGGCACCGGGGTGATCGCCCCGGCGACATCGCGCACCGCGGCAAAATCCACGTCGCCGACCAGACGGTTGACGCCGTCCGGTCCCTGGATCGGGCTGATCCCGGCGTCGATCACCGTGGCGCCGGGCTTGACCCAGTCCGGCGTTACCATCAGCGGCCGCCCGGTCGCGGCGATCAGGATGTCGGCGCGGCGGGCGACCGAGGCCGCATCGCAGGTCTTCGAATGAACCATCGTGACCGTGCAATCGGCGGCCAGCAGCAGTGCCGCCATCGGCTTGCCGACGATATTGGAGCGTCCGAGCACGACCGCTTCGGCGCCAGCCAGATTCGGGTGCACCGCGCGCAGCAGCATCAGAATGCCCTGCGGCGTGCACGGCACCAGCCCCGGACAGCCAGTCCACAGCCGGCCGACATCGATCGGGTGAAAACCGTCGACGTCCTTTTCCGGATCGACCGCGGCAATCACGCGATGCACGTCGATCTGGCCGGGCAGCGGCAACTGGACGAGAATTCCGTCAACCCGGTCGTCAGCGGCGAGCGCGGCGATTTCGGCGACCAGCACGGCTTCGCCGGCATCGCCCGGCAAACGCCGCTCGAACGAGGCGAGCCCGGCCGCGGCGCAAGCATTGGTCTTGGCGCGGACATAGCTGCGGCTCGCCGGATCGTCGCCGACCAGGATCGTGGCGAGGCCGGGGATGAGGTTGAAGCGTTCGCGCAATTGCGTCGCTGCATCGGCGACGCGCCGGCGCAGCCCGGTGGCAATCGCTTTGCCGTCGATAATGCGTGCATCAGCCACGCCGCTCTCCCCCTCGCTGCCGCAGCATGTCAAATTTTATACCGGGTCCGGCCGGCCGATGCTGACAATATAGCTGGATCGCCAATCGGGATCGGCAGATCGGGCCGGACCAGTGCTGCGACGGAGAATGCGGATGACGATGCGGCAGAAGATGCGGCGGCTGATCGAGCGGACCGGCTACACGATGGTGCCGGGCGCCTACGACACCCTGACCGCGCGCCTGGTCGAACAGGCCGGGTTCGATGCGGTCTATCTGACCGGCGGCGGCTATTCGCGGGCCAACGGCTATCCCGATCTCGGGCTCCTGACCCTGTCCGAGAACGTCCGCTTTATCGGGCTGACCGTCGAGGCGGTCGGGATCCCGGTCATCGCCGACGCCGACACCGGCTATGGCAATGCGATCAATGTGATCCGCACGGTGCGCGAATACGAGAAATCGGGGGTCGCCGCCTTTCACCTCGAAGATCAGGTTTCGCCGAAGAAATGCGGCCATTACGAAGGCAAGGAGGTCATCTCGGTCGGCGAGATGGTCGGCAAGATAAAGGCCGCGGTCGACACCCGGCAGGATTCGGACCTGATCATCATCGCCCGCTCCGACGCGCGGGCGATCGAGGGGCTGGCCGCGGCGATCGACCGGGTCAACGCCTATCTCGAAGCCGGCGCCGATGTCGGCTTTGTCGAAGCGCCGCAGAATCTCGAGGAATTGCGGATCGCCGCGCGACAAGTTTCCGGTCCGGCGCTGGTCAATGTGTTCGAAGGCGGCAAGACCCCGATGGTGCCGGCCGGCGAGCTCGAAGCCATGGGCTTCCGGCTCGGGATCTATCCGTCGCAGACTCATCGCGCCGCGATCCGGGCCGCGCAAAAGGTGCTGAGCGCGCTGAAGCAGGATGGCGACACGGCCCGCGTCGAAGCCGACCTCGCCACCTTCAAGGAACGCGAAGAGGCGGTCGGAACCGCGCGCTGGCAGGCGATCGCGGAGAAATACCTGCGCATCGACGCGGGCTGAACGGCCGGCAGCGACGCGGGCGCGGCGACACCCAAATATGCTAGGATGCGGCGAACGCAAGCCAGGGATGTTCGCTTCGCATGCAAAACGGTGCAGCAAGCGCGACGGTATCGCCCGCCCTCCAGAGCCCCCGGGCGCGAGATCGCGGGGCCTCGCTGTCGATTCGACTGAGCGCGGCGATCGTCGCCGCAAGCGTCGACGAGCCGCGCATCCTGACCGTGCGGCTGGGGCCGGAGCCGGTCGAGGCCCTGCCATCGGGTCCGTTGGAGGTCGAGCACCGCACCCTCGAAGTCGGGTTGCGCGCCTGGGTCGAGCGGCAGACCGGCCAAACCCTCGGCTACGTCGAGCAACTCTATACCTTTGGCGATCGCGACCGGATCGAAAGCGCGGATAACCGGCCGGGCCGGGCCTTGACGGTCGCCTATCTGGCCCTGGTGCGCGAGGCGCGGACCGATGGCGCGGCGGCAGCGGAGTGGCACGGCTGGTATCGGCATTTCCCTTGGGAGGACTGGCGCAACGGCGAGCCGGCCGCGCTGGCGCCCCTGCAAGAGCGGCTCGGCCGCTGGGCGCAGGATGCGGTCGGCGAGAGCGAGCGGCGGCTGCGCGTCGAACGGCTGGGCCTGGCCTTTGCCGATTCCTGGAACGAGGAATTGGTGCTCGAGCGCTACGAATTGCTTTATGAGGCGGCGCTGATCCCGGAGGCTTGGCGCGATCTCGGCCGCCAAATCCCGGCGGCTGACGGCCCGGTGTTCGGGGTGCCGATGGCCGCCGACCACCGCCGCATCCTGGCCACCGCGATCGGGCGGCTGCGCGGCAAGATCAAATACCGCCCGGTGGTGTTCGAGCTGATGCCGCCGTCTTTCACCTTGCTGCGTCTGCAGCGCACTGTCGAGGCGCTGTCGGGGGTGCGGCTGCACAAGCAGAATTTTCGCCGGCTTGTCGAACAGCAGGGCCTGGTCGAGGAAACCGGCGGGATCAGCGCCGACACTGGCGGGCGGCCGGCCCGTCTGGTGCGCTTTCGACGCGAAGTCCTGCTCGAACGGCCGGCCCCGGGGTTGCGGCTGCGCGCCGCACGCCGCGCCTCCGGCATCTGAAGGGCAGCGTCTGAAGGGCAGCGTCTGAAGGGCAGCGTGATCCGGCGCTGGTGCATATTCTCGTGACTGTCGAATATTAAGGTTAATAGTGCGAATTGCGACAATTGTCCAAAAGTCTGGAATTGCGGCGGCTGTCTCACCGTTACGCCTGTGTCCAAACACAACTCAAATAAGTGTCCGATTACGGAGATCCGTCAGCTGTATCTCGTCGGACTTAGGATCGAAGCGCGGCGGCGGGGGCGGCCCGTCAGCCGCAGGTCGCCGGCGACCTGCCACACCGGGTCGCTCCCGCGTAACCGGAGATTTCATTGCGATGCCCGACGAGAACCAAAGCCGGGGCCCGGAGATCGACCGCTGCCGCGCGACGATCGACCAATTGCGCCGCGAGCTGGCGCAGACCAGCGCCGAGGCCGCCGCCAAATCGGCGCTCCTCGCCGAGCTCGGCCACGAATTGCGCACGCCGCTTAGCGCCATCATCGGTTTTGCCGAGCTCATGCAGTCGCAGTCGTCCGGCCCAGTCGGCAACCGCACCTATCGCAATTACATCGAAGACATCATTTTTTGCGGCCGGCATTTGCTCGGGGTGGTCGAGGCGACGGTCGAAATCACCCGGTGCGAAGCTGGCCATGTGGAATTGAAGGAGGAGCCGGTTGCGGTCGGCGAGGTCGTCGCCGAGACGTTTCGATTGATCTCGCCGTTGGCCGAGCGCGGCGGGGTCGCGCTGTTCTGGCGGCCCGGGACGGGCAGGTTGCCGAAGCTCTATTGCGATCGGCTGCGGTTGCGTCAAATCCTACTAAACATCGTGTCCAACGCAGTCAAATTTACCGAGAGAGGCGGACGGGTCGAAATAAGTGCGGATCTCGCGGACGGCCTCGCTCTCGTCGTTGTCGATACCGGTATCGGTATCGAACACATTCCCACAGCTCTGTCCGGTCTCGATCATGCCGGGCCGGATCGGCCCCTACAACGACCCGGCGCCGGCTTGGGCCTGATGTTGGCGAAAGCCTTGATCGAGCAGCATGGGGGCGGTCTCTCATTGCAAAGCACGCCGCTCGTCGGCACAGCCGTACGCATCTCCTTCCCAGCCGAGCGGGTGGGGCCGGGCAATCGCGCCGGTGCTGCGGAGGCAGCGTCGCCCGCGGTCTGATCCGCCACTCACGGGCGCGACGTGCTTTCGGGCAAGGTTCGCTGCCGGCGATAGCTCAGCGCTTCGGCGATGTGCCGGCGGCCGACCGTGGTCGCACCTTCGAGGTCGGCCAAGGTGCGGGCGACGCGCAGCACCCGGTGATAGCCGCGCGCCGACAGGCGCAGCCGGTCGGCGGCCCGAACCAGCAATGCGCGGCCGTCCGGGTCGGGTGCGGCGATCTCGTCGAGCAAGGCGCCATCAGCCTCGGCATTGGTGCCGACGCGCCGCTCCGCCGGCAACGGCGCGTAGCGCGCCGCCTGCCGTTTGCGCGCCGCCGCGACCCGCCGGGCGACCGCGGCGCTGTCCTCGCTCGGCGGCGGCAAGGCGAGGTCGGCCGGCGACACCGCGGGCACGTCGATGTGCAGGTCGATGCGATCGAGCAGCGGGCCCGAGAGCCGCCCCTGATAATCCTCGGCGCAGCGCGGCGCCCGGCCGCAGGCCTGCTCGACAAAATAGCCGCAGCGGCACGGATTCATCGCCGCGATCAGCTGGAACCGCGCCGGATAGGTCACGTGCCCGTTGGCGCGGGCGATGCTGACCCGGCCGGTTTCGAGCGGCTGGCGCAACGCCTCGAGTGCGGCGCGATTGAACTCCGGAATTATGTAGCAGACGCACCTAGCGGAAGCGAGGGCGCGGCCCGGAGTTACCGGGCCGCGGATTCATCATCTTCAAAACGTAACCTATCGTAGTTTCCCTCGGTGACCATTGGTCACGTGACGAGAATAGGATCTACGGCACCCCGCGGGCAACGATGTTGACAGCCCGTTAGGGATCATCTTGTTTCGCGCTATTAGGGGCGCGTCGCCGAGCTGCGCGACAGCGGCCTCTAGGGCAGCGCCATCATGATCCTGCCGCAGGTCGCGGCCGG
>DASYNW010000175.1:0-6373 GCA_036008325.1 Allostellaceae bacterium
GGATCGACCTGGTTGAGGAGCGGGCGGCCCTCTTCGAAGCGGCGGATCGTGTCGAGCACGATCGGGGCCGCCGTTGTGGGGTTGGTGGTGCCGGCGATGTGCGGGGTGACGAGGATGCGTGGGTGGCGCCAGAACGGGTGACCGGGGGGCAGCGGCTCTTCCTGGAAGACGTCGAGTGCCGCGGCCGAGAGCTGGCCACTATCGAGCGCCGGGATCAGGTCCGCCTCGACCAGATGGCCGCCGCGGCCGGCGTTGACCAGTGCGGCACCCCTCGGCAATAGCGCGAAGGAGCGGGCGTTGAGAATGCCTTGGGTCTCGCCCGTCAGCGGCAACAGGCAGACCAGGATTTCGCTTTGCGCGAGGAGCCGCGCCAGACCCTCGGCGCCCGCGAAGGTGGCAAACCCCGCGATCGTTCGCTCGCGCCGGCCCCAGCCGGACACCGGGAACCCGAGATGGGCGAGCTTGCGCGCCGCATCCTGTCCGATCTCGCCGAAACCGAGGATGCCGACCGGCCGCTCGCCGGCGTTCTTCTGCGGCAATTCGCGCCAGATCCCGGCCTGCTGCTGCGCCTGGTAGTCGAGGTCCCGACGGTGCAGCCGCAGCACCTGCAGCACCACATACTCGCTCATCGCCGCGGTCAGGTAGGGGTCGACCAGACGGACGATCGGCACGCCTGAAGGCAATTGCGGATCGGCGAAAATGTGATCGACCCCGGCGCCCAGCGACAGGATCAATTTGAGGTTGGGCAGCCCCGCTAACAGCCCCGGTTCGGGCCGCCACACCAGCGCGTAGTCGATCGCCGTCGGGTCGCCGATCTGCGGCCACACCCGGATGTCGAGCCGGGGCATCAGCCGGGCCAATTCCCCGCCCCAGCGCGCGGCGGAATCGACCGAGGAGCGGAACAGCAGCGCCATCACCGAGGTCATAGCATCCCCGTGCGCGCCGCACAAAGAGCCCGCCGCTATCGAGGGTCCGCTGCCGCCATATTCCCGCCTGCTTCCGGGTCCATCACCGCGGCGCCATCACCGAGGGGGTAGGGTCGATGCGCTCGCTATGGCGGATGATCGCGTCGCGCTGGCTCGGCGGCCAGGGCTCTCAGGCGCTGACCGATGATTCGGGCCTGCTCGATCTGTTGCTGGCCGGGGAGAGTGCCCGCGCTCGACCGGCCTTTCGCGTCAGCCGGCAATCGGCGGTGTCGCATCAGGTGCTGATGGCGCGGCAGGAGCCCGACCCGGCCAACCCAGAACCGGTGATCATCGAGAAATCCGAAAGCGGCAGCTGCGAGTAGCAAGCGCGCCTGGGGTCCGGGCGGCGGGCTCAGGCGGTGTTGCAATCGGGCATGATCCGTGGTGTGTTGCCGCCAAGGCCGTCTCGCGACAAACGATGGCGTCGGCTTTGGTCGTCACCGGCCGGCGAACGGCGTCGAACAAAAAAGGACGAGGGCGTGACGACGAAGCAAGATGCGCCGCCCGGCGTCGCGCGGCGCGCACCGCGGCTGAGCCTCGCCGAGCGGGTTCGCGACTATTTCGCGCCGCGCGAAATCGTCGATACCTCGCCCAAGGTGGCGGACGAGGTCAAATGCACGACCTGCTACATGTGCGCCTGTCGCTGCGGCATCAAAGTCCATCTGAAGGATGGCAGCATCCGCTACATCGAGGGCAACCGCGATCATCCGGTCAACCGCGGGGTGATCTGCGGCAAGGGCGCCTCGGGCATCATGCAGCAGCAATCGCCGGCCAAATTGCGCAAGCCCTTGAAGCGGGTCGGCGAGCGCGGCTCCGGCGTGTTCCGCGAGATCGAATGGGACGAGGCGCTCGCGACCGCGGTCGAGTGGCTGGCGCCGATCCGCGCCACCGACCCGAAAACGCTCGCCTTTTTCACCGGCCGCGACCAGAGCCAGGCGTTGACCGGGTATTGGGCGGCCCAGTTCGGCACGCCGAATTTCGCCGCGCACGGCGGGTTCTGCTCGGTCAACATGGCGGCGGCCGGCATGTATACGCTCGGTGGCAGCTTTTGGGAGTTCGGCGAGCCCGATTGGGAGCATACCCGCTTTTTCATGATGTTCGGGGTCGCCGAAGACCATGATTCGAACCCGATCAAGATCGGCCTGTCGGCGCTGCGCCGGCGCGGCGCCAAATTCGTTTCGGTCAACCCGGTGCGCACCGGCTATTCGGCGATCGCCGACGAATGGGTCGGGATCAGGCCGGGAACCGACGGCCTCTTCGTGCTGTCGTTGATCCACGAGCTGCTCGAAGCCGATCGCATCGATCCCGACTACCTGGTGCGCTACACCAACGCCGCCTGGCTGGTGATCCAGGCACCGGGTGCGGCGGATGACGGCCTCTTCGCCCGAAACGAGGACGGCCAGCCGCTGGTGCTCGAGGGATCGGGCTCGCTGGCGAACGCCGCCACGGCCGGGGTCGAGGCGCGCCTCGTCGGCGAAGCGGCGCTGGCCGACGGAAGGCGGGCGGTTCCGGTGTTTCAGCTGGTGGCCGAGCGCTATCTCGACCAGCGCTATGCGCCCGAGGCGGTGGCCGAGGCCTGCGGCGTCCCGGCGGCGACGATCAGGCGGCTCGCCGCCGAGATCGCCCGCACCGCGTTCGAGGAAGCGATCGAGCTGCCGATCGCGTGGACCGATTGGGCCGGGCGACGGCACCAATCGATGCGCGGCCGCCCGGTCTCCTTGCACGCGATGCGTGGGATCTCGGCGCATTCAAACGGCTTCCAGACCTGCCGCGCCTTGCACCTCCTCCAGATGCTGATCGGCACCATCGATGTGCCGGGCGGCTGGCGCTACAAGTCGCCGCACCCAAAACCTTGCCCGCCGGGGCCGAAGCCCACCGGCAAGCCCGACCAGGTAATTCCCGGTCAGTCGCTGCCCGGCATCCCGCTCGGCTACCCGATGTCGCCCGAGGATTTGATCCTCGACGCCGAGGGCGGGCCGGCGCGCATCGACAAGGCGTTTTCCTGGGAGGCGCCGATCGCCGCCCACGGCATGATGCATATGGTCATCGCCAACGCCGCCAGGGGCGATCCCTACCCGATCGATACCCTTTTTATGTATATGGCCAATGCGGCGTGGAACTCGGCCATGAACACCACCGAGACCATGCGCATGCTGACCGACAAGGACCAGGCGACCGGCGCCTACCGCATCCCGCGCATCATCTATGCCGACGCCTATTATTCCGAGACCGTCGCCTACGCCGATCTGGTGCTGCCCGATACGACCTATCTCGAACGCTGGGATTGCATCTCGCTGCTCGACCGCCCGATCGGCGGGGTCGACGGGCCGGGCGATGCGATCCGCCAGCCGGTCCTGACCCCAGACCGCGACGTCCGCCCGTTTCAGGACGTGCTGATCGAATTGGGCGCGCGGCTCGGGCTGCCGGGTTTTATCACCGCCGAAGGGCAGGCGCGCTACCCTGGCGGCTATGCCGATTACATCGTCAATCATGAGCGCCGGCCGGGTGTCGGCTCGCTCGGCGGCTGGCGCGGTGCGCAAGGCGACCAGGCCGGCCGCGGCGCGCCCAACTCGCAGCAGCTCGACCGCTATATCGCCAATGGCTGCTTCTGGAAGCACCTTTTGCCGGCCGACCAGCGCTATTTCAAGCACGCCAACCAGGCCTATCTGGAATCCGCGGCGGCGATGGGGTTCATCGAAGCCGCCGCCCCGATCGTGCTGCAGCTGTATGTCGAGCCGTTGCAGCGCTTCCGTCTGGCAGCGCGGGGCCACGGCAAGATCGTGCCGCCCGCGAGCCACCGCGAGCGGATCGCGACTTATTTCGACCCGCTGCCGTTCTGGTACATGCCGTTCGAGGAAGCGCGGGTCGACCGCGACGCCTTCCCGCTGCACGCACTGACCCAGCGGCCGATGCACATGTACCATTCCTGGCATTCGCAGAATGCCTGGCTGCGGCAGATCCTCGGCCGCAACCGGCTGTTCATCAACCGCGCGGTCGGCCGCGCGCTCGGCCTCGCCGAGGACGATTGGGCGTGGGTCATCAGCCACCACGCGCGTATCCGCGTGCCGACCCGGCTGATGGACGGAGTCAACCCCGACACGGTGTGGACCTGGAACGGCATCGGCAAGCGCGCCGGCGCCTGGAACCTCGATCGCGATGCGCCCGAATTCCGCGAAGGCTTTCTGCTCAACCATCTGATCTCGGAACTCTTGCCGGCCGGCGGCGGGCCCCGACACGCCAATGCCGACCCGATCACCGGCCAGGCGGCATGGTACGATCTGCGGGTGCGGATCGAGCGCGCCGCGCCGATCGAAGCCCACGCCAGCGCCCCGTCCTTTCCGCTGCTGGCACACCCGCCGTCCCTGCCGCGGTTGCCGCAGATTCTGCGCTACGGCGCCCGCGCCCGCAGCGGCGATGGCAGCCGCGACAGAGGTGCGCCATGACCTCGCTGCCAGCGCCGCTGCCGGGCCAGAAAAAGCTCGGCCTCGTCATCGACCTCGACATCTGTGTGGGCTGCCACGCCTGCGCCACCGCCTGCAAGGAATGGAACAGCGGCGGCCATATGGGGCCGCTGCCGGATTTCGACCCCTATGGGGCCAGCGCCTGGGGGGTATGGTTCAACCGCGTCCATGCGTTCGAGGAGGGCGAGGGCGACGGCGCGCGCACCGTCTACTTCCCGCGATCGTGCCTGCATTGCGAGGAGCCGGCCTGCGTCACCGTGTGCCCGACCGGCGCCTCCTACAAGCGGGCCGAGGACGGGATCGTCCTGGTCAACGAAGCGATCTGCATCGGCTGCAAGCTGTGCTCGTGGGCGTGCCCCTATGGCGCGCGCGAATTCGACGCCGACGAGGGCGTCATGAAGAAATGCACCTTGTGCATCGACCGCATCTACAACGAGCATTTGCCGGAGGAGGATCGCCAGCCGGCCTGCGTCATGGTGTGCCCGGTCGATGCCCGGCATTTCGGTGATCTGGGCGACCCTGACTCGGCGGTCTCCCAGGTGGTGGCGCAGCGGCGCGGCGCCGATCTGATGCCCGAGCTCGGCTACAAGCCGGTCAACAAATATCTGCCGCCGCGGCCGGGTCGGATGGGCCAATCGCCGCCTCCGCCAGCTGGCGCGACGCCGCCGACGCCCGCGGCTTCCTCGGCCGACAAGCTGCTGCGCTGGGTCGATCGGCTGCTGTCGCGCTGACGGCGGCGCACTGCGGAGATTGAGGCGCACCGCGAAAACTCGGGCGCACTGCGGAGACTGGGATGCATCCGGCACTCTCGATCGTCGTGTTCACGACTGCTTCCGGCGCCGGTTTCGCGCTGCTGGCGCTGCTCGGGCTGGGCGCGCCGCTGGGCCTGCTGCCGGCCGGCGCCGGCTTCGCGTTTGCCGCGCTCGCGGTCGGGGTGGCGCTCGCCGCCGCTGGCCTCGTCTCCTCGGCCTTTCATCTCGGCCGGCCCGAGCGCGCCTGGCGCGCCTTCTCGCAATGGCGCTCGTCGTGGCTGTCGCGCGAGGGGGTTTTCTCGGTCTTGACTTTTGTGCCGCTCGCGGTGTTCGGCATCGGCTGGGTGTTTTTCGGCATGACCCGGGGTGTCGTCGGCCTGTGCGGGATTGTCGCGGCCGCATTCGCCGCGGCGACGATCTATTGCACCGGGATGATCTATGCGTCCCTGAAGCCGATCCATCAATGGCACAACGGGTGGGTGGTGCCATCCTATCTGGCGCTCGGGCTGATGAGCGGCTGCCTGGTGCTGGACTTTCTGGTTCGGCTGTGGGCCCCGCGCGCCGGCGCTCTGGCATTCTTTACATTGGTCGTCGTGCTCCTCGCCTGGTCGGTCAAGGAAGGCTATTGGCGGTTTATCGACACCACCGCGGCGCGCAGCACGGTCGCCACCGCCACCGCTCTCGGCAGCCGGGGCCGGGTGCGTCTGTTCGAGCCGCCGCACACCGAGGAAAATTATCTGCTAAAGGAGATGGGGTTTCGTATCGCCCGCCGGCATGCCGCGCGGCTGCGCCGGATCGGCCGGCTCGCCGGCTTCGCGCTGCCCGCGATCATGAGCCTGTTGGCAATGTTCCTTCCGCGTGCGCCGGGCGTCGTCGCGGCCGGGATCGCCGTCCTCAGCGCAGTGCTCGGTCTGCTCGTCGAGCGGTGGCTGTTTTTTGCCGAGGCCAGGCACACGGTCACCCTCTATTACGGCGCCGCCATCGTCTGATCGGTCAGGTCGGGGCCGAAGCTGTTTTGGCGGCGAGGCGCGAAGAAGGGGTTGACTTGGTTTGCGGGGAGGGGTTATAAGCGCGGCCCCTGTGGCGGCGTCGGTCGGGTGCGGGGATTGTTGATTGAGATTGTGGACGATGGGAAGGGATGCGCGGGCGGCGGCGTGGGTTATGCCGGACGTTCGCGCATGATGAGCGAATTGTT
>DASYNW010000176.1:0-37449 GCA_036008325.1 Allostellaceae bacterium
CGCTGCCCTGAGTTTGGTCGACCTCGCCGGATCGGTGGCGCTGTTGCTGTGGGGCGTGCATATGATCCAGAGCGGGATCCAGCGCGCGTTCGGCCCCCATCTGCGACGGGTTCTGGGCGCCGCGCTGGGCAGCCGCGGCAAGGCCTTTTTCGGCGGGCTGGGGATCACCGCGGTGTTGCAGAGCGTCGAGCGCGGCGTCGCGGCGAGCCTCGCCGAGCGGGCCAAGCGCAATTTGGCGTCCTCGGCCGAGGGAACCGCCGAGATCGGCACGATGCTGCGGCGCCTGGCGACCAACGTGCGCACCGCCGCCGCGGTGTTCATGACCGGCGATGTCCGCGCCGCGCGCGAATTGCTCGGCGAGAAGGAGGTGTTCCGCGACCTCGAAACCCGCGCCACCGAGGCCCATTTCGCCCGCATCCGCGTCGGCCGGGTCGAGAGCGTCGAGACCAGTGCCTTGCACCTCGACTTGCTGCGCGACCTGAAGCGGATCAACGCGCACCTCGCCGCCGCCGCCTATCCGGTGCTCGAACAGCGCGGCGAACTGCTGTCGAGCCGCCTGAGGCAGGACGGATAGGCCGCCTGCCCATGGGCTTTCAAAGTTAATGCTGCGCCGCCGCATTGACGGCGCTCCGACTCGTCCATAAGTTCCAGCGCGCGACACGGCCTCCCGGACGGGCCGCCCGAATTATTAAGGAATGGCGTGATGAAGCCGACGCGGCGTCCGCGCAACCCCTGTTTTTCGTCGGGCCCTTGCGCCAAGCGGCCGGGCTGGTCGCCGGCGGCATTGGAGGCCGCACTGGTCGGCCGCTCGCACCGCTCCGGGATCGGCAAGGCGCGGATCGTCGAGGTGGTCGAGCGCTCGCGCGCGATCCTCGGGGTTCCTGCCGATTGGCAGGTCGGAATCGTCGCCGCCTCGGACACCGGGGCGGTCGAGATCGCGCTGTGGTCGCTGCTCGGCGCGCGCGGCGTCGAGATGCTGGCCTGGGAGAATTTCGGCGAAGGCTGGGTCGATGACGTCAAGCAGCTGAAGCTTTCGGACGTTCGGGTGTTGCACGCACCTTACGGCCGACTGCCCGATCTGCGCCAAGTCGATTGGGCGCGCGATGTGGTGTTCCCCTGGAACGGCACGACCTCGGGGGTGCGGGTGCCGAACGGCGAGTGGATCGCTGCGGACCGCCGCGGGCTCGCGATCTGCGACGCGACCTCGGCGGTCTTCGCGATGCGGCTCCCGTGGGACCGGCTCGACGTCGTCACCTGGTCGTGGCAGAAGGCCCTGGGCGGCGAGGCGGCGCACGGCATGCTTGCGCTGTCGCCGCGCGCGGTCGAGCGGCTCGAGAGCCATACCCCACCCTGGCCGTTGCCCAAGCTGTTCCGGCTGACCTCAAAGGGCAAATTGATCCGCGGCGTGTTCCAGGGCGAGACCATCAACACGCCGTCGATGCTGTGCGTCGAGGACGCGCTCGACTCGCTTAAATGGGCTGAGGAGGTCGGCGGGCTCGACGGGCTGATCGCCCGCTCGGAGCGCAACCTCGCCGTGGTTGCCGCCTGGGAGCGGCGCACCCCTTGGGTCGAGTTTCTGGCCGAGGACCCGGCGACGGTCTCCTGCACCTCGCCGCAGCTTAAAATTGTCGAGCCGTGGTTTACGGCACTCTCGCCCGAAGAGCGCTTCCAGACGGTGCGGGCGATGACCGCGCGGCTCGAAAAAGAGGACGCCGCCTATGACATCGCCAGCCACCGCGCCTCGCCGCCCGGCATCCGCATCTGGACCGGCGCCACGGTCGAGGCGAGCGATGTCGAGGCGCTGATGCCCTGGCTCGACTGGGCCTGGGGCGAGCAGCGCAGCGCTGCTAAGCCAGCCTAGCTTCACAATGAGGCGGTGAGACGCAGAAGTTTATTTAAGCGGGGACGTCGATCGGAACGAGCCCGTCTGGCTAACCAAACTGCCTCGGTGATGAATTTTCAATCGGAGCTGGTAAATGGCGAAGGTGCTGATTTCCGACGATTTGAGCCCGCGAGCCGCTGAGATCCTGATGGCGCGCGGGGTCGAGGTCGACATGCTGCCCGGGATCGGCGTGGACGAGCTTAGAGCCCGGATCGCCGATTATGACGGGCTTGCGGTGCGCTCGGCGACCAAGGTCACCGCCGAACTGATCGCCAGCGCGCCCAAGCTCAAGATCGTCGGCCGCGCCGGGATTGGTGTCGACAACATCGACGTCGCGGCCGCCACTCAGCGCGGCATTGTTGTCATGAATACGCCCTACGGCAACTCGACGACCGCGGCCGAGCACGCGATCGCGATGCTGTTTGCGCTGTGCCGGCAGATTCCGGCGGCCGACCGTTCGACCCAGGCCGGCAAATGGGAGAAGTCGCGCTTCATGGGGGTCGAGCTGACCGGCAAGACCCTGGGGGTGATCGGCTGCGGCAACGTCGGCGCGATGGTGGCGGTGCGCGCCTTGGGGCTGCGCATGAAGGTCGTGGCCTACGACCCGTTCCTGTCGGCCGAGCGCGCCGTCGATCTCGGTGTCGACAAGGTTCCGCTCGAGGATCTGCTGGCCCGCGCCGATTTCATCACCCTGCACACGCCGTTGACCGACGCCACCCGGAACATCATCGACGCCGCTGCACTCGCCCGCATGAAGCGCGGGGTGCGGCTCGTCAACTGCGCCCGGGGCGGCCTCGTCGTCGAGGCGGATCTGGCCGCCGCCCTCGACAGCGGCCATGTCGCCGGCGCCGCGATCGATGTTTTTGTCGAGGAGCCGGCGCGCAGGAACCCGCTATTCGGCCGCGACAATGTCGTCGCCACCCCGCATCTGGGTGCGGCCACCGCCGAGGCCCAGGAAAATGTCGCGGTCGAGATCGCCGGGCAGATGGCCGATTTCCTGCTGACCGGCGCGGTCGCCAACGCCGTCAACGTGCCCTCGCTCTCCGCCGAGGAGGCTAAGCGGATCAGGCCCTACATCAACTTGGCCGAGCAGCTCGGCAGCTTCGCCGGCCAATTGACCGAGAGCGGCATTACTGCGGTCGCGGTCGAATACGAAGGCGCCATCGCCGAGCTCAACGTCAAGCCGTTGACCGCGATCGTGCTGACCGCGCTGCTGTCGCCGCAGTTGGCCACGGTCAACATGGTCAATGCGGCGGTGATCTGCCGCGAGCGCGACATTCGCGTCAGCGAGACCCGGCGCGCCGAGCCCGGCGATTACCAGACCCTGATCCGGGTCGTGGTGACGCCGAACGGCCCGCCGGCCGAGCGCCGCCCGCGCGAGGTCGCCGGCACCTTGTTCGGCGGCGACAAACCGCGCCTCGTGTCGGTCGAGGGCATCACGCTCGAAGCCGAGCTCGGCGGCAACATGCTGTTCGTGCGCAACCTCGACAAGCCGGGGTTTATCGGCGCGCTCGGCCAGGCGCTGGGTGCGGCCTCAGTCAACATCGCGACGTTCCACCTCGGCCGGGCCGCGCCCGGCGAGGACGCGATCGCGCTGGTCGAAGTCGATCAGATGCTGACCCCGGCGCTGCTCGACACCGTGCGCGGCCTGCCCAACGTGATCCAGGTCAAGGCCTTGCGGTTTTAGGCGGGGCCGCCCGCGTTTGTCCGTGTGCTCTGCGCCTAGGTGGTGCAGACTGCGAGGATGAGCGAGCTTCCGCACCCGGCGCTGCTGCCGGCCGGCATGCACGATTTGTTGCCGCCCGAAGCCGAGATCGAGGCGCAGGTCGTCGCGCGACTGATGGCCAATCTGGCCGCGCACGGCTATCAGCGGGTCAAGCCGCCGCTCGTCGAGTTCGAGGAGACATTGCTGTCGGGAGCCGGTGCGGCGATGGCGAGCGCCACGTTCCGCACGATGGATCCGGGCTCGCACCGCATGATCGGGGTGCGCGCCGACATGACCCCGCAGATCGCTCGCATCGCCGCCACACGCCTCGGCAACGCGCCCCGGCCGTTGCGGCTGAGCTACGCCGGCCAGGTGCTGCGGGTCAAAGGCTCCGAGATCCGGCCCGAGCGCCAGATCGGCCAGGTCGGCGCCGAGCTGATCGGGGCGGCGAGTTGCGCCGCCGATGTCGAGGCGATCGCGACCGCCGGCGAGGCGCTGGCCGCACTCGGCGTGCCGCATCTGTCGGTCGATATCACCTTGCCGACCCTGGTTCCGGCGGTGACCGAGGCCTACGGGATCGCCGGCGAGCGCGCGGCGGCGTTGCGCGCCGCACTCGACCACAAGGACGCCGCGGCGGTGGCGGCGTTGGCGGGCGCGGCCGGGGAGCTCTTGGGCCGGCTGCTGGCGGCGGCGGGGCCGGCCGCGGCGGCGCTCGCCAGCCTCGATCGCCTCGACCTTCCGGCGCGGGCGCGCACCGAGCGGCTGCGACTCGGCGCCGTGCTCGACGGGCTCGCCATGGCCGCACCCGGGCTCAAGGCGACGGTCGACCCGGTCGAGAACCGCGGCTTCGAATATCACACCGGGATCAGCTTTACCTTTTTTGCCGGCGGTGCTGCGGCGTGCGGATCGAGCGGCGAGCTCGGCCGCGGCGGCCGCTACCTGGCCGGCGATCCGGCCCGACCCGAGCCGGCCACCGGGTTCACGCTCTATACCGACGCAATCCTTGGAACCTTGCCGCAGACGCCGGCAACCCGCCGCCTGCTGCTGCCGCTCGGCGCCGACCGCGCCGATGGCGCCATGTTGCGCGCCAAGGGCTGGATTACCGTTGCCGCGCTCGAGCCCGCCGCCGACTGGCGCGCGGAAGCGCGCCGACTCGGCTGCAGCCACGTCCTCGAGGGCGGCGAGAAGCTGGCGCTCGGGTGAGGGAGAAACCCGATGGGTAATGTCGCCGTGGTCGGCGCCCAATGGGGCGACGAAGGCAAGGGCAAGATCGTCGACTGGCTGTCGGAGCGGGCCGACGTCGTGGTTCGCTTCCAAGGCGGCCACAACGCCGGCCACACCCTGGTCATCAGCAATGTCGAGTACAAGCTGAGCCTGCTGCCCTCGGGAGTGGTGCGGCCGGGCAAATTGTCGATTATCGGCAACGGCGTCGTCGTCGATCCGTGGGCGTTGCTCGACGAGATCGACGCGATCCGCAAAAAGGGCATCGAGGTGACGCCGCAAACCCTGAGGCTGGCCGACAACGCGGTGCTGATCCTGCCCTCGCACGGCGCGCTCGACCGCGCTCGCGAGGAGCGCAGCGGCGCCGGCCGCATCGGCACCACCGGCCGCGGCATCGGCCCCGCCTATGAGGACAAGGTCGGCCGGCGGGCGATCCGGGTATGCGATCTCGCCGACCCCAAGGCCCTCGAAGAGCGCCTCGACCAGCTGCTGCTGCACCACAACGCGCTGCTGCGCGGGCTTGGCAAGCCCGAAATCGACCGCGGCGCATTGCTCGCCGATCTGCGCGCGGTGGCGCCGCGCGTCCTGCCCTACGCCGATACGGTCTGGCGGGTGCTCGACGAGGCGCGGCGCCAGGGCAGGCGCATCCTGTTCGAGGGCGCGCAAGGGGCGATGCTCGATGTCGACCACGGCACCTATCCGTTCGTCACCTCGTCCAACACCTTGGCCGGTCAGGCGGCGGCCGGGTCGGGGATCGCTCCGGGCGCGGTCGGCTTTGTGCTCGGCATCACCAAGGCCTACACCACCCGGGTCGGCAGCGGACCATTCCCGACCGAGTTGGTAGACGAGATCGGCGAGCGGCTCGGAGAGCGCGGGCGCGAGTTTGGCGTCAACACCGGGCGCAAGCGACGCTGCGGCTGGTTTGACGCGGTTGCAGTGCGCCAGGCAATCAAGACCGGCGGGATCAACGGCATCGCGCTCACCAAGCTCGACGTGCTCGACGGTCTCGACGAGGTCAAGATCTGCACCGCCTATCGCCGCGGCGGCGCGATCTACGGCTATTTTCCAGCCGGAACCTCGGCCCAGGCCGAGATCGAACCGGTCTACGAGAGCGCCGCCGGCTGGCGGGAGAGCACACGCGGGGCGCGTTCCTGGGCCGACTTGCCGGCGACCGCGATCAAGTACATCCGCCGGCTCGAAGAGCTGATCGAGGCGCCGGTGGCGCTGCTCTCGACCAGCCCCGAGCGCGACGACACCGTGCTGGTCCGCGACCCGTTCGCCGACTGATTGGCCGGGCGCGGACCCGAAGAGCCGTCAGCCCGAAGAGCCGGCAGCGCCGGAAGAACCGTCAGCGACGATCGACGCGCGCGACGCCCGCGGGCGTCGGCCGGGGTTTGTCGGCGAGACGGGCGTGGTCGCGGATATAGCCGTCGACATGGCCGGTGATGGTGGCGAGGCTGTCGGCGAAATAGTGATCAGCGCCGGCGATCTTGCGAAAATCGATCTTGATGTCGCGCTGGTGCGACAGCTTGGTGACGAGCTTTTGCACCGAGTCGATCGGCACCACCGTGTCCTGGTCGCCCTGCAGGATCAGGCCCGATGACGGGCACGGGGCGAGAAAGGTGAAGTCGTAGATATTGGCCGGCGGGGCCACTGCGATAAAGCTCTCGATCTCGGGCCGCCGCATCAACAGCTGCATGCCGATCCAGGCGCCGAACGAAAAGCCGGCGACCCAGCAGGTTCCGGCGTTGGGGTTGTAGGTCTGCAGCCAATCGAGCGCCGAGGCGGCATCGGACAGTTCGCCCTCGCCGCGATCGAAGCTGCCCTGGCTGCGACCGACCCCGCGGAAATTGAAGCGCAGGGTGGAAAACCCGTGGCGCACGAAAGATTGGTAGAGCGCATGGACGAGCTTGTTGTTCATCGTCCCGCCGTGCTGCGGATGCGGGTGCAGCACCAGCGCCATCGCCGAGGCCGCGGAGCGGCTGTGATGATAGCGCGCCTCGATCCGGCCCTCCGGCCCGTTGATGATCACGTCAGGCATGGTTTTTCCAATTGGTATCCGGCAACCGATAACCAAGATTGCGGGTAGGGGATCGACACCCGATCTGGCGGTCTCTCGGTCCGCAATTCTTGACCATTTTTGTCGGACAATTATATGCTCGCTCGGGACGTCGGCGCGGCGAAGCCGGCGGCGACGCCCCAGAGACGTTAATATAGTGATATCGATGCTGTTGAAAAACCTGCGCGACGAAATTGACGCCACCTTGGCCCGCGATCCCGCCGCCCGGTCGCGCATCGAGGTGGTGCTGTGCTACCCTGGGTTTCATGCCTTGGTTTTTCATCGCCTTGCGCATTGGCTGTGGCGGCGAGGCTGGCTGCTTGCAGGGCGCTATGTTTCTCATCTTGGGCGGATCTGGACCGGCATCGAAATCCACCCCGCGGCGCGGATCGGCAAGCGGTTGTTCATCGATCACGGGATGGGCGTGGTCATCGGCGAGACTGCCGAAATCGGCGATGATTGCACCTTGTACCACGGGGTGACGCTCGGCGGTCGCCTGCCGCGGCGCGGCGAGTTCGGGCAGAAGCGCCACCCAACTCTCGGCAACAGTGTGATCGTCGGCTCGGGTGCGCAGATCCTTGGCCCGTTCCGCGTCGGCGATTGCGCGCGCATCGGCGCGGGCGCTGTCGTGATCAGCGAGGTGGCCGACGGCCTGACCGTGGTCGGCCCGCCGGCGCGGCCAGTGCCGCGGCGAGGCGCCGCCGGCGAGGGCAAGCCCGCCTTCCTGCCCTACGGCATTCCGGGCGACATTCCCGATCCGATCGCCCGCGCCCTCAGCGGGCTGCTTGACGAGGTGACGGGCTTGCGGGCGCGGGTCGCTGCGCTTGAAAGCGAGCCCGCCGGCGGCGCAGATGGTTCAGCCGAGGCGAGGCCGCTCGCTGCGCCGAGCAACGGCGCCGACGACACCGAACGGCTGGCCTGAGGACCGGATTATGAGGCTCAGCACCAAGGGGCGCTATGCGGTGATGGCGATGGTCGATCTCGCCGGGCACAGTGGCGGCGACCCGGTCTCGCTCGCCGAGATCGCCGAGCGCCAGGAGATTTCGCTCTCCTACCTTGAACAGCTCTTTGCCATGCTGCGCAAGGGCGGGCTCATCAAAAGCGTGCGCGGTCCGGGGGGCGGCTATCTGCTCGCTCACGAACGCAGCGAAATCCGCATTGCCGACATCATCCTCGCGGTCGACGAGCCGATCCGGGCGGTCCGCTGCGCCCCCGGCGCTCCGATCGGCTGCCGCGGCAATAAGACCCGCTGCCTCACCCACGATTTGTGGGAGGAGCTCGGCAACCAGATCCATCTCTATTTGAGCTCGGTCTCGCTCGCCGACGTCTGCGAGCACCGTGTGCTCGGCACCAGCGGCCGCGCCCATTGCCAAAGCTTTGCCGTCGCCGCCGCGGCGTCCGGAACATCCTGAGCCGCCGCCTGTGCCCCGCACCGAAACCTATCTCGACTGGAACGCCACGGCGCCGCTGCGCCCTGAAGCGGCTGCGGCGGTCACTGCGGCGCTCGCCTGTTGCGGCAATCCGTCCTCGGTGCATCGCTGGGGCCGCGCGGCGCGGGCCGAGGTCGAGCGCGCCCGGACGGCGGTGGCGGCGCTGGTTGGCGTCCCTGGCCACGGCGTGGTCTTCGTCAGCGGTGGCACCGAAGCCAACCACCTGGCGCTGCTCGGGGCCGGGCGGGCGCGCGTGCTGGTCAGCGCTGTCGAGCACGATTCGGTGCTGTGCGGGTTGCCCGAAGCCGAACCGATCCCGGTCGATTGCGACGGCCTCGTCCGGCTCGAAGCGCTGCAGCTTTTGCTGGCCGCCGACCCGCGCCCGACCCTGGTTTCGGTCATGCTCGCCAACAACGAGACCGGGGTGATCCAGCCCGCGGCCGAGATCGCGGCCATCGCCCATGCCCACGGCGCGCTCTATCATTGCGACGCGGTTCAGGCGGCCGGCAAGATCCCGCTCGACATGGCGAGCCTCGGCGCCGATCTCGTCACCCTCTCGGCGCACAAGCTCGGCGGATCGCCCGGCATCGGCGCGCTGGCGGTGCGCGGCGAACTCGACCTGCTGCCGATATTGCGCGGCGGCGGGCAGGAGCGCGGGCGCCGCGCCGGCACCGAGAACCTGCCGGGCATCGCCGGGTTTGCCGCCGCCGCCAGTGCCGCCGTCGCCGAGTTGGCGATTTACGATCAGGTGCGGGCGTTGCGCGATGCGCTGGAGGCCCAAATCGGGGCGGCGGCGCCCGACGCGGTGGTGCTCGGCGCCGCGGCGCCGCGCCTCCCCAACACCAGTGCCGTCGCGATGCCCGGCACCGCCGCCGAAACCCAGATCATCGCGCTCGATTTGGATGGCGTCATGGTCAGTGCCGGCGCCGCCTGCTCATCGGGCAAGGTCGGCCCGAGCCATGTGCTGAAGGCGATGCGGGTCCCGCCCGACCTTGCCGCCGCCACGATCCGGGTCAGCCTCGGCTGGAGCACGACCGAGGCCGATATCGGCCGCTTCCTCGACGCCTGGACCGCCCTCTATCGCCGCCGGCGCGGCTTTGTCGCCGCAGTGGCGCACACGCAACCAGCCGCGCACAAGGGAAAGGCGCGCGCCGCATGAGTTCGCCCATGGATACCCCTGCCAACGCGCTGCCGATCTACCTCGACAACCAGTCGACGACGCGGCTCGATCCGCGCGTGCTCGAAGCAATGCTGCCCTATTTCACCGAGCATTTCGGCAATCCGCACAGCACCAGCCATGCCTACGGCCATATCGCCGCCGAGGCGGTCGAGCGGGCGCGGGCCGAGATCGCCGCGCTGATCAAGGCCGATCCGCGCGAGATCGTGTTCACCTCGGGCGCGACCGAAGCCAACAACCTCGCGATCAAGGGGGCGGCGCATTTCGCCCGCGCCCATCCCGCCCGCGCACATTCCCAGGCAGCTTCGCCGCGCAATCATGTCGTGACCTTGGCGACCGAGCACAAATGCGTGCTCGAAAGCTGCGCCGAACTCGAGCGCCAGGGGTTCGAGGTCAGCTATCTGCCGGTGGAACCCGACGGCCTCGTCGACCTCGACCGGCTGGCCGCGGCGCTGAGCGAGCAGACCTTGCTGGTCTCGGTCTTGGCCGCGCACAACGAGATCGGGGTGATCCAGCCGCTCGCCGAGATCGGCGCGCTGTGCCGCGCCAAGGGCGTATTGTTCCACAGCGACGCGGCGCAGGCCGCAGGCAAGATCCCGCTCGATGTCGAAGCGATGCAGATCGATCTGATGTCGATTTCGGGGCACAAGATGTACGGGCCGAAAGGGGTCGGCGTGCTCTATGTGCGGCGCCGCCCGCGGGTCCGCCTGCTGCCGCTGATCGACGGCGGCGGCCAGGAGCGCGGCCTGCGCTCGGGCACCCTGCCGACGCCGCTGTGCGTCGGGCTCGGCCGGGCGGCGGTGATCGCCGGCGCCGAGATGGCCGAGGAAGCGGCCCGGTTGCGCCGGCTGCGCGACCGGCTGCATCAGGGCCTGGCGCGACGGGTCGCCCGGCTCGGCCTCAACGGCGACCGCGAGCGGCGGCTCGCCGGCAATCTCAATCTGAGCTTTCCGGGGCTTTCGGCGCCGGCGCTGATCGACGCCTGCCCCTCGATCGCGATTTCGACCGGCTCGGCCTGCACCTCGGCGACCGTCGAGCCGTCCTATGTGCTGCGCGCCCTCGGTCTTCCCGATGCGATCGCCAATTCCGCGATCCGCATCGGCCTCGGCCGCTTCAATACCGAGGCGGAAATCGATTTCGCGGTCGACGCGCTGGCCGCGGCAGCTTCCCGGCTCGCCGCCGAGAACGGGGTGCGCCCGCCTGCGGGCGTACCCACATAACCATCTAATTCATGCGTTGGAGAAACCGATGAGGGCGAGACAGCAGGCCTTGACGGTGACGGATGCCGCGGCCGAACGGATTCAGGGGCTGCTCGCCAAACGCGGCAAGCCCTCAGCCGGCATCCGGATCGGAGTGCGCTCGCGCGGCTGCTCCGGGCTCAGCTATACGCTCGAATATGCCGATGAAAAGGGCAAGTTCGACGAGATCGTCGAGGACAAGGGAGTCACCGTCCTGATCGATCCAAAGGCGGTCATGTTCATCCTCGGCACCGAAATGGATTTCGTCGAAGAAAAGCTGCAGAACGGGTTTACCTTTCGCAACCCGAACGAAAAGGGCCGCTGCGGCTGCGGCGAATCTTTTCACGTGTAAGAGAACTGACACATGATGCCGGCGCACCCTTACCCGCCTCACTGCGTTCGGCCCCCTCTCCCGCAATGCGGGAGAGGGGCAACCCAGCCCGTTCGGGCTGGGTGGGTGAGGGTTTGCGCGGGCACTATCGGCCAGTCGGCGTGAAGCTGTTTCAGATCGAGGAGCCGGACGGCTCGCCAACCGATCCGGGCGCGCCGGGAGCCGCGATCGGCATCGATGTCGGTGGCGCGGAAGCCGAAGTGGCGGTGTCGGTCGGCGGCAACGCCGTCGTGCTCGCCGACCGCGAGGGTTTCGAGCAGAGCCTGGCCGTGCCCGGCCTCGAGGCCGCCGCCGAGCAATGGGAGGAGGTATTCATCGGAGCGCGCCTGCGCGCCGAGCGCGCCCTCGCCCGGCCGGCGACCCATGCGGTAATCGCTGTTGCCGCGGCCGTCGGGGCGAGCGCCGCGGCGCGGCTGACCCGAGCCGCCGGGCAGGCCGGGCTTGCGGTGCTGCGGCTCGTCGGCGCAGCGGAATTGCGATCGGGGATCCCTTGCGTGCTCGCGGCGGCACTCCTCGCCGAGGATCTGGCGCCGCCGCCGGAGCCGGGAGTGGTGCCGGGCGCGGATCTCGCCTGATGCCGAAGATCGTGTTCGTCGAACGCGACGGCACAAGGCGGGAAGTCGCGGCGCCGCTCGGGCTCTCGGTGCTCGAAGTCGCCCACCGCCACGGCGTCGATATCGAGGGGGCGTGCGAGGGCTCGCTCGCCTGCTCGACCTGCCACGTCATCGTCGATCCCGAGTGGTACGATCTGCTGAAGGAAGCGAGCGAGGACGAGGAGGACATGCTCGACCTCGCCTTCAACCTGACCAAGACCTCCCGGCTCGGCTGTCAGATCGTCATTACCGAGGAGCTCGACGGGTTGACCGTGCAATTGCCGGCAGCGACCCGCAACCTGCTGCTCGGCTGAGCAGCGGGACCGGGCGATGGCGCAAGCCTTGTTTTCCCGGCTGGTTGCGGCCTCGCCCGCGGCTTGGCGCGGCTATACGCGCCACGATTTCGTGCTGCGGCTGGCCAGCGGCGACCTGCCCGAGGCCTGCTTCCGCCATTATTTGATCCAGGATTATCTGTTTCTTGGCCATTTCGCCCGCGCCTGGGGCCTGGCGATCTATAAATCCGACACGCCGGCCGAGATGCGGCGGGCGCAGCGTTTCATCGCCGCGACCCTCGATGTCGAGATCGGCCTCCACATCGACTATTGCCGCGGCTGGGGCCTGTCCGAGGCGGCGATGGCGGCCGCGTCCGAGATGGCGCAGACGATCGCCTATACCCGCTTTGTGCTCGACCGCGGGGCTGCCGGCGACCGGCTCGACCTCGAAGTGGCGCTCGCACCCTGCATCGTCGGCTACGCCCTGATCGCGGCCGAGCGCATCGCCGATCCCGCCACCCGGCAGGGCGGCAATCCCTACCGCGAATGGCTCGACATGTATGCTGGCCGGCAATACCAGGAGCTTGCCCACGAGGCCGAGGCGGCGCTCGACGAGCTTTTCGCCCGCCGCGGCGGCGAAGCGCGCTTTCCGTCTCTGGCCGCCGATTTCGCCACGGCTACCCGGCTCGAAGCCGATTTCTGGCAGATGGGGCTCGACGCCGGCCGCTGACGGCGCCCGCCCTGCGACACTGCGCCTGCGACACTGGCGCCGAGGACCTTGCGGAACTGCTGGGGCACAACGCTGTTATCTCCGGGCGGCGCGCCAATGCCGCGAGATGGAGGTCGCGGTGTCGGAGTTTCGGGCGTCAGGCGGGGCGGCCAGCGTCCTTGTCGTCGACGACGAGCCGGAACTGCGCGATCTCGCCGCCGATTTATTGGAATCGCTGGGTTATCGCACGATGGTCGCGGCCAGCGGAGACGAAGCGCTGGCGCTGCTGCAGCGCGAGGACGGGATCGACCTTGTCTTCACCGATCTGGTAATGCCGGGAAGGCTCGACGGCCTCGCGCTCGCCGACGAGGCCCGCCGGCTGCGGCGCGACATCAAGTTCGTGTTCACTTCCGGCTATGTCGGCCACCCCGCGCTGAAGCGGCGCCTGCCGCGGCCGGAAGAGGTCTTTGTCCGCAAGCCGTATCGCACCCGCCAGCTGGTGGCGGCAATCGAGCGCGCCCTGGCCGGCTGACCCGCGGCCCGGCCCGGCCACGCCGGTTGCGGCTGATGCAGAGGTCTTTATAGTTGCGCGCATGAGCGCCGTTTCCCTCGATCTTGATCTCGATCTTCCGGGCAGCCCGGCCGATCACCGCGTCGTCGTCGCCATGTCGGGCGGGGTCGATTCCTCGGTGACGGCGGGGTTGCTAGCCGAGCGCGGCTTTGAGGTGGTCGGCATCACCTTGCAGCTTTACGATCACGGCGCCGCGATCGGCCGCAAGGGGGCGTGCTGCGCCGGCCGCGACATCGATGACGCGGCCGAGGTCGCCCGCCGGCTCGGCATCGCCCACTACGTGCTCGATTACGAGAGCCGCTTTCGCGCCGCGGTGATCGAGGATTTCGCCGAATCCTATCGCCGCGGCGAAACCCCGGTGCCGTGCATCCGCTGCAACCAGCGGATCAAGTTCCGAGACCTGCTGGGCACAGCCCGTGATCTCGGCGCTTCGGCATTGGCGACCGGGCATTATGTGCGCCGGGTGGCCGGCCCCGCCGGGCCCGAGCTGCACCGCGCCCGCGACGGCGCCCGCGACCAGAGCTATTTTCTGTTCGCCACGACCCGCGCCGAGCTTGAGTTCCTGCGCTTTCCGCTGGGCGGTCTCGCCAAGGACGAAACCCGCGCGCTGGCCCGGCGTTTTGGCCTCGCGGTCGCCGACAAGCCCGACAGTCAGGACATCTGCTTTGTGCCGCAGGGCTCGTATGCCGCACTGGTCGGGCGGCTGCGCCCGGAAGCCGCCGAGCCGGGCGATATCGTCGACCACAGCGGGCGGGTGCTCGGCCGCCATCGCGGCATTGCCCATTTCACCGTGGGTCAGCGCAAGGGGCTGGGGATCGCCGCGGCCGAGCCGCTCTTTGTGCTGGCGATCGAGCCCGGGAAGCACCGGGTTGTGGTCGGGCCGCGCGCCGCGCTGGACGAAACCCGAGTCTGGCTCGCCGAGCTCAACTGGCTGGCGCGTGATCCACCGCCCGCCGCAGGCACGGCGCTCGCGGTCAAGCTGCGTTCGGCCCAGTCCCCGCTGGGGGCTAGGCTCTACCCGGGTGCGATGCCCGGCGCGGCTGAGCTCGTCTTCGCCGAGCCGGCGCAAGCGGTGGCGCCCGGCCAGGCCGCGGTCCTTTACGATGGCGAGCGGGTGCTCGGCGGCGGCTGGATCCGGCGGCCGGCGCCGGCCCCGGCGGGTTGATCCCAGGTTGACCCCGGCTTGACCCTTATCGGCCGATCTCCTATATCCGGCCCGCGAGCGGCGGGATAGCTCAGCTGGTTAGAGCAGGGGAATCATAATCCCAAGGTCGGGGGTTCAAATCCCTCTCCCGCTACCATTTTCCCCGGCGCGTTTGATGAAGCCGGCGGCGGCGCCAGCAGGCAGACAGGAGAGGGCGGTGGTTGCGGTCATCGAGGGCAAGGAAGAAGCCTATGGGGCCAGGCTGATCGAATTCAGGGTCTCCCGCAGCCCGACCGATCCCGGGCGCATCATCGGCAGCTGGCGCCTTGCCCACGGGCAGTCGACCCTCGTCGATCAGAGCCGGCCCGATGCCCCGGTCGCAATCGAATTTCGCCACGCGGTCGAGTGCGCCGATGTGCACGGCATCCCGTTTGTGTGGGTCAACGATCCCGACGAATTGTTTCCGCCCTATATGCGCCGCTGACGCGCATCTTACTTGTCGTTGGGGAAGGTGATGTCGACATGCCCTTGCGCGGGCTGTTTCGCCTTTGCCGCGGCGATCTGGGCATCCCGGTGCTGCCGGTAGACGCTGCGCAGCTCGGCGTAATAATCGAGCGAGTTGCGCTCCAATTCGTCGAGGTCCTTCAGATGCCGGGCGCGGGCATCGACGACATTGGCGCCGCCGGCGGCGACGCTCGCATAAGTCGCCGGCGCGCCGCCGACATAGCTCAGCGGGTTCAGCGCGAGGTCGACCACGGTGCCCACCGCATCGCGCGGGTTCGACGGGCCGAGCAACGGCAATTCGACAAACGGCCCTTCATGCACGCCCCAAATCGCCAAGGTCTCGCCGAAATCGGCGCTGTGCGGCGGCAGACCCCACATCTTGGCGACATCGACGACGCCGCCGGCGCCGACCGTGGTATTGACCGCGAGCCGCCGGACCGACTGCCAAGCCTCGCCGACATGTCCTTGAAGCAGATCGTTGACCACGGTCGCCGGCTCCTGGAGATTTTGCACGACGTTGTGGACGCCCTCGCGGACCGGCCGCGGCACATGGTCGACATAGGCCTGGGCCACTGGGTGCAGGACCGCGTGATCGGCCGCGAGATTGGCTTTGAAGATCGCCCGGTTGACCGGCTCGGCGGGGTCGTTGTCGGGGTCGGCATTGACCGCGGTCGGCGATCCGCCCGGCGTCGCGGCGCAGGCGCTGCAGCCGAGCAGAATGCCGAGCGCCGCCGCGCTCGCCGCGCGCGTCGCCCCGTCGCGGTATACCCGCAGGCCGCCAGCGTAGCCGGGTCGAGATAAGATCCGCTGCGTCATCGCCGCCGCCGTTGCCAATTTGCGTTAAACGCCCGCTGCCGATCTCGGCATCGATAGATAACCATGCCCAATCAGATAACCAAGCCAGCGACTTTGGCGCAGGTCCATGAACGTGCTTTGGGGTTTTTTGTTGACCTCGATCGCGCCGCGGCGGCAGGTTCGACCGAACGAGAACGCCGCAGCCGGTGGAGAAGAGCAATGTCGATGCCGTCGAAGGCGATCGTGGCGGCGATGCTTCTATTCGTGTCGCTGCCGGCCGAGGCACAGTTTCTCGGCCCCGGAATGAAATCGAACATCGAGCTGACCAAGAACGACCTCTCCATCATGCGCGGCATTGTCGACGCTAAGATTCACGGCCGGAGCGTGGGCGCGACCGCCTCGTGGAGTAATCCCGATTCGGGCAATTACGGAACCATAACGCTGGTCAGAAAATACAGCGTCAACGGCCGACGTTGCGAATCGATCGGCTATACCTTGGCGACGCGGAAGATGCCGGTCGCTCCGGAGCACTACAGGCTGAACAGCTGCCTGCAACCCGATGGGCAATGGCGGATCTCATGAGCGCGGCGCGGGGCGCACCTCTAAAGCCTTGGTCATCCGAATGACCGGATGGACCGAGACCTATCGCGGCACGGTGGCGCCTTGGGAATGCGACGTCACCGAGCACTTCACAATCGCCTGCTATCTCGGGCGCGTCGATCAGGCTGCCGCGAGCATTGCCGAAGTCCTCGGCCTCGCCGATCTGTTGCGCGACGGCGCGTTTACCCGCCGGTTCAATCTGCGCTTCGTGCGCGAGCTGCGGGCCGGCGACAGCTTTCATGTCGACAGCGCCGCGGTCGGGGTCGACCCGCAATTGCGGCTCGGGCACCGCGTCGTCGATTCGGCGAGCGGCGAGCGGGTGACGTGGATCGAGGAGACATGGGAATTGCCTCCCTTGCGGTTCCCGGCCGGGCGGCGCGAGGCGATCGGGCGCGGGCTCGCAGTGTGGGAAGGACCCGCCGCCGAAGAGCGCCCCGAACCGCGGAGCATGGCCGGGGCCATCGCCAGCGCGCGCGGCCGGGTCGAGCCCACCGATCTCGACCAGTACGGGCGTTTCTCGCTCGCCGCCTTTGTGCATCGATTTACCGATGCGCTGCTGCAGGCGGCGGCAGCGATCGGCATGGGCCGCGACTATATGGAGACGCATCGCCGCGGGTTCTCGACCTTTGAGCTGGCCCTGCGGCTCGTCGAGGCGCCGCGGCTCGGCCAGCCGTATCTGGTCGAGACCGGGATCGCTCATCTCGGCGGCTCGTCGGCCCGCCTGGTGCATCGCATGGCCGATCCGCGCACCGGCAAGGAACTCGCCCGCCTCGGCCAGTTCGGGGTGCAGCTCGATCTCGATGCGCGCCGGCCGGCGCCATTGCCGGACGAGATCCGGGCACGGGCGGCAGCGCTGATGCTCGCATTCGACTGATCCGGCGCCGCGGCTCGATGCAAATCACGCGGCTCGATGGCATCGGCCGGGCGTCGGCGCGGCCAGCCGCGGTCACGCCAATGTGAGCGCAAGACAGCCATGCCAAACGAGGGGTGTGTCGGTCACCGGCGCTTGCCTATTTATTGCACTGCAATACTGGGTGAATTTTGCAGGTGCGGGCATGCCGGAGGAAATCGTCAGCGGGCGCGAGCGGGGCTCCGCCGAGAAACCGTTCGGGATGTGGCGGACTGTTGCCGCGGCCTGGGCGATGGCGTTCATTTTCGTGCTGCTGTTCGCCGGGGTGCAGGCCTTGGCGTCCCGCCACGGCGTGTCGCCGCGCGAGGCGAACCTGGCCGGCGCCATCATTCCCCGCCACGACCCGAGCTGCGCTGGCGCGGACGATGTAATGGCGCCGAACTCGCGCGCCTGCCAAGACATGCGGGCGGCGTTTGAGCAGGCCCAGGAAAACGCCTATTCCGGCTGGTGAGCCGCCGCAGGCAATGGCGTTGCTTCGACCGACGCCGCAGCGGGCAGAACCGCGCGCCGTTGCGCTTCGACAGCAGCCAGCTGCGCCGCGATCTGGCCGGCTGAGACGCTAATCGTCTTTTCGCCGCCGGCTGCGTCGGTAAAGGCCACCGTCAATCCATCCGGGTTCGCGCGCAATTCGCTTTCGGGTATGTTCGCGGCGAATTCCTCGACATAGGAGCAGCCGGTCGCACAGGTGATCTCGTGCCGGCTGATCGGAATAAAGACCAGCGGATGGCCGGTGGCATCGTGCGCCGCGTCCCAATTCCGCTCGGCTCCGTCATAGCTGTCGGAAACATAAAGCTGGTTCACGCTCTCCGCGTTCCGGCGATCGATAAAACTGCGCAGACAGTAAAAATTGGTGCCGGGCGTGCCGAGAAAGGGTGCTGCGTGCTGCGCCTTTGGCCCGACCAGCGTGACAAACCGCCCCGACTCGCGCACTTCGACCGCGCCATCAGGCACCGCCGCCGATCCGGGCGGAGCCATTTGGGAACACGCGCCCAGCACCGCGAACAAGAGCAGCGCGGCGAACAGCGCGGGCAGGATCGGGCGCCGCCGCTCGGCCATCGCCAAAGCCGTCACCGGGGGCGGAAGATCTGGGCATCGTCCTCGCCGAGCGCCGGCGCGGGCTTGGCGAAGGGCGGTCGGACCCCGTCGAACGACAAGGGCAGGCCCACCAGCGCCAGCGGGTCGGCGGCCGAGCTCGCCGAGAACCGCTGAATCATGCCGAGGGCCGCCGTCTGGGCATCGGCCACCACCTGGTCGACCGTCTGCATCGGACCGTTCGGGATGCCGGCCTCATCGAGCCGGGCGGCCCACAGCGCCATCGGCTCTGCGGCGAAGCTGGCGTCGAGGATCGCGATCAGGGTCGGGCGGTTGACCACTCGGTCCTGGTTGGTGCGAAAGCGCGGGTCGAGCGCCAGCTCGGGGCGGCCGATCGCGGTGCACAGCCGGCGAAACAGATTGTCGTTGCCGGCGGCCACCATCAGATACCCGTCGGCCGCGGCAAAGGCCTGGTACGGCACGATCATGTCGACCCCCGATCCCTGCCGGGTCGGAACCTCGCCGGTGACCAGATGGGCGGCGATCGGGATCGACATCCAGGCGATCGCCGTCTCGTAGAGCGAGGTGTCGACCACGCCGCCGCGGCCGGTGCGGCGCCGCTCGTTGAGTGCGGCGAGGATGCCGATCACCGACCACATCCCGGTGGCGAGGTCGACGATCGACACGCCGACGCGCACCGGCGGCCGCCCATCCTCGCCCATCAGGCTCATCAGCCCGCCATAGGCCTGCATCAGCGGATCGTAGCCCGGCCGCTCGCGCAGCGGCCCGACCGCGCCGAACGCGCCGAGGTTGCAATAGACGAGGCCCGGCTTCTCGGCAGTCAAGCTTGTCGCCGACAGGCCAAAGCGGTCGAGCGCGCCGAATTTCAAATTGTGGATCAGGACGTCGGCGCGGCCGATCACCAGCGCCTTTAGCTTTTCGACCTCGGCCGGGTCGGCAAGGTCGATGGTGATCCCGCGTTTTGCCCGGTTGACCGCGTGAAAGCAGGTGGCGGCCCCGGCGGCGAAGGGCGGGCCCCAGCCGCGGGCGGCGTCGCCGGTGCGCGGGTTCTCGATCTTGATCACCTCGGCGCCGAGTTCGCCAAGGATCATCCCGGCATAGGGGGCGGCGACGCTCTGGCTGATCTCGATCACGACGAGACCGGAAAGCGGGGTGGTGCTCGACATCGAAACTCCCTCTCGGGCCGACCCGGGGTGCCGCCGGCGGCGGCAGCGCGGCAGCAAGCGCTCGATCATTAGCACGCGGAACGGGCGGCGCACAGAATCGCTGGACCGAAGCGCGTTCGGCTGCGCCCGCCTATTGGCCCGTTTCTTGCCCTCCTGCCGAACATCGCCGCCTGGGCGCAGACTTTTTCGGCTTCATCACAGGACCGCGCTCGGCATCGGCAATCCGGCGCCGGTGGCGCTCGGCTATCTGATCGTCGCCGCAGTGTGTCTGACGCTCAGCCGACGGCCCTACCCGCGAGCGGCCGGCGCCGCCTGTCATGTTGACCCGGTGATGGACGACTGATGCGCCGGCGGGGCGCGCCGGCAATGCCGTCGGCCTAAGCCGGCATCATTGCGTCCATTGGCACTGCAACCGCTCAGAACTCCATGTCGAGCTCTTCGAATCCGTCGGGCTCGACCAATGCCGCTTCGCGCCAGGCGACCATGTCGGGCAAGGCCATGACGCGCTCGCAATAGGCGCTGCAGTCGCGGTCGAGCTTGACGTCATAGGTGTGAAAGCGGGTCGCCACCGGCGCATACATCGCGTCGGCCATCGTCAATGATCCGAACAGATACGGGCCGCCATGCTCGGCGAAGCACTCGCGCCAAATCGCCGCGATCCGGTCGATATCGGCCTGCGCCCCGGCCCATACCTTGAAGCCGGGGTGCCGCGCCTTGAGGTTCATCGGCAATGCCGAGCGCAAATTGGCGAACCCCGAATGCATCTCGCCGCAGATCGAGCGGCAGCGGGCGCGGGCCGCGCGCTCGGCCGGCAGCAATCCGGCTTTCGGGTTCAGCTCGTGCAGATATTCGCCGATCGCCAGCGTGTCCCAGACCCGAACCCCGGCGTGGGTCAGGCACGGCACCAGGATCGACGGCGACAGCAGCAGCAATTCGGCGCGGTTGGTCGGGTCGTCGACCGGCACCGTCTGCTCGGCGAATTCGATCCCCGCCATCCTGCACAACAGCCAGCCGCGCAGTGACCAGGACGAATAGTTCTTGCTGCTGATCGTCAATACGATTTCGGTCATCGCCGTGCTCCTTTCATGGCCGGCGCGCGGGGCGCGAGCGCATTGTCCCACAGCCGGGATCGCGGCGGCAAACCATCTCGCATCGGGCAGTCGAATCCTTTATTCTTCGGGGTTTGGCGGCAGCGCGGACAGGGCGAACGATGTACCGGAATTTTCTTGCCTTCACCGATGCAGTCGCACCATTGCGCAGCCTGGCCGGCATGGCCGCCGCAGCGCTGATGCCGGCGCCGCCCGATGCGCCTCGCCCGGACACGTCTCGACCCGATATTTCGCGTTCCGATCCTTCGCAAAACGAGGTGCAGCGGGCGGTTGCAGCACTGTGCGAACTGATCGCCCGCGCCGGGCTGAGCCACCGCCGCCCGGCCTTTGGCATCGACCAGGTCGAGGTCGCCGGCCGCCCGGTCGCGGTGCGCGAGGTCGCGGTTCATCGCACACCGTTCTGCACCTTGCTGCGCTTTGAAAAGGAGCTGGCCGCGGCGCAGCCCAGGGTTCTGCTGGTGGCGCCGATGTCGGGGCATTTCGCTACGCTCTTACGCGGCACCGTGCGCACGATGCTGGCCGAGCATGACGTCTACATCACCGACTGGCACAACGCCCGCGACGTCGGCTTGCGCCACGGCCATTTTGATTTCGACGACTTCATCGAGCACCTCGTCACCTTTCTCGAAGTGCTGGGTCCCGGCGCGCATCTGGTCGCAGTCTGCCAGCCCTGCGTCGCCGCGCTGGCGGCAGTCGCGATCATGGCCGAGGACGGCCATCCGGCGCAGCCGCGCAGCATGACCCTGATGGCCGGGCCGATCGATACCCGGATCAACCCGACCGAGGTCAACCGGCTGGCGACCGGCCGGCCGATCGGCTGGTTCGAGGGCGCCCTGATCGATACCGTGCCGTGGCGCTACAATGGCGCCTGGCGCCGCGTCTACCCCGGCTTCACCCAGCTTGCCGCTTTTATGAGCATGAACCTCGACCGTCACGTCAAGGCCCAGCTCGACCTGTTCTGCCATATCGCCAATGGCGATGCGCAGCGGGCGGCGGCGATCCGCAAGTTTTATGACGAATACCTGGCGGTGATGGACCTGCCGGCCGAATTCTATCTGCAGACGGTAGAGCGCGTGTTCCAGCAGCACGCCTTGCCATTGGGCAAGCTGCAATGGCGCGGGCGGCGGGTCGATCCGCAGGCGATCCGGCGCACCGCGCTGTTTACCGTCGAAGGCGAACGCGACGACATTTGCGCCGTCGGCCAGACGCTCGCTGCCCAGGAATTGTGCACCGGTCTGCGGCCCTACATGAAGCGCCACCACGTGCAGACCGGCGTCGGCCATTACGGCGTCTTCAATGGCCAGCGCTGGAACAGCTTTATCTATCCGATGCTGCGAAACGTCGTCTACGCCAGCGACTGAAACGCCGCCCTGGCTTGCCTGGACCGCCCGGCCTGCCGCCTGCTCAGCGCGCGATAACGGTTGCCGGCTGGGTGATTTCGGTGGTGGCGAAATCGGCCGGGGCGATGATCTCCATGAACTCCATGTCGTCCGACCAGTCGTAGAGATTGTGGATGATGCCCGGGCGCTGGTGGACGCAGTCGCCGGCCTCGACCAGGGTGTCGACCCCGTCGTAATCGAATTTGGCCCAGCCGCAGACCATGTAGACGACATGGATGTCCGCGGTGTGCATGTGAAACCCGGTGCCGCCCTTCGCCTGCGAAGCCGGTCGTGCGGCGCGGACCAGCTGCACCCGCAATTTGCCGTGGGTCGCCTCGATGATGCCCATGTCGCGGTAGGCGAAAAAAGCGCGCAGGCCATCCTCGGCGTACCGGGCTTCCGGGGCATTCGCCTTTTGATGCGAAAACAATGTGTCGGTCATGGTCGGGCCTCTGATCCCTGTCCCGCGCCAATTATCCGCGACTTATGCTGCGGCGCAATAGAAAATATGACGGGAGTTCCGGGGTATGGCAGCTCCAAATGATGCGTCGCACAAATATTGGGCAGGGCTGCCGCAGTCGGCGGCGGCCAGGCGGAACGGCGGCTACTGGTTGAGCCAGCGGCGCATGAAGCCGAGGAGCCCTTGCGGCATGAAGATCACCATCGCCACAAAGATCGCGCCGAGCGGGATCAGATAAAATTCGGTGAAAAACCGCGACAGCCCCTCGCGCAGCAGCAGAAAGAACGCGGCGCCGACGATCGGTCCGACCAGGGTCCCGACGCCGCCGATAACGTTGAAGATCACCGCCTCGCCGGAAACCAGAAAAAACACGAAATCGGGGGCGGCGAATTCGTTCTGCAGGGCGTAGAGCACCCCGGCAAGCCCGGCGAACAACCCCGACAGCATGACCGCCACGATCTTGTAGCGTTCGACCGGATAGCCGATGGCGCGGGTGCGCGCCTCGTTCTCGCGGATCGATTGCAGCACCATGCCGAACGGCGACTGGGTGATGCGGCGCAGGGCCAGATACGACCCCGCCACCATCGCCAGCACGAACCAGTGCAGGGTGGTCGCGGTAAAGCGGATTGAAAAGAGACCGGGTACGGCCAAAGCCGGGCGATCGAAGGTCAGCCCGTTTTCGCCCCCGGTCACTGCGGTCCAGGTAAAGATGATCACGTAGAAAATCTGCGAAAAGATCAGGGTCGTGATGGCAAAGTAGATGTCGCGCAGCCGGGTCGAGAAATAGGCGACAAAGCCGGCGGCGGCGGCGGCCCCAGCCAGCCCATAGACCAGGGCCAGCCACAGATTGGGGGGCGCCACGCTGAGGAGGGCGGCGGCGGCGCCGTACATGCCGAGACCGAAAAACGCCGATTGGCCGAACGAAACCATCCCAGTGTAGCCGATCAGGATGTCGGACGACATCGCCAAAAGACCCCAGATCAGGATCTCGGTCACAAAGCGGCGCCAGAATTCGGGCAGCACCAATGGCGCCACGATCAGCAAGGCCAGGATTACGGCAAACCCGGTCCAATAGACCAGGCTCGGTCGCCGGCTCATCGGCCAGTCGCGGCGAACAGCCCGGTCGGGCGGAACAGCAGGGTCAAGATCAGCACGACGAACGAGACGATGACCGCCTGCGCCGGACTGACCCACAGGGAGGCATAGGCTTCGAGCAGGCTGATCATCAGGGCGGCGGCGATCGAGCCGGCGAGGCTGCCCATGCCGCCGACCACGACGACGATGAACACCTTCAGGATCCAGTCCACCCCCATCGAGGAATCGACCGCGGTCAGCGGCCCGAACAAGACGCCGCTCGCCCCGGCCATCGCGGCACCGATGGCGAACACGGTCGTCAGCACCGACGGCACCGGGATCCCCATCGCCTGGGCCATCACCCGGTCCTGCGTCGTGGCCCGGATCCAGATGCCCCAGGTGCCGAATTTGAGGAATAGCCAGAGGCCGCCGATGATCGCCGCCGAGATCAGCGCGATGACCACCCGGTACCACGGATATTGGAGATAAAAGAGGGTGAAATGGCCGGTGATCGGCTCGGCGATCTTGCGCGCCACCGGGCCGAACTGCCACAGCGCATAATTCTGCAAGACCAGTGAGATGCCGAAGGTGGCGAGGATCGTGGTCAACGGATCGCGGCCGAGCAGCGGGCGCAGGGTGGTCAGATAGATCACCGCGCCGAGCAGCGCGATCGCGATCGTGGCGGCGATCAGCGCCAGCCAGAAATTGCCGGTCGCCGCCATCGTCAATACCCCGACATAGGCGCCGAGCATGAACAATTCGCCATGGGCGAAATTGACCACGTCCATGATCCCGAAGATCAGGGTCAGGCCCGAGGCCACCAGCGCCAGGATCATGCCGGTGACGATGCCGTTGACGGTCTGGATCAGCACCTGCTGCAACGGAACGCCCACCTCAAATTCCCATATCTCAAATGCCCATATACTGGTGGATGATGCCGTCATCGGCATGCAGTTCGTTCGAGCGGGCGTGATGGCGCACCACACCCTTTTCGAGGATGTAGACCCGCTCGGAGGCAGAGAGGGTCAGCGGCACGTTCTGCTCGACCAGCAGCACCGCCACCCCGTCGCGGCGCAGCACCCCGATGATTTCGCGGATCTGCCCGACCATGCGCGGCATCAGCCCCTCGGTCGGCTCGTCGAGCAGGATGATCCGGGGTTCGAGCATCATCGCGCGGGCGATCGCCAGCATCTGCTGCTCGCCGCCGGAGAGGGTGCCGCCGGCCTGGTTGCGCCGCTCGGCCAGCACCGGGAAGAACTCGTAGACCTTGTCGAGGAGCGCCTTCTTGCGCTCCTTGCCGACGCCGTGGCGGTCGAGCCCGGTGCGCAGATTCTCGATCACCGTCAGGAGCCGGAAGATCCGCCGCTCCTCGGGGACATAGCCGATCCCCAGCCGCGCCAGCCGGTGCGGCGGCAGGCCAGTGATCGCCCCGCCGGCGAACCGCACCCGGCCGCGGCTCGGCTGGACGAGGCCCATGATCGCTTTCAGGGTCGTGCTCTTGCCGACCCCGTTGCGGCCGAGGAGCGCCACCACCTCGCCCGCGCCGACGGCGAGCGAGATGCCGTGCAGGATATGGCTCTTGCCGTAGTAGCTGTGGATGTCGTCGACCTCGAGCAGCGGCTCTGCGGCCTCTGCCGCCGCTGGGGCCGTGTCTGCCGCCGGGCTCATGTCTTGAGGTAGACTTCGAGCACAAGCGGGTTCTGCTGGATTTCCGAGGGCGCTCCCTCGGCCAGGATGCGGCCATAGTGCAGAACGGTGATCCGGTTCGCCAGCTGCATCACCACCTCCATGTCGTGCTCGACAATGAGGATCGTCAGGTCGCGGGCGATCCGGCGCACCAGCTCGATCGTCTCGTGGGTTTCGGCCGCGCTCATCCCGGCGGTCGGCTCGTCGAGACATAACAGCCGCGGCTCGGTTGCGAGCGCGATGCCGATTTCGAGATTGCGCTGCTCGCCATGCGACAGGTTCGCGGCGAGCTCGTGCGCCTTGCCGAGCAGGCCCACCGCGGCCAGCGCCGCCTCGGCCTTTTCGATGACGTCGCGAAAGGCGCGGTGATGGCGCAGCAGGTTCCAGCCGTGGCGGCGCGACTGGGCGGCGATGCGGGCGTTTTCGAGGGTGGTGGCGTTGGGCAGGATGTTGGTGATCTGATACGAGCGGGCGATCCCCTTCTTCGACACCCGGTCGGGCGAGAGCCCGGTGATGTCCTCGCCGGCGAACCGGATCTGGCCCGAGGTCGGGCGCAATACCCCGGTCAGGCAATTGAAAAAGGTGCTCTTGCCGGCCCCGTTCGGGCCGATGACGGCGCGCAGCTCGCCCGCCGCCACCGCGAAATCGACATTGTCGAGCGCCGCCAGCCCGCCAAAGCGCACGCTCAGGGCTTGGGTGCTCAAGATCGGGGCCTGGGTGCTCGAGATCGGAGGCGAACCCGATCCCCGGCCATCGCCGGTCGGGGTGGACGTCGTGCCTAAAACTTCGGCAGCCACCTAGGCAAACGTGCAAGCCGGCGGCACCAGGGTCTTCTGCCACGGGACGGTTTCGAGGATGTGCGGCTTGCCGCCCTTGATCACAAACAGGAACTCCCGCAGGAACGCTTGGTGATCCTCCTTGCGCAGGGTCTTGTCACCCTGCGGGAAGTCATCGCCCTCCTGCATCTTCAGCCCTTCGAGGGCGGCGATCAGCTTCGGGGTGTCGGCGCGGCCCTGGAAGCCTGACTTTTCGATGCCGAGCTTGAGCGCGTTCATCGCCTCGTAATTCGACTGGGTGTAGCGGTCAGGGAGCGGTCCCGAGGGATCGATTTTTTTGAGCCGAGCGACCGCGTCATTAAAAAACTTGTGGTTGGCTGGGGTGTCGAGCGGCGGGTCGAACACCGGCAGGTAGCGGTTGATGCCGACAAAGCCTTCGATCTTGTGGCCCAGCGCCGGCAGATTGGTCGATTCGGCGATGGCGCCGTCGCCGGCCCATTTGTATTTTTTAGTCAGGCCGAGATCGTAGAGCTGATTGGCCAAGGTGATGCCGTCGGTGGCGAACGAGATCCCGAACAGCCCGTCGAAATCGCCGTTGATCTTGGCCAGGAACGGGGTCGTGTCGGCGGTGCCGAGCGGGATGCCGGTGCCGCCAACGACCTCGCCGCCCTGCTTCTTGATCTGTTCTGCATAGGCATCGCGGGTCGATTGGCCCCAGGCATAATCGGCGTAGATGATGTGCCACTTCTTGCCGAGCTTGTTGACCAGATAGGGCGCGAACGCGACCGCCTGCGCCGGGGCATAGTCGAAGCTGCGAAAGGTGTAGCGGTTGCACTTTGTCGTGGTCAATGTGGTGTCGAGGCAAACCCCGATCATGTTGACGAGCTGGTGGTCTTCCCAGACCGGCGAGCAGGCGAGACAGACATTCGACAGAAAACCGCCGACATGGGCGTCGATTTTGTCTTCGTCGACCATCTTTTCGATCGCACGGCGCCCGACATCGGGTTTGGATTCGTCGTCGGCCACGATCAGATCGACCGGCCGGCCGTTGATGCCGCCCATTTTGTTGATCCGGTCGACCGCCATCTGGATGCCGACGAGCGCGGTCTTGCCGCCCGACGCCGCGACCCCGGTCAAAGGCTGCAGGCTGCCGATCTTGTACGGCTCGGCCGCGCCGAACGCGGCCCGCCACGGCGACGGCGCCAGCATCGTCGCGATCCCGCCGGCAGCGCTCCAGCCGAGCACCCGGCGGCGGCTCGGTGGGGTTTGCACAAGGTCCGTCTCGTCGCCCATCGCGGCTCCTCCTCCCTGATCCAAGGCAAGTTTCGTGCCGGTCATCGCCCGGTTGCGGCCCCGGTTGCGGATTGATGACGCCTCGCGCTCAATGGGGCAAGGGCGTGCAGACTGTCAAGTTCGACAACCGTAAAGCGAAGCAACCGCTATATCCTACCGGCTGCGGGCCGGTTTTGGCCGCGAGCGCGCGGGCGAAACTTGTTGCCCGCCGGCAATGCCCGGATCATGTTCGGCGCAAACAGCGGCAATGCAGGAAACCCGTCATGATCGTCGATGTGCATGCGCATTACACGCCGAAGAATTTCAGCGAGTTCATGGGCGACCGGTTTGCGTCGCCGGTTCATCTGCCGGTCAAGCGCGGGATGGCACTCCACCCGTTCTCGGATTCGCCGGAGGACATCAGCGGGCGGCTCGAGCTGATGGACGCCGCCGGGGTCGAAAAGCAGGTGCTGTCGCCGAACCATCCGCCCTATCTGCCGGACGAGGCGGAAGGCGTCAAAGCGGTGCAGATGCTGAACGACGGCTACGCCGACCTGGCGCATCGCTACCCGCAGCGCATCGCCTCCTACGTGATGCTGCCGTTGCCGCATATCGACGCCGCCCTCAAGGAGATGGAGCGCGGCTTTGACCAATTGGGCTGCGTCGGCGTCAACATGAACATCATCTGCCTGAACCGGTCGGTCGCCGAAACCGAGTTCGAGCCGATCTATGCCGAGATGAACCGGCGCGGCGCGATCCTGTTCGTCCATCCGGCCGGCACCGGCATCTGCTCGCCGTTCATCACCGGCTACCGCTATACCGGGTCGGTCGGGACCTCGCTCGAGGATGCGACCTTTGTTCTGCACATGATCGCCAGACAGATCCCGCACCGCTATCCGAAGATCCGCTTTATCGTGCCGCATCTGGGCGGCCCGATCCCGATGCTGCTCAACCGCCTCGACCAGCAGGGCCAGAGCCCGAGCGGCCATCCCAACCTCGCCGAAGCGCCGAGCGTCACCGCCAAGCGGTTCTGGTACGACACCGTGTGCTACGGCTCGAAGGCGGCCTTCACCTGCGCGCTCGAAGCCTTTGGCGCCGACCACCTGGTGACCGGCAGCGACTATCCGGTGCTGCAGGATTACGAGGCCTACAAGGAGACCTTCGCCTATATCCAGCGGCTCGGGCTGCCGCAGGCGACGGTCGACCAGATCCTGCACCGCAACGCCCACCAGCTCTTCGGCTTCGCCCATGAGTGAGCAGGAAGGCGGGCTCGGCTTCGCCGCCGAGGACGACGCGCCGATCCCCTACATGGAGCGGATCCGCGACTACTATCAGGGGCTCGGCTATGGGCCGCCCTATCGCTGGGCGCACTATGCCGCGGTCCCGTTCCGCCCGCTGCCGAGGCGGCTCGCCGAATGCCGGATCGCCCTCGTCACCACCGCGACGCCCTACCAGCCGGACAAGGGCGAGCAAGGCCCAGGTGCCCCCTATAACGCCGCCGCCAAATTTTACCGGGTCTATTCCGGCGACAGCTCTGCCGATCCCGATCTGCGGATTTCCCATGTCGCCTACGACCGGGCGCACACTACCGCCGTGGACGCCGGCACCTGGTTTCCGCTGGGCCAATTGCGGCAGATGGCGGCGGCCGGCCGAATTGGCGAAGCGGCCCGCCGCTTTCACGGCATCCCGACCAACCGCAGCCAGCGTGCGACCCTCGACCGCGACTGCCCGGAGCTGCTGGCGCGCTGCCGGGAGGACCGGGTCGACGCCGCCATCCTTGTCGCCAACTGACCGGTGTGCCACCAGACCGTGAGCCTGGCCGCCCGGCATTTGGAAGAAAGAGGCATCGCCACCGTGGTCATGGGGTGCGCCAAGGACATCGTCGAATATTGCGGGGTGCCGCGCTTTCTGTTCAGCGATTTCCCGTTGGGCAATGCGGCGGGACGCCCGAACGATCCCCAATCGCAGGCGTTCACCATGGAACTGGCGCTGCGCATCCTCGAAGCCGCGCCGGCGCCGCGCACGACGGTGCAATCGCCGCTGCTCTGGAGCGAGGACTCGACGTGGAAGCTCGACTACTCGAACATCGAACGGCTCTCGGCGGCCGAGATCGAGCACCGGCGCCAGGAATTCGACCGGCAGAAGGAGATCGCGAGGACTGTCCGCGAGAAACCCTCCACCGCGGGCTGAACCAGCCGCAACGACGCTCCCCGCCGCTTCGCGCCACCGCCAATTTTACCACTCCAGCCATCAGCCCGAATCGGCGCACTCTGAATATTCGACAACATAGGTTTTCCAGCCGGCACACCATATTCCTGAAACGCACCCACCGCCGCGAACTAAGCGGAGATCGAGTTCACGCGCCGCCCCAATCGTCGAGACTCGTCCAAACAGCGACTGTCACAATATTTTCTTTGAACCAGAGCGCCGAGATCGCTACCTTTAATAGAGCCGGTCGGTTTTTTGCCGGGACGGCGGTCATCTGGGCGGGGGAGACACCATGACCGAAAAGAACGGCGGTTCGTACAAGGGGCGCTTGCTCAGCCGCGCGGGAATCTTTGGATTGGTCGCGATCGCCGTCATCGTTTTGCTTGGAGCGGTGGGGTCGGCGGCTGCCGCCGGCACGCCGTTTCAGCTGACCTACCGGGTCACCCATTCGGTGTTCGGGAATATCGGCACCTACGTCAACACCGTCGAGCCGGCGAATGGCGGCACCACGGTTTTGACCCGCGCCCATTTCGACGTGAAGATGCTCGGCGTCAATCTCTACCGCGAAGACGCCCAGCGCACCGAGCATTGGCAGGGCAGCCGCCTGATCTCATTTCACGGCGTCACCAGCAAGGGCGCCCAATCGACCGTGGTCAACGGCCAGGCGCGCGGCAACAGCTTTGTCATCACCTCGCCCTTAGGCACGATCACCGCGCCGGCGACAGTGCACCCGGCCAATCCGTGGTCGTCCAATTTCCTCGCTTCCGACACGATGATGCGGCCGGATACCGGCAAGGTCGAGCGGGTGCGCGTCAGCGGCGGCGAGCCGGCGGTGGTGACGATCGACGGCACTGCGATCCGCACCCAGAAATACCAGGTCACCGGCGACACCCATTATACCGTCTGGCTCGACCAGCAGGGGGTGCCGGTGATGTTCGTGGTTGACGACCAGAGCGGCACGGTCACCTTCACCCTCGCCAATTGCGTAAGCTGCGGGCTCAATATGGCGCAGCTCGGGCCGAAATAGGCTGCGTCGGCCGTCCGGCAGAGACCTCGGGCGGCCGGCCGTCCGGCTCGGCGCGCCGCAGCCGACGGGTCGGTTCGCTCAGCCCCTGGCCAGCGACGCGACTGCTGCGTGAGGCATGCTGCGTCCTGGCGGCTGGACAGGCCGGCCGGCCTCAGTCAAGTTCGTCGCCGGCGGGCACACACGGAGGCGGCGATGGCGGGGGCGAGCGGAGCTGAGCCGTCCAGGCAGTATCTGAGGCGCGACGCGGCGCAGGCGCGCGCCTACTCGCAAGCGGTGGTCACCGCCGGCGGCCGGACGGTTTGGCTGGCCGGCCAGATCGGCGCCGCCAGCGGCTCCGGCGGCTCGCTCGCCGGCGATTTCGACGCCCAGGTGCGCGAGGTGTTCGCCCGGCTCGGCCAGACCCTGGCGGAGGCCGGCGGCAAGCTCGGCGACATGGTCACGATGACCGTCTTCATCACCGATGCGCGCTACGGCGACCGGTTCACGCAACTGCGCAAGGAGATCTTCGGCGACAACTTTCCGGCGAGCGCGCTGATTACCGTCGCCGGTCTGGCGCGCCCGGAAATCCTGGTCGAGGTGCAGGGGGTGGCGGTCATCGCCTGACGCGCCGCGACGGCCGGACCCGATCGAGCAGCTCGCTGCGGTGATCATTATCAAACGAGCGCTGTGCGCGCTGGCGGTGGCGCTGGCGGCGATGATTGCGACCGGGGCCTGGCCGGTTCGCGCCGCGGCGCAGGATTGCCGTCCCGAGCGCCGCGCCGAGATTGCCGAAAGCCCGATGGGCAATGTCCCGATCGTCACCGTGCGGGTCAATGGCTTGCCCGCCGACCTGCTGTTCGACACCGGGGCCGAACGCACGATCCTGACCGCCGCGGCGGCCACTCGGCTGGGAATTGTCGCCCATTATGAATATGCCCGGCACATGCGCAGCATCGGCAGCGCGGTCGCCGGCGGCAGCGCAAAGCTGCGCGCCTTCGATATCGGCGGCATGACGACGCGCGGCTTCAGGGTGCTGGTCGGTTCGGTCTCGTTGCCGATCGTCGACGGAAGACCGCTCGACGGACTGCTCGGCGCCGATTTTTTCGATGATTTCGACGTCGACATCGATCTGGCGAATCGGCGCGTGCTGCTCTACGCGCCGCAATCATGCCCGACCGACGCGCCGGCCTGGGGCGAGCCCTACACGACGATCGCGGCTAACCGGTCACTGCACGATCGCCTGTTTTTCCCGGTTGCCCTAGATGGGCATCGCCTCGCGGCGCTGATCGACACCGGCGCGCAACTGACCGCGCTCGATGCCTCCTCGGCAGCCGCGTTGGGGGTGACCGGGGCGGAATTGGCGCGCGATCCGGTGACCACCTTGCGCGGCGCCGCGGCCGAAACCGTCAAATCGCACGCCCACCGCTTCACGCGGCTCGACATTTCCGGCCAAGTCGTGCGCGACCCGGTCATCATGGTCGCCCCGCTCGGGCTGCAGGACGCCGATCTCGTGCTCGGCGCCGACTTTCTGCGCGCGCACCGGGTCTGGCTGTCCTACGCCTCGCACCTGATCTTTCTCGGCCGCCCCTGACCCAGCGCAGGCGAAGGTGTCATTCGCCCTCGCGCTGCGGCAAGGATCGCGCCAAACGCGCATAAGCCTCCTCGTCGGTGCGGTCATAGCGCAGCGGCGTGACGACGACACGGCCGGCGTTCAGCGCTTCGATATCGCTTTCGCGACCCTGGTCGCGCTCGCCGCGGCGAAACTTGACCCAATAATAGGTGAGCCCGCGCGGATCGGTCCGCGCCTCGACGTCCATCCCCTCGACGCTGCCCGCACCCTGGCGAGCCAGGGTCAGCGGCCCGGCCTCGTCGGCCGGGAGATCGGGAAAGTTGACGCTGAGGCAGGTGGAGATGCCCCAGCCGATCTCGCACAGCCGGCGCACGATCTGCGGGCCGAGCGCCGCCGCGGTGTCCCAGCGGACCCGGGCGCGGTCGCTCCAGGCTTGGCTCAGCGCGATCGAGGGAATCCCCAGCATCATCCCGGTCATCGCCCCGCCGACCGTGCCGGAAAATACCGTCTCGATGCCGAGATTGGCGCCGCGGTTGACCCCGCACAGCAGCAGCTGCGGCGGCGTGCCCCGCATCAGATGGCTCAGTGCCATCACCACGCAGTCGCCGGGCGAGCCGGTGACGCCCCAACGCCGCTTCCCGCGCTCGCTGAGGCGGATCGGGTGGTGCAGGCTGACCGCGTGCGAGACCCCGCTCTGGTCGTGCTCGGGCGCCACGATCCACACCTCGCGGGCGAGCGGGGCGGCAATGCCGGCCAGCACATCGAGTCCGGGCGCATCGATGCCGTCGTCATTGGTCAACAGAATACGATCGAGCACGCTTGGCCTCCGGTTTGCGGTCGACAGGGCTTAGCATCCTGCGGCGACGAAATCGAGACGGCCGGCGAAAGCTGTTTGCAGATGATGCCCCTGCTCCATACTTAAGAGCTGGATCCAATACCTGGGGGCCGGCCTTTGGTCAGCGACGCACCGCCGCCACGCCCGTCGAGTTTTGACGGCGTGCTCGGCCGGCAAATCATCGCGCTGCACGTCTGGGCGGTAGGCCAAGGCCTGCGCGGCGTCACCGCAGACCTCGTCATGGACGGTCTGTGCCGCCGCCTCGTCGAGGCCGGCGTTCCGCTGTGGCGCGCCTTTGCCGGGATGCGCACCCTGCATCCGCAATGGGGTGGCTATGGCTACACCTGGCGCCGCGACCTCAACACCATTCAGCCCGAGCAATACGAACGCGGCAGTGAATACGAGCAGAACTGGCTGGAGAGCCCTTTCGCCTGGCTGGTGAGCCAGGAAGCAGCGAGGGCGGACGGAACGCCGCCTTGGCCGAGCCTGCGGCGCCGCTTGGCGGGACCCGAGGCGCAACTCGACTTCCCGGTCCTCAGAGGCGTTTCGGCTGCCGGCGGCACCGACTATTTCGCCCATCTGGTGATGTTCGGCGCGCAAGGCGACGCTTCGCGCGGCTCCGGAGTGGGCATCTCGTTCACCACCGATCGACCCGAGGGCTTCGACGACGACCACATCGTGCTGCTGCGCGCGGTGTTGCCCGCGGCGTCCCTGGCGCTGATGGCCGACGCCGGCCACACCATCGCCTCGGGTCTGCTGGCGGCCTATCTGGGCGCCGATGCCGGAAAGCGGGTTCATCAGGGCGCGGTGGCGCGCGGCTCGGTGGAGGCCATTCGCGCGGTCCTGTGGTACGCCGACATCCGCGGCTTTACCGCGATCGCCGACCGGAACCCGGGTCTCGCGGTGATCGAAATGCTCGACGAGGCCTTCGAGACCTTGACCGCCGCGTTGCGGGCCCACGGGGGCCAGGTGCTCAAATTCATCGGCGACGGAATGCTGGCGATATTCCCGTTCGTCGAGGGGACGCGGGAGGAGACCTGCGGCCATGCGCTCGATGCCGCGGCCGAGGCGATGCGGGCGGTCGACCGCCTGAACGAGGTTCGAGGCGCCGCCGGCAAGCCGGTCGCCGCGGTCGATCTGGCGCTCCATCTGGGCGAGGTGCTCTACGGCAATGTCGGCGCCGCCGACCGCCTCGACTTTACCGTGATCGGCCCGGCGGTCAACGAGGCCGCCCGCATCGAGACCCTATGCGAACCTTTGGGCTACCCTGTTCTGGTGTCGGCCGAGCTCGCGGCGGCGACGGCGAACAGCGCCGGCCTCAAGCCGCTCGGGCGGCATCGGCTGCGCGGCGTTCGCGAGGCGCGGGAAATCTATGCTCTCGATCTCGGCGGCTAGCGACCGGACCAGGAGGCTGCGATGACGCGCCCGGCCAATGCGCCTGATTACGAGGACGATTTCGTCGCCTGGCTCGAGGACCAGGCCCGGCATGCCCGGCGCGGCGAGCTCGATGCCCTCGACCTCGAAAATATCGCCGAGGAGCTCGAAGGCATGGCCCGCAGCGACCGGCGTGAAATACGGAACCGCCTGACCGTCCTGCTCATTCACCTGCTGAAATGCTTGGTGCGGCCTGGAAAACGTTCCGCCAGTTGGCTCGGGACGATTGCCGAGCAGCGCGACGGCATCGCCGTTCTGCTCGAAGATAGCCCGAGCTTGCGGGCTTTTCCTGCGGAAATTCTCGACCGCTGCTATCCGTCGGCTCGCCGGAAGGCGGCATATCAAATGCGGCTGTCCGAGCAAGCGTTTCCCGAACAGTGCCCGTTCGCGATCGAGGAGGTGCTCGACCTGCGCTGGCTGCCGCCCGATCCGATCGTGTGAGAGACAAAGCGGCGATGGCCGGACTCTACGACGAGGACTTTGTGCGCTGGACCGAGGAACAGTGAGCGGCTTTGCGCCGTGCCAAAAGCTCGAACCTGGCGCTCGATTCAATTAAACGGCGAGTTAAGGATCAGCCTCTGCTGCTCCAGGTTGGAGCGAGCGGCCGTGGATGTGGAGGTGCTGACCGCCGGCTTCTTCGAGGATCCGGGTGGCGGTAAGCTCGCGGTCGGGGTCGTCGCAGCGCACCCATAGGAGCGCCGCACCGGCGGCGAGCGCCGCCTGGAAATTATCGCTGTGGGGCGGCGCGGTGTAGTCGTCGAACAGCTCCTTCAATGCCGCACCGCCGAGACCGGCGCCGACCAATGCCGCCACCACGGCGGCGATCGGGCCGCCCGACAGCAGGACAATCCCCGCCACCGTAAGTGGCGCTACGTATTTGATCTCGTCGCTGAGGCCGGCGGGCACGATCGATCGTTCGGCGCCGCCCGGCTCGCCGGCGGCGGCAAGCGCATCGTGCGAGGCCAGCACCGAGAGATCGCTCGCGGCGAACCCGGCCGCCAGCAGGCCAGAAACGGCGCGGTGGAAGTGGCCCCGATCGGGGAACGAGGCGACCGCCTCGCGAACGACCGGGAAAGATGCCGGGGCCTCGACCATGCCGATCCTCTCTTTCGTGCTCGCCTCGGTTCGTGCGCGCCTTGGGTTCGTGCTCGCCTCCGGCCCATGCTACCGTCAAACGAGCGCCGCTGTCCGCCTCCTCGCACCGTTGCCGATGCCCGCTCGATGACTTTACGCCGATGACCGAACCGTCCCGCTTCGATGCCGGCGCCCCCGCCTCCGCCGGATCGCCGGTCATGATCCAATACTACGAGATCAAGCGGGCCAATCCGGGCTGCCTCTTATTTTTCCGGATGGGCGATTTTTTCGAGCTGTTCTTTGACGACGCGGTGGCGGCGGCGGGGGCGCTCGACATCGCGCTGACCAAGCGCGGCCGGCACGACGGCGCCGACATCCCGATGTGCGGGGTGCCGGTCCACACCGCCGAGACCTATCTCGCCCGGCTGATCCGCGCCGGGTTCAAGGTCGCGATCTGCGACCAGATCGAGGACGCGGCCGAAGCGAGACGCCGCGGCGTCAAGGGCCCGGTGCGCCGGGCGGTGGTCCGCGTCGTGACCGCCGGCACCTTGACCGAGGAGGGGCTGCTCGACGCCCGCCGGCACAATTACCTGGTGGGCCTCGCCGAGGCCGGCGGCGAGATCGGGCTCGCCTGGCTCGATCTGTCGACCGGGGCCTTTGCGTTAGCGCCGTCGAGCGAGCCGGCGTTGCCGGGCGACCTCGCCCGCCTGGCACCCGGCGAGATCCTGCTGCCCGAGCGGATGCTGACCCGCCCGGCGCTCTACGAGCTCTTGGCCGAATGGAAGCCGGTTCTGACCCCGCTGCCCAATCCCCGCTTCGAAAGCGGCATGGCCCGCCGGCGGCTCGAGGATTTCTATGGGGTCGCAGCACTCGACGGGTTCGGCAATTTCGGCCGGGCCGAGATCGCCGCCGCCGGCGCGCTCGTCGATTACGTCGGCCTGACCCAGCAGGGCCGGGCGCCATACCTCGAACCGCCGCGCCGGGTGATGCCGGGCTCGGTCATGCAGATCGACGCGGCGACCCGGCGCAATCTCGAACTGGTCGCCAATGCGGCGGGCGAGCGCCGCGGCAGCCTGCTGACGACGATCGACCGCACCGTCACTGCGGCTGGCGCGCGGCTGCTGGCCGACCATCTGGCCGCACCCTTGACCCTGCCGGCGGCGATCGCCGCCCGCCTCGACGCGGTCGAATATTTCAGCCATTGCGCCGATCAGCGCATGGCGCTGCGCGAAGTGCTGCGGCATTGCCCGGACCTCGAGCGCGCCTTGACCCGGTTGAGCCTCGGCCGCGGCGGTCCGCGCGATCTGGCGGCAATGCGTCAGTCCCTGGGGGAGACCGGTTCGTTGCGCCACACGTTGGCCGAGCCGGGCCTGGTGCCGCTGCCCGAGCTTCTCGCCGCGGCCCGCTGCGGGCTAGGCCAGCATGGCGTGCTGGTCGATCGGCTGGGCCGGGCGCTGGCCGACGAATTGCCGCTCTTCGCCCGCGACGGCGGCTTTATCGCCGCCGGCTATTCGGACGAGCTCGACGCGTGGCGCCGGCTGCGCGACGAGAGCCGTCGCACGATCGCCGCGCTCCAGGCGCGCTACGCCGCCGAGACCGCAATCGCCGCCCTCAAGATCCGCCATAACAACGTGATCGGCTATTACGTCGAGGTGTCGGCGAGCCATGCGGGGAAGCTCCGGCCGGAGTTCATCCACCGCCAGACCATGGCCGGCGCTCAGCGCTACACGACGGTCGAGCTGGCCGACCTCGAAACCAGGATCGCGCAGGCCGCCGAACGCGCGCTCGCGCTGGAGCAGCACCTCTACGACGACCTCGTCGGCGAGGTCATGGCCCGGCGCGCCGAGATTGCCGGAGCGGCCGCGGCATTGGCCGTCCTCGATCTCGCGGCGGCGCTGGCCGAACGCGCGGCCGAGGGCGGCTGGGTACGGCCCGCGGTCGAACTGGGAACCGCGTTCGAGATCCGCGGCGGGCGCCATCCGATGGTCGAGGCGGGTCTCGCCGCCTCGGGCGATGGCGGCAGCTTTGTCGCCAACGACTGCGTCCTGGCCGAGGAGCGGATCTGGCTCGTCACCGGCCCCAACATGGCCGGCAAGAGCACGTTTCTGCGGCAGAACGCGCTGATCGCGATCCTGGCGCAGATCGG
>DASYNW010000177.1:0-1619 GCA_036008325.1 Allostellaceae bacterium
GCGCGGGCTGGTCGGGCTCGGGTTTGCGAGCGTGATCGCGCTGCCGACGCCGAACGCCGCGCGGGTGGTGGCGCCGCGCGACCTCGCCGATGTCGCGGGGGCGCGGGTGGTCCAATCGTATTTCGATCTGGCGATCCGCCCGCGGCCGCCGCGCGGAGTGGTGCTGTTCGCACCCTGCGGCTTCAACTCGCTGAACAAGCTCGCCCACGGCATCGCCGACAATCTGGCGCTCTCGGTCGTCGCCGAAGCGATCGGGCGGGGCACCCCGGTGATCGTCGGGCCGTCCCTGAACGCGCCGCTGCTGAACCATCCCGAGGCGCAGGCGTCGCTGCGGAAGCTGCCCGAGTGGGGCGTTGTCATCGTGCCGCCGGTCGACGACGGCGAAGGGCCGCGCCTTGCTCCGAATGCGACCTTGCTCAATGCCGTGCGTCCGTATGTGCGCCGGCCCTGACGCTGCTCGCGCGGTGCTCAGTAGCCGGTCGCGAGATCGATTTCCTGCAACAGCCCGCCGCCGGCTTCGAGGCTCCGGATGTTGGCGGCGATCTCGGTCACCAGCTGGGCGACGGTCGGGCGCCGGGCGACGTGCGGCATCACCGTGACCTTGGGGTGCAGCCACAGCGGGCTTTGCGGCGGCAACGGCTCGGGCCACAGCGCGTCGAGTGCGGCGTAGGACAATTGTCCCGAATCGAGTGCCGCGATCAGGTCCGCCTCGACCACATGCTTGCCGCGGCCGACATTGATGACCATCGCCCCGCGCGGCATCATGGCAAAGTTGCGGGCGCAGAAGATGCCCTCGGTTTCGCGGGTCAGCGGTAACAGGCAAACGGCGATGTCGGTCTGGCCGAGGAACGTTTCGAGCTGGCCGGGGCCGTGGAAGATCGGCACTTCGGCATGCTCGCGCGGCGATCGGACCCAGGCCGAAACCTTGAAGCCCAGCGATTGCAGCACCAACGCCGGGGCTTTGGCCATCATGCCGTAGCCGAGAAAGCCGATGCGGCGCTCCTCGGGGCGCACGATCCGGGTGCGGCGCCATTCGCGATTGGCCTGGGCCGCCTGGTAGCCCGGCATGTCGCGATGCAGGCGCAGCACGTGCATGACCACGTACTCGGTCATCATCGGGTCGCCGCCGGCGGGCTCGACCTTGCCGAGCGGCACTTTCGGCAGTCGCGGATGATCGACGAAGGCTTCGACGCCGGCCGAGCGGCTGAACATCGCCTTCAGGTTCGGCAATGCCGGCAGGAGATCGAAATCGGGGCGCATGAAGGCGAGGTATTCGATGTCGCCCGTCGCCCCGGCTTCGGGCCAGATGCGGATTTCGAGCTCCGGAAGCTGGTCTGCGAACGTCTCGCGCCATGCCTGGGCGTCGCCGATCATGCGGTCGAGATTGACGAGCAACAGCGCCATCTGCCTCACCTTGTGCCGGCCCGAGCGCGGGCCTTGTCCAGATCGGGCATGTTGCTGGCCGAGGCGACGTCGCCGAGCCGCGAGCCCCTGGTCACCGCGAGGGCGGCGAGCGCGGCGTCGTTTTCGCTGATTTTGGCCATGATCGCCTCCTTGGCGCGGTCGAAGACGCCGCGGTTGGTGGCGACGAAGTCCTGCGAGCGGCGCAGCCCGGCGAG
>DASYNW010000178.1:0-35643 GCA_036008325.1 Allostellaceae bacterium
TTTCCCGGAAGAACCGGGAACTCGGAGGTTTCTGCAAAGGTGACGCGCGACCGAGTTGACTGCCGCGATGTTGCACTGCATCATCGCGAAAGCGGGCGGATATCATCGCGAAATCGCCGTCCGTGCTGCGCAAGCGAATAAGCGCGAACAGGTCGAGGGAGATCACCGGCAGGAACGCTTGAAGGCGGTTTTGGGTGTCGGCGGCGTGCCGGTCACGGTCGCTGCCGACGGCAGATGCAACGCGCCATCCGGAGATGTCTGCTATGGCCAAAACCTCCGATCAGACCGAGCACCTCGTCATTCGCGGTGAGCTGAGGTCCGGCTATGAGAAGGTACTGACCCCGGCGGCAGTCGCCTTCATCGCCGGGCTCGAGCGCAAATTCGCTCCAGAGCGGCGGCGGCTTCTCGCTCGACGCGCCGACATCCAGCATCGGCTCGATGCCGGGTGGAGGCCTGATTTCCTCCCCGAGACGAAGGCTATCCGCGACCGCGATTGGCGGGTGGCGCCGATCCCGCGCGATCTTCAAGACCGCCGCATCGAGATCACCGGTCCGACCGACCGCAAGATGGTGATCAACGCGCTCAATTGCGGAGCCAATGTCTATATGGCCGATTTCGAGGACGCGACCACGCCCAGCTGGGACAATCTGCTCGAGGGGCAGGCGAATTTGTGCGATGCGGTGCGGCGGACCATCGCCTTCGACGATCCCGAGACCGGCCGGCATTATGCGCTGAACGGCAAGACCGCCGTTCTGTTCGTGCGGCCGCGCGGCTGGCATCTGCCGGAAAAGCACGTGCTCGTCGATGGCGCGCCGATGTCGGGCGCGCTGTTCGATTTCGGCCTGTTCTTTTTCCACAACGCCAGGGAATTGGTGGCGCGCGGCACAGCCCCCTATTTTTATCTGCCGAAGATCGAAAACCACCTCGAGGCCCGGCTGTGGAACGCGGTGTTCGTGCATGCGCAGGCGGCGCTGGGCCTGCCCAACGGCACCATTCGCGCCACCGTACTGATCGAAACCATCCTCGCCGCCTTCGAGATGGACGAGATCCTCTACGAGCTGCGCGACCATTCGGCCGGGCTCAATTGCGGGCGCTGGGACTACATCTACAGCACTATCAAGAAATTCGCCGCGGACCCGGCCTGCCTGATGCCGGAGCGTGGGCAGGTGACGATGGCGAGCCACTTTCTGCGCAGCTACAGCCTGCTACTGATCAAGACCTGCCACCGGCGCGAGATCCACGCGATGGGCGGCATGGCGGCACAGATCCCGATCCGCGACGATCCGGCGGCCAACGAGGCGGCGATGGAAAAGGTGCGCGCCGACAAGCGCCGCGAAGCCGGCGACGGCCATGACGGCACCTGGGTCGCGCATCCCGGGCTGGTCGGCATCGCCAGAGAGATTTTCGACCGCGAGATGCCGCAGGCGAACCAGATCGCCCGCAAGCGCCAGGACGTTCATGTCGACGCCGCCGATCTGCTGGCGGTCCCCAAGGGGACGATCAGCGAGGCCGGGTTGCGCCAGAACCTCAATGTCGGCGTCGGCTATATCGAGGCCTGGCTGCGCGGCAGCGGCTGCGTTCCGCTCTACCATCTGATGGAGGACGCCGCCACCGCCGAGATCAGCCGCGCCCAAATCTGGCAATGGATCCGTCACGGCGCCAGGCTCGACGACCGCCGCACCATTGACGCAGCACTGTGCCGCACGATCCTCGACGAGGAAACCGGCAAGCTGCGCGAGCTGGCCGGCGAGGCGGCCTATCGCCATGGCCGCTACGCGGACGCCGCCCGGCTGTTCCGCGAGTTGATCGAAGCGCCCGAGTTTCCCGAATTCCTGACCATTCCCGCCTATGATTTGATCGTCGCCGAGGGCGCATAAAAAGCATTCCCGAGCCCTGTCGCGCCCTCGATCGCGTCAAAGGGCGGACGCGATCGTCAAAGCTCCTTGACGCTGAAGCTCCGGCGACTAGGCTGCCCCAGCGGCGCCGAGGAATGATAGAGGACCGCGGGGTGGCGAACGAGACGCGGGTAGAGCATCGGTTTGCCGTCATCATGTGCGCCGATGTCGTCGGCTACTCGCGGCTGATGGGGATCGACGAAGAGGGCACGCTCTCGGCGCTGCAAAGGGTCCGCCGCGATCTGGTCGACGCCAGGATCGGCGAGCACAAGGGCCGCATCGTGCGGGCGATGGGCGATGGCCTGCTGGTCGAGTTCGGCAGCGTCCTCGACGCGGTGCGCTGCGCGCTGGCGATCCAGCGCGCAATGCCAGAGCACGGCGCCGCAACCCCGGCCGATCGGCGCATCCGGCTGCGCATCGCGATCAATATGGGTGACGTCGTGACCGACGGCGATCTCATTCACGGCGACGGCGTCACCATCGCCGCGCGGATGGAAAGCCTGGCCGAACCGGGCGGGATCAATGTCAGCCGCGCGGTGCGCGACCAGGTGCGCGACCGGTTGCCGATCGCCTTTGAGGATCTGGGCGAGCACGAGGTGGCACACATCGTGCGCCCGGTCCGCGTCTTCCGGGTTGTCTCGGCCGCCCCGCCGGCGGCAGCCGAGGCCGGCGCCGCCCGGCGAACGGCTGCCGCCCCGGCTCCGGAGCGGCCGCCCCCGGAACGTCCAGCGGTCGCGGTGCTGCCGTTCCAGAATTTGGGCGGCGACGCCGACGCCGAGTTTTTTCTCGACAGCGTCGCCGAGGATCTGATCACCGAGCTGGCGCGGGCGCGATGGTTTTCGGTCGTTGCCCGCAATACGAGCTTTTCCTATAAGCACAAGGGGGCCGACGCCAAACAGCTCGCCCGCGAGCTCGGGGTGCGCTATGTGGTCGAGGGCAGCCTGCGCAAGGCCGGCAACCGGGTTCGGGTCAGCTGCCAGCTGGTCGAGGCGGCGAGCGGCCAGCATTTATGGGCCGACCGGTTCGACGGCACCCTCGAAGACAGCTTCGACTTGCAGGACAAGATCACCGAAAGCGCCATCGGCTCGGTGGCGCCGGTGCTGCGCCTGGCCGAGATCGAACGCGCGCGGCGCAAGCCGCAGGCCAGTCTCGACGTCTACGATCTGACCTTGCGCGCGCTGCCCCCGGCCTTTGCCGAGACCGCGGCCGACAACCAGACGGCGCTGCAGCTGCTGGCCGAGGCGCTGGCAACCGACCCTGGCTACCCGACCGCCAACGCGCTCGCCGCCTGGTGCCGGCAACAGCGCCATCTGATGAATTGGCCGGGAGCGCAGCCGGACGACCGGGAGGAAGCTAAGCGCTTCGCGCGCCTGGCGATCGACGGTGGCGCCGATGTGCCGCTGGCGCTGGCGGTCGCCGGCGCGGTGCGCGCCGCGCTGACCCGCGATCACGATCTGGCTCTGGCGGCGGTCGATCGGGCGGCGATGATGAACCCCAACGCTGCGATCGTCCTTGGCTTTGACGCGGTGACGCGGTGCCTGTGCGGACATTACCCCCGGGCCATCGAGCACGCCGAAAAGGCCCTGCATCTGAGCCCGCTCGAGCCGCTCGTCTATCATGCCGCCTTCGCCCTGGCGCTGGCCCGCCTCTTGACCGGGCAGGCCGAGGAGGCGGTGGCGCACGCGCGCCACGCGATTGCGGGCAATCGCAACTTCGCTTTTCCCTACTGCGTCCTGGCTTTGGGCTTGGCCCGCCTCGGCCATGCCGAGGAGGCGGCGCAGGCGGTGCGCCGGCTGGCGCAGATCGCCCCCGGCTTTCACCTCGGGTCGCTGCGCAGGATCCGGTTTGCCGACGTGGCACGGCTCCAGCCCGATCTTGATCTGCTGCGCGCGGCACACCTGCCCGAGTGACCGCGAAGCGCAGCCGGGCGCGCACGGTCCGGCGCCGATCGCTTGTATCAGCCGCGCGGCTGCTCTGTTAACATTTCGCCAATCGCACGCCTGTGTGAGCTCGCTCACAAGGTAGGGACGATTTGCGGCGTATCATCGCCGCAGGTTGGGATAGGTGTGCCTCCATCGTGTCCGAGGAAACCAATTCACGAGCACGGCGCCGTCTGGCGGCAATCCTGGTCGCCGGCCACAGCCGATTGTTTCCCGGAGACGAGGTCGAGGGCTTCGCCGAGCTGCGGGCGGTTTTGACCGAAATCATCGCGCCGCTGAGCATCCAACACGGCGGAAAGATCTTCAAGCAGACCGGCGATATCGCGCTGATCGAGTTCGAAAGCGTGGTCGATGCAGTGCGCTGCGCCGCCGCGCTGCGCCAGAGGATGGACGAAAAGAACCGCGGCCTGGCGAACGAGCGGCGGATCGCCATGCGCATCGGGATCAATCTCGGCGACATCATCGCCGAGGGCGGGGACGTTTTTGGCGACGGCGTCAACATCGCGGCCCGTCTCGCCACCCTGGCCGAGCCGGGCAGCGTCTATCTTTCCGAGAACGTTCACGACCAGGTCGCGGGCAAGGTCGAATTCGACTTCGAATATCTGGGGCCCAAGGATCTGAAGAACATTCGCCAGCCGGTTCGCGTCTTTGGGATGGGCCGCGCGCCGGTGGAACGGCCGCCGGAGCACAAGCCTAGCGAAGCTCCAGCCGCGACCGGCGAGGCGCCGTTCGACGACCGCAGCGCGATCGCGGTACTGCCGTTCGTCAATTTCAGCGGCGATCCGGAGCAGGAGTATTTTGCCGACGGCATCACCGAGGACATCATCACGATGCTCGCCGGCTGGCGCGCCTTTCCGGTGATCGCCCGCAATTCGACCTTCACCTACAAGGGCCAGCCGGTCGACATCAAAAAGGTCGGGCGCGAGCTCGGCGTGCGCTATGTGCTCGAAGGCAGCGTGCGCAAATCAGGCCATCGGGTGCGGGTCACGGCACAGCTGATCCGGGCCGACACCGGCCACCACATCATGGCCGAGCGCTACGACCGCGACCTGACCGATTTGTTCGAATTGCAGGACGAGATCACCACCACGATCGCCGGCGCGATCCAACCCGAGCTCCTAAAATTCGAACGCGATCGGATCGCCGACCAACCACAGCACAACGAGGACGCCTACGCGCTCTACCAGCGCGGCGTGTGGCACCATTACCGCCACACCAAACCGGATAATGTCGAGGCGCAGGCGTATTTTCGCCGCGCGCTGGCGATCGATCCGCACTATCCGCAGGCGACGGCTGCCCTGGCGATCGCGGTCTGCAATGCAGCCTATCTGGGCTGGACCGCGGAGGTCGAGCACAACTATGTCGAATCCTATGAGCTGGCGCAACGCGCGGTCACGCTCGACCCGCGCTATCCGAACGCGCACTTCGCGCTTGGCCTCGTTGGGATGTGGACCCGGCGCTCCGATGGCGCGATCAGGGCCTTCCAGGAGGCGATCAATCTCAATCCGAGCTTTGCCGCCGCCCATGTTCTGCTCGGGCAGATGTATCTTTACGGGGGCGAGCCGCAGGAAGCGATCCGGCTCGCCGAAAAAGGCATTCGTCTCAGCCCCAGCGATCCGCGGCTGTTCATCTGGCTGCCGGCGCTTGCTGGCGCGCATTATCAGCTGCGCCGCTACGAGGAAGCGGTCGAGATCGGGCGGCGCTCTTGGACGCTCAACCGGAATTGGCCCGGTGGCTTGCGCTATGTCGTCGCCGGCCTCGCCCAGCTCGGACGAATTCATGAGGCCCAGGCGGCACTCGTCGAGCTGAGGCGGTTAAACGCCAATCTGGCCTTTGTCGAAGGCAATTTGAAACGGCTGTTCAGCGACCCCGCTGCGGTCGACCATATCCTGGATGGCCTGCGCAATGCCGGGTTCGAATAGCGGATACGGGTGGGAGGCGAGAGGTTACGATCGCATTATGCCCGCTGGGAGCCCGCGTCGGAATTATTTACAATATTCGTTGGAATATCATGAGAATTTGGCCTGTTTGACTGTTCCAGCGGGACGAGCTTGTCGGAATAATTTACAGCTTGGCTCCCGACCCTCTCGACTTTTAGCCTAAGCTTATGATTTAACATCGATGGTACAAATTTTGCTTAGTTTTAAAGATCGGATCGAGGAGCAAGCGGCGATGCGTAAGCCGGCAACAATTCTAGCAGCACTGGGTATCGGCATCGCCGCAGCATCGCTCGGAGCAAATCCGGCGTTTGCCGTTCCGATCACCTACACCGAGCAGACGGTGGGCTCGGGGAGCCTCGATGGGGTTGCGTTCACCGACGCCACGGTGGTGCTGACGATGATCAACGATACCGCCAATGTCACCGGCGGACCAACCTTCTTCACAAATGTCGGGACGGCAACAGTAAGCGTGGCTGGCGCCGCGCCGGAGACCTTCACCAACACGATCGAGGTCTTCTCCAACCAAGCGGCTCCCGCTAGTGTCGGCTTCGCAGATCTGGGGGTTTCCTTCGATATACTCGATGATGTCAGTGCTTCTTTCGCAACATACGAACTGACGACCGAGATTGGGCCGATAGTAGGCACGCCTGATATCAGTCCTCCCATTTTTTTCCCGACGAACAGCGGGGCGTTCCAGCTGAGCAGCGTTACCGGGAACGTGACGTTCACCGCGACCCTCTCAGCCGTGCCGGAACCCTCGGCGCTGGCGCTGCTGGCTGCGGGGCTGGCTGGCCTCCTCGGCGTTGCCCGCCGTCGGCAAAAGTCCTGACCAACAGCCGCGAGCCGTCGCCGCAGCCAACGCGGCCGGGGTCTGCAGACGGTTCTGTTGACTGCAAGCCGGACCCGGCCTACCCCGCTAGGGGCATTGGACCGGGGCGCCTTGGAAGTAGCATATCTGTCCCCCTTCCACGCTTGGACTGGCGTCCTCGACCCCGGTCATTGTCGGGTTGTCAGGGCATTGGCCGGAAGCAGCGTTGCCCCCGGCGCACGGCAGGCTGCCGGCGGTGGCGCCGGTGAACGCAGTCTGGTCGACGATCTGCGGCGGAATCGGCGCCGTCAGGTCGGGGCTCTGTGAGTTCGCCGTCAGGGTTGCGGGAGCGACCCCGCCGTTGCAAGGGCCGAGCGCGCTGGTGGTGGAATACCCGTCACTGAATATCAATGTAATATCGGCGCCGCACAGATTAGCGTTTGTGACGGCGGTAGTGAAGCCTTTTGAGAACTTAATATTATCTTTTGTGCCAGCGCCTGGGAAGTTGAACTCCATGATTAGGCATTGCGCAGAGGCGGACGCGCATTCGTTATATACGGGGCCCAGATTATAAGCACCGCTATTGTTATTGTCGTTGTCCGGGTGGGGAAAGTCTGCATCCTGTAAAAGGTTCTGCCGAGATTCAGAGATGATATGGAATTGCCTGTTGAACTGGAGTCCCGAGGGCAGCATGAGAACCCAGGCGAGCAGAGTCTCGTTCGGCCTACCGTTGGCGGCGCCGGTCACGTTAAAGGTTATCGTGCTGCTGTTTGGTGGATCGCTCGCCGTCGTTGTCGATTGCGGGATCGGGTTAAGAAACCCGCTCATCAGCACCTCTGCCTGCTGCGGCACCGGAAGAAGCGGCCCCTGCTGTGCCTCAGTGGCCACCTGATCGGCCATTTTATTTGCCACACTCGGCTTGCCCGAACACCCGGCCGGCAGCGGGGGTGTCGCAAGCACACAGGCGACCGTCGGTTCGGTGCGCAGGCTCCCGGTCGTCATCAGGTTGGCCATGCAGGCCGGATAGCTCGGATCGCACTCTCCAACGAACGGACTGGCCGGGATCGGCGGCAGCACCCCCCCATCCGGGTTCGTGACGGAATTGTAAGGGTCGTAAGGCCCCGCTCCGAAGGTCGTGTGGTCGAGGCCGAGATCATGGCCGATCCCGTGCGCGAGCGTGTCGATCCGGGGCGTCAGCGGGAAAGGCGGGAAAAAGGTGTTCCCTCCAATGGCGATCCCGTTGTTGTTGATCCAGCTGAAGTCGTAGAGCTGGCCCCCCGCTTGTTGTGGCGGCGGGTTGAGCTTGGTGACGAAGAACATGTTGATCACGGTCGGCTGCGCGGCCAGCGGAGCCGTCGGCGGCGTCGCCGGCGGCGGGTTACCGGAAATCCCAGGTTGCTCCGACAGGGTCAGGAAATCTTGGCTCTGAAAAATGGCGGTCCCGGCGGCATTCGTTGTCTGCACAACATTCAAGGTCTGGTAGGTCGTGCCATTCGCCTTCAACGGCGAATTGTACTGCACAATATTATTAAATGTGGCATCGACGCCGATCTGGTTCAACAGCGCCCGGGTGATGTTTACGCCTCCCGTGGCCGGATTGGAGGCTCCGGTGGTCGGATTGACCACGAAGCCGATCGGGTTCGTGGTTTGGTTCTGGTTTGTCGGCTTCCCTGTGGCACTCGTCGTATTGAATGGAGCGCAGCCTGTCCCGGTGTTGGAACATACATCGATGGGCTGGACCACAACGTAATGGGTGACGACCGGGACCGACTGGGCCAGCGCCACGCCCGACGCGAGGCAAGCAGCCGCCGACAACAGGAAAAGCCTCACTGTTCCGCCCGCATGCCGGTCCCTGTCACCCATCGTGCGTCTCCCCTTTTTTAGCCGTTCGCGGATGCGCCGCCCGCACTCTTACAAAGAGCGTGCCCAGATACAAAGAGCGTGCCCACCGACAAACCAAAAATACAAGAAAAATGCTGTTAACCAAAACCAATCGTTGCGATTTGGCCGGCGCGGCCTAGAGTGGGTCAAAGCTTGGATTCAATCAACCGTTAGGCAGGAAGGCGTCCGATGCGCCCGTCGTTCAGATCTTCAGCGATATCTCGGATAGCGCTCGCGGCATGCGCCATTTGGATTTATGGTGCCGGGGCGGCGTGGGCAGGCGGCGGGGGTGAAAGCTTGACGAGCCTCAATAACCTTATAACCGGTCTCTGCGCGTTCTTGAACATATCGTCCTGTCCGCAATTCCCGACGATCACCCAAGCGGTCCTGGAACTTGCTGGGCTGGAAATCACCCCGCCCGAGATGGTTCGCGCCCTCAATAACGTCCCGCCGGGCAGCAATGTCGACGCCGGCAACGCTGCCGCGATCCCTCCGATCACATTTCCGCTCACCACCGCCACATCGCCCACTTTGTCGGACCTGTTGTCGACGCTGACGCCGCTCGCATTCATCGATTCAGCCGACAAGCACTTGGATAAATCCGGCGCCGAGAAGAATAACGGAACTGCCGCGGCCGCGCAGCTTTATGATCCCGACGCAGACACCTTCCTCTACGCGGTGGCGAGCGGAACTTCGGTCGCGCTTTCTGGGCTGACTATTCCTGATACATTCTATTTATTCTATGATGATCTGTCGCGATCAAACGCGAACTTCTCGCAGGGGCGAATTGCCGCCAAGTTCTCGCTGCCGTTGACGGTGTTGAACAGCGACGGCATGACAGAGCGTCCGGTTGCGGCGACCCTGCAATACATCGCCCCGAGCCGGGGTGGGCTGCCTTGCTCGGCCAGCACCGTCTCGGGCAACTTCTCAGGGAGTGGAACCCAGACCCTGATGGCGGGGCAGGTCGGCGTAAACTGCGCTGTCGTTTTTTCTGCGTCGCCGACTTCGCCAAGGGCGCATGCGATCTTCGAAGTGCAGATCCCGCTCCTCGTCACCGCGGCGACCGACCCGGGGCATTTCTGGTTCGCGCAATTTTCGACGAACGGCCCGTTCAATCCGAGCGTGCCCAGCGCCTTCTTCAGCGACGATCTCGGCTTCGCTCCCGCTCCGGGTGTTTTGGGAGCCAATGGAAAATATATTGGAATCGCCCCGAGCGCGGCGCCGCTGTGCACCAGCGTATCGTGCCCTGTGGTGACCCCGCCGCCCCCGCCGCCCGGCATCTTCGCGCTGTGCGCCGACCTTCCGCGAAACGGCAACGGACAGGCGCTTGTTCCTTCGGTGGCGGCGTACTACGCGATCTCCACGGCTGGCGAGACGCTTCTCTCGGCGGCGCTTCCGGCGACATCCACCAGCGTGTGTCCGGCGCTCTGAAAGAGTGGGCGAATGCCCGGCACGGGTCGAGCGCAGCATGATGCAGCGCTAGAACGCGCGAGGGGGCGCCCTTGACCCTCGTCGTGCTCCTTGGCAGCCTGCTCGTTGTTGCCCTGTGGGAATTCTGCCGGTCGCGGCGGCGGCGCGAGTTCCCGGCGCTGCGGCGGCGGCTCGGCAACATCGGGTTTTGGCTGGCGAACCTCTTGCTTGTCGGCGTCTTCCTGGGTTCACCGCAGGAGACCCGGGCCGGCATCGAGGCCATCTCAGGCGTCGGTCTTCCGGTATGGCCGATCGCCGATGCCGGACTGAGCCTGGCGGCCGGTTTTCTGTTGCTCGATTTTATGCGTTACGCGGTGCATCGCTGCGAGCACGCGGTGCCGCTGTTCTGGCGGTTTCACGCGCTGCACCATTCGGACCCCGACGTCGATGTGACGACAGCGGTGCGCCATCATCCGCTGGAATATCTGCTGACCTCGGCGGCTTACTGGATCGCCCTGATCGTGCTCGATGTTCCGGCCGGCGCCGTGCTGATCCACGGCAGCGCGGTGTTTACTATCGCGGCGGTTCAGCACGGCAACATCCGCTTGCCCGAGCCGTTGGAGCGGTGGCTGCAGCCGGTGCTGATCACCACCGACCTGCACCGCGTCCACCACTCGGTGCTGCCGGACCAGGCGAACGCCAATTACGGCGCGGTGCTGTCGATGTGGGATCGGCTGTTCGGAACCTGCGTCCGATTGACGCAGGCGCAGCACGAGGCCATCATCTTCGGGGTCGCCGACCTGCCGCGCCGCGATTGTCTGAAGCCGTCGACGATGCTGAAAACCCCGTGGCTGCTGCCGCGCTCGAGGCAGGTCGCGGTCGGCTAATCGGCGCGGGCGGCGGTGCGGGTCAGCATGTCGGCTTTGCGGTTCAGCGCCTCGATCAGACCGTCGATGCCCTGGCTGCGCAAGATCGCGGCGAATTCGGAGCGGCGGGTCGCCAATTCGCTGATCGTGCCGTCGAGATAAATGTCGGCGATCAGCCAGCTGCCCTCGCCGTTCTGGCGCATCAGATAGTCGACCTCGACCGGGTCGCCGTTGGCCTTGACGATCCGGCTGCTGACCAGCACGCCGGAGGGGGCCGGCTGCTCCCCGGTCACTTCGAGCTTTTGTCCGTCATAGCTGTCGAAGCGGTCGGCATAGATCGCCGAAATATAGCGCCCATAGCTGTCGGTAACCTGCTGCTGCTGGGCTGGGCTCAGCCCGGCCCAAGTCGGGCCGACCGACAATCGCGCCATCAGCGGCAGATCGAAACGCTCACGGATGACCGGCTCCAACTGCGCAAAGCGCCCGCTTTCACCGAGCGTCGAACCGCTTTTCATCGTGCCCAGCAGGCTGGCATAAAGGCTCTGAACCGTATCGCCGGCCCCCGCCGCCAGGGCCGAGCCGTGGTCGGAAACGCAAGCAAGAGCCAGCATCGCGGCCAAGCCCAAGGCTTTGCGCCCGAACTGCTTCGTCGCCACGGGCCTCCGCAAGGCCGCCGGATCTCTTAATGAACTGCCCTTGATCATGACCGGATCTCTGTGCATCATATGCCCTGCTCGTCTAGGTGCGTGCGGCGCAGCAAGTTTCAAGCGCATGTCTGAGCTGCGACCGATTTGTTGCGACACGACGAAGCTGGGCTTGCATCCCGGTGAGAGCCGACGGCGGCGCTGCGCCGAGGTGGACGACCCGCTCCTGCCGCAGCCTTATCGACCCAGCGGGGCCGTCACAGCGGATCATCGCCCGCCGCTCCACCGCTCTTGCAAAAAAAGCCGGTGAGGCATGCAATCGCCGTTTGACCTGCTGGCGCTGCTGCTGGTGCTGGCGGCGATCTTCGGCTATCTGAACCATCGGTTTCTCGGGTTGCCGCTGACGGTGGGGCTGCTGCTGATGGCCCTGCTCGGCGCGATGCTGCTGATCGCCGCCGGCGCCGCGATGCCGCAACTCGGGCTGAAGCCCGCGCTGCGCGGCCTGCTCGCGCAGGTCAATTTTCCGGTGGCGCTGCTCAACGGCTTTTTGAGTTTTCTGCTGTTCGCCGGCGCCCTCGAGGTGGATTTCGCCGAGTTGTTCGGGCGCAAATGGACGGTGCTGGCGCTGGCGGTGCTTGGCACCGTGCTGTCGACCGGACTGATCGCGGTCGGGCTGTGGGCGGTGCTGGCGGTCCTGGGCATCGGCATCCCGCTCGCCTGGTGCCTGGTCTTTGGCGCGTTGATCTCGCCCACCGATCCGGTTGCCGTCCTGCTGGTGTTGCGGCGGGTCGGCATCCCCCGATATCTGCAGGCGATCATCGCCGGCGAGAGCCTGTTCAACGACGGCATCGCGGTGGTTCTGTTTTCGCTGCTGCTGTCGCTGGCGGTCGGCAGCGGCGAGCAGGCGCACGGCCCACTGCGCGTGGCCGGCGAGTTTTTTTTGTCGGCGGTCGGCGGCGGCGTCCTCGGTCTGGTGCTCGGCTATGCCGCGTTTGTGCTGCTCCGCGGGGTCGACGATTACAATGTCGAGCTGATCATCTCCCTGGCGCTGGTGACCGGCACCTACAGCCTGGCCGGTCTGCTCGACGTCTCGGGCCCGGTCGCGGTGGTCGTCGCCGGCATCCTGATCGGCAATCATGGGATGCGGTGGGCGATGAGCGAGTTGACCCGGCAGCATTTGAAGACGTTTTGGCTGCTGGTCGACGACACCTTGAATGCGCTGCTGTTTCTGCTGATCGGGCTCGAGATCGCGGCGATCGATCTGGCCTGGCGCACCCTTGCCGCCACCGCGATCATGATCCCGGTCGTGCTCGCCGCGCGCTGGCTCAGCGTCACCGCCTCGGCCCTGCCGCTCAATCTGCGCCTGCCGGGGCGGTTCGGGTCGTTCATGGTGCTGACCTGGGGCGGGCTGCGTGGCGGGATCTCGGTGGCGTTGGCGCTGGCATTGCCGCCGACCGCTTATAAGGACAGGATGTTGACGATCGGTTACGGGACCGTCGTGTTCGCGATCGTCGTCCAGGGATTGACGCTCGAATGGGTGGCGCGCCGCGCTCTGCCGGCGGTGCCCGCTCGCCCTGGCGCCGGAGAGTGCTAGGGGCTCGAACGCGTCGCCAGCGGGCGGCTCGGATATCGGCCGCCGATTTTTATCGTCGGATCCTGGATGGGGGCAGGGCGTCGTGGGCGTGCTCGTCGACCACGCTTTCTGAGGCATGACGTTGCCGCGCGATCATGCGCGGTGCTGATCGACGCCGAAACCTTGGATCGAGCCAAGATCAAGCGATTGAAGCGTCGAACCTTTTCAGGTCCGACGCTCCTGTAGCGGTCTCGAAGGCGCGGTCTCAGACGCTGTAATACATCTGGAATTCGATCGGGTGGGGGGTGTGCTCGAAATTGTACACCTCCTCCCATTTCAGCTCGATGTAGGATTCGATCTGGTCCTTGTTGAACACCTCGCCCTTCAGCAGAAAGGCGTGGTCGTGGGCGAGTTCGCCCAAGGCCTCGCGCAGCGACCCGCACACCACCGGGATATCCTTCAATTCCTCGGGCGGCAGATCGTAGAGGTTCTTGTCGATCGGGTCGCCGGGGTGGATCTTGTTCTGGATGCCGTCGAGCCCGGCCAGCAGCATCGCGGCAAAAGCGAGATAGGGGTTGGCGGCCGGGTCGGGATAGCGCACTTCGACGCGCTTGGCTTTCGGGCTCGACACGAACGGGATACGGCACGAGGCCGAGCGGTTGCGCGAGGAATAGGCCAACAGCACCGGCGCCTCGAAGCCGGGGATCAGCCGCTTGTAGCTGTTGGTGGTCGGGTTGGTGAAGGCGTTGATCGCCTTGGCGTGGCGGATGATGCCGCCGATGTAGTAGAGCGCGGTTTCGGAGAGATCGGCATAGAGATTGCCGGCGAACACGGTGTTGTCGCCCTTCCACACCGATTGGTGGGTGTGCATGCCCGAACCGTTGTCGCCCATGATCGGCTTGGGCATAAAAGTCGCGGTCTTGCCGTATTGCTGGGCGACGTTGTGCACGACGTATTTGTAGATCTGCATGTTGTCGGCGGTGTCGACCAGGGTCGAGTATTGAAAGCCGAGCTCGGCCTGGCTGGGCGCCACCTCGTGATGATGCTTTTCGACGAGCAGCCCCATATCGGCCATCACCGACAGCATCTCGGCCCTGAGATCGGCCTGGCCGTCGACCGGCGGCACCGGGAAATAGCCGCCCTTGATCGGCGGGCGGTGGCCGGAATTGCCGTCGGCGAATTCCTTGTCGGAGACGTAGGGCCCCTCCTCGCTGTCGATCTGGTACATCGCCCCGTTCATCCCGGCGCGATAGCGCACGTCGTCGAAGATGAAGAACTCGGCCTCCGGTCCGAAATAGGCCTTGTCGCCGATGCCGGTCGAAATCAGGTGCTGCTCGGCCTTTTTCGCGGTCGAGCGGGGGTCGCGGGCGTAGGGCTGGCCGGTCAACGGCTCATGCACGTCGCAGAACACGATCAGCGAGGTCTGTGCCGCAAACGGGTCCAACACTGCGGTCGAGCAATCCGGCACCAGCATCATGTCCGAATCGTTGATCGCCTTCCACCCGGCGATCGACGAGCCGTCGAACATCACCCCGTCATTCAGGAAATTCTCGCTGATCGTGCGCACGTGATGCGCCAGATGCTGCCACTTGCCACGCGGATCGGTGAAGCGGAAGTCGACATACTTGACCTCGTGCTCCTTGATCAGCTGCATCACTTTAGCGGTATCGGACATCGCTGGGTTCCGTTTTCAGGTTGACGACAAACTCGAAACGCGAGGCTTCGAAGCACGAGACCGGCGCGGGCCGGCCAGCATCAATGGCGCGCCACCAAAAGGCCTGACGCAAGACCTGCCGCAAGCGGCGCCGGCCTATCGGGACGCGCGCACCAACGCTCCGCTCAGATCGCGTCGCCGCCGCGCTCGCCAGTGCGGATACGGATCGCCTCGTCGATATTGGTGACAAAGATCTTGCCGTCGCCGATCCGGCCGGTATGCGCCGCCTGCTGGATCGCCTCGACCGCGCGCTCCACCAGCGCGTCCTCCATGACCACCTCGATCTTCACCTTGGGCAGAAAATCAACGACATATTCCGCCCCGCGATAGAGCTCGGTATGGCCCTTTTGCCGGCCGAACCCTTTGGCCTCGGTGACGGTGATGCCCTTGATCCCGACTTCGTGCAGCGCCTCTTTGACTTCGTCGAGCTTGAAGGGCTTGATGATGGCCTCGATCTTTTTCATCGCCGTTCAATCTTTCCCGGGCGCCCGCCCGCCAGCCGCTGACAATTCAGCATAACCCGTGCCAACCGGCCCGAGCGACGAGGCTTAACCGCGGCGAGCGCCTTCACTGTCCGGAATAGCCGGTGAAACAAGCATCACTCTGCCTAAAGATTAGTCAAGAGGGTGCGATGCGATCAGCAGCGGAGATCGGCAGATTGCCCAAGAGTGTGCGGATGCGCTCGATCGCCTCGCCGATCGCCTCGCGGCTGTTGGCGTAGGAAAACCGCAGATAACCTTCGCCGAACGCGCCAAAACTGGTGCCGGCGATGGTCGCCACCCCGGCTTCTTCGAGCAGCCGGCCTTGCAGCGCGCGCGCGTCGAGCCCGGTGCCGCTGACGTTGGGGAAGCTGTAGAAGGCGCCGCCCGGGCGGGCGCAGGCGAAACCGGGCAGGCCGTTCAGCGCCTCGACGATGAATTGGCGGCGCTCGGCAAAGGCGGCGACCATCCGCTGGACCGGCTCGCGCGGGCCGGTCAAGGCCGCCAGACCGGCGAACTGGGCGGCGGCATTGACGCAGGAATGGCAGTTGATCGCCAGCCGCTCGGCCGCCGCAAACAGCGCCTCGGGCCACACCCCATAGCCCATCCGCCAGCCGGTCATCGCATAGGTCTTGCTCCACCCGTCGAGCAGGATCAGCCGGTCGCGGATCGACGGATAACCGAGCAGGCTGACATGCTCGGCCCCGTCGTAAAGGATCTCGCCATAGATCTCGTCGCTCATGATCGCGACCTGCGGGTGGTGCTCGAGCCCGGCGACGAGCCGGTCGAACTCGGCCCGCGGCACCACGCCGCCCGTTGGATTGGCCGGGCTGTTGATGATGAGGAGGCGCGTGCGTGGGGTGATCTTGTCCAGCACCTCGGCGGCGCTGAACGAAAAGCCCGCACTTTCGTAGAGCGGGATCGGCACCGGCACGGCGCCCGAGAAGCGGATGACGCTCTCGTAGATCGGGAAGCCGGGGTTCGGATAGAGGATCTCGGCGCCCGGCTCGCCGAACATCAGGATCGCGAAGAACATCGTGACCTTGCCGCCCGGGACCACCAGCACCCGCGCCGGCGACACCTCGACCCGGTGGCGGCGATAGAGGTCGGCGGCAACCGCCTCGCGCAGCGGTGCGATGCCGTTGGCCGGGGTGTAGCCGTGATGACCGTCCTTGAGCGCCTTGCGGCCGGCCTCGACGATGTGCTCGGGGGTCGGGAAATCGGGCTGGCCGATGCCCAGATTGATGATATTGCGACCCTGTGCCGCCAGCGCGTTGGCGCGGGCCAGCACCTCGAACGCGGTCTCGGTGCCGAGGACGCCGATGCGCCCGGCCATCTGCAACATTCGCGCTTCCTCCTCGCGTTTTCGTCGCTGCAGGCTAGCGCAAACGCGGCCAAAAGGCGACCGCGAACCGGCGCCCACGCTGCTGGGCACGCCGCCCACCTGGGCGCGGCGGCAATCCCGGTGGCTTGCGAGGGGAGCGGCTTTGGAGTTTTTTTGCGTGGTTTATTTATAGGATACGCTGTAAATGCCGGTGTTGTTATCGAAGGTCACGGTAACCTGACCATTCTGGCACAGATTCACCCCTTGCGGCCAGGAGTGCTCGGAGCCGTCATTGAGCCGGATCTGGAACTGAATCTGGCAAGGGCCGCTGTTGTCGAAGACTATCTGGGAAGAACCAGCGGGACCAATACTTTGAAAGCCTTTGACCCAGTGCCAAATGTTGTCGTTTTGGGTCGACGTCCACAACCCGGTTATCGTCTGCGCAGTCTGGTTGATCAGGCTAAAATTCCGATCATTCGCCTGCGCCGGGCCGCACCAGATCAAGACGATTATTGGTAAAAGACACCATAAAACGCGGCTAGGCGACCGTTTCCTCAAAGGCATGGCCATGTTTTCGCTCCGTCATCGCGCGAGACTGTTGGTTCAACGCGCCCGATTATTCCTTAAGCCATGAAAATACCGCAATTGACCAGAGCCGTCAACTGCGGCGTGGGGTGGCTGGCGCCGTTGCCCGGCTACCGGCACCAACGTTTGGCGGGCTGGACCGAGGCGATAGCGGCGCTGGTGGCGCAGCGGCGTTCATGTCAGCATCGAGTTGCTGATGGCGACATATCGGGGCCGATTTGAATGGATGAGCAGATCCTCGGGCTGGCGCCGGGCGCCTTTGACAAGCTCGATGGCGACGAGGACGAGATCTTTTACGCGCCGGCGCGGCTCGTCTGCCATATCGACGACGGTGCGATTGCCGCGCTCACCGGGTTTTACCGCACCATATTGCCCGCGGGCGGGGTGCTGCTCGACCTGATGTCGAGCTGGGTCAGCCACTTGCCGGCCGAGATCGCGTATGCGCAAGTGATCGGCCACGGCATGAACGCCGAAGAATTGGCCGCCAACCCGCGCTTCAGCCGCTGGTTCGTGCAGAACCTCAACCGCGATCTCCGCCTGCCGCTTGCCGATCGCAGCATCGACGCGGCGATGATCTGCGTCTCGATCCAGTACCTGCAGCAGCCGCTGGCGGTGCTGCGCGAGGCGGCGCGGGTGTTGCGGCCGGGGGCGCCCTTGGTCATCGGCTTTTCCAACCGCTGCTTCTGGACCAAGGCGGTGGCGATCTGGCGGGCGCTCGACGATGCCGGCCACGCCGCGCTTGTCGAGCATTATCTGCGCCACGCCGGCTTTGCCGCGATCGAAACCCACACCCTGGCGGAATGGGTCGAGGACCAGAGCGACCCGATGACGGCGGTGGTCGGCCGCGCGCCGTCGCGCTAATTTCGGGCGGATGCGACCCAGGAACCGGGGAGATCGATGATGGAATTAGGTGCGCTGTTGCCGTTGGGCGATATCGGCGGTGATCCGGCCACGGTGCGCGAATACGCGCAGAGCGTCGAGACGATCGGCTACGATTTTGTCGAGGCGCCCGACCATGTGCTGGGGGTCGACGCGGCAAGCCGGCCGGGCTGGGACCGCAACAGCTCGGAAGATCTGTTTCACGACCCCTTCGTGTTGTTCGGCTATCTTGCCGGCTGCACCCGCGGGCTCGGCTTTTCGACCGGCGTCTTGATCCTGCCGCAGCGCCAGACCGTGCTGGTGGCCAAGCAGGCGGCCTCGCTCGACGTGCTCAGCGGCGGCCGGTTCCGGCTCGGCATCGGGGTCGGCTGGAACGAGGTCGAATTCACCGGACTCAACGAGAATTTCCACAATCGCGGCCGCCGCTCGGAAGAGCAGGTCCAGGTCATGCAGCAATTGTGGGCCGAGCCGCACGTCACCTTCAACGGCCGCTGGCATACGATCGAAGATGCCGGGATCAACCCGAGGCCGGCCTCGGGCAGGGTGCCGGTATGGTTCGGCGGGCATCACGAGCGCACCCTCGAGCGCATCGCCAAATGGGGCGACGGCTGGATGCCCAACGCCTATCCGGCCGACCATACCGCGACCGAGATCTTCGACCGGCTGCGCCGTCTGACCGAGGCGGCCGGTCGCGACCCGGCCCGGATCGGGATCGAGGTGTGGGTGTCGATGGGCGCCGGGGGCGCGGCCGATTGGGCCCGGGACGCGCGTTTCTGGAAGGCTGCCGGCGCCTCGCATCTGTGCCTGACCACGACCTTCGACCGCCGCCACCACCAGCGCATCGCCGGACGCGGGATGGCTGCCCATCTCGAGGCACTCCGCCGCTATCATGCGGCGATCGCCGACCTCCTTTAGGGAATCTCGGCAAAAGCCTGTCGGCCGAGCGATCATGGTATAGTGTGCGGCGAGGTGGGATGCACAAGCTTTGGAGCGATGAAATAGCTGACGTTGGCGGTGGCGAGCTTCGAGCGCTACGCCCGAACGGATTTTAGCCCGGTGCGCCGCCAGCCAGTCAAATTCGTCGCCGGCCTGCAGCGCCATGCGCTGCGGCTCTACCACATCGGCGTCCGGCTGCCGCGGCGCCAACGGCTGTCATTCATTCGCACACCTGCCGCGATATAGGGATCGGCGGCGATGTGCGCAGCTTGACAGCCCGAGCGGCGGGGGCATGCTGCCGGGTGACAGCCGATCTCTGCTGAGGGGGGCGACATGATCAGTGCGGATCTCGCCGGCAAAACCGTGTTGGTGACCGGGGCGGCCTCGGGCATCGGGCTCGCCGCGGCGGATATCTTTTCGCGCTGCGGCGCCATCGTGGCGCTGAACCATCTGCCCGACGATCCGCGCGGGGCCGCCGCGGTCGAGCGGCTTCAGGGCGAAGGCCGGCGGGTCGTCGCTGCGCCCGGCAACGTCGCCCGGCCGGGCGAGGCCGAGCGGATGGTGGCGAGCGCCATCGACACGCTGGGCCGGCTCGACTTTCTGGTCAACAATGCCGGGACCCCGGCGACCCCGACGCCGATCCCGTTCGCCGATCTCGACGCGCTCTCCGAGGAGTTCTGGTCGACGATCCTGACCACCAATCTGATCGGCCCGTTCCGCTGCGCCCATGCCGCAGCGCCGGCGCTAAAGGCGGCGCGGGGGGCGATCTGCAATACCGCTTCGATCGCCGGGGTCATGGGCAGCGGCAGCAGCATCCCCTATGCCACCAGCAAGGCCGGACTCATAAATCTGACCCGCAGCCTGGCGCGCACGCTCGCCCCCGAAATCCGGGTCAACGCGGTGGCACCGGGTTTTGTCGACAGCCCGTGGAACAAGGACTGGCCCACCGACCGCAAGCAGATTTCGATCGAGCGCACGCCGCTGAAGCGCGCCTGCAAACCCGAGGACATCGCCGAGACGATCTTTTTCCTGTGCGCCGGGGCGGCGATGATCACCGGCCAGACCATCATCGTCGATGGCGGGCTGACGCTTTAGACGCGCGAAGCAGCAGGACGCGCGCGAGTTTCTATGTCCACTGGGCCAATGGGAGGAAAGCCGAGATGAGCGAGGAGCGAACCATCAACGGCGCGCAATGGCTGGCGCGAGCGCTCGCCGGGACCGGGATGACCCATGTCTTCTTCGTCGAATCGTGCATGCGCCGCACCTTGATGGAGCTCGGCGATCTGGGGGTGACCCCGATCCTCGCCCACTCGGAAAAGGCCGCGGCCTACATGGCCGACGGCTATGCCCGCATCGCCGGCCGGCCGGGGGTGTGCATGGCCCAGTCGGTCGGTGCGGCCAACCTCGCCTCGGGCTTGCAGGACGCTTATCTCGGGCATAGCCCGGTGATCGCGCTGACCGGGCGCAAGGAGCCCTCGTTCCAGCACCGCAACTCCTATCAGGAAATCGCCCACGCGCCCCTATTCGCGGCGGTGACCAAATTTTCGGCCCCGGTCGATGCGACCGCGGAATTGCCGCGGCTCTTGCGTCACGCCTGGCGCGCGGCGCTCGCCGACCCGCCGCGGCCGACCCATCTCGATTTTTCAGGGCTGCAAGGGGACGTCATCGAGCTCGGAGAGACCCGCGAAACCTTGGTTATCGATCCCGAAGCGCGGCGTATTCCGGCGCACCGGCCGGTCGCCGATGAGCGCGACATCGGGCGCGCTGCCGAGGCCCTGGCTGCTTCGCGGCGGGTGGCGATCGTCGCCGGCGATGGGGCTGCCGCCTCGCAGGCCGGGCCCGAAATTCTGGCCCTGGCCGAGGCGCTGGCGGCGCCGCTGGCGACGAGCCTCGGCGCCCGCGACCTGATCCCGACCCGCCATCCCTTGTCGGTCGGGGTTCCCGGCGGCTATTCGGCGCCCCCGGCCAACCGGATCGTGCACGGCGCCGACCTCGTGCTCTATATCGGCTGCGACACCGGCGACCAGGTGACCCTGAACTGGACCGTGCCGTCACCGGCGACAAAGATCGTGCAGATCGACGCCGACCCGGTCGAGATCGGGCGCAGCTATCCGAACACGATCGGGGTCGTCGGCGACCCCAAGGCGACCGTGGCCCGCCTCGCCGAGGCGATCGGACGCCCGGCCCGCGACCGCGGCTTTGCCGAGGAGGCGGCGCGCATCGTTGCCGATTGGCGGGCCTCGATCGCGCCGCTCGTCGCCGACGACCGGGCGCCGATCCGGGTCGAGCGGCTGTGCGCCGAGATCACCAAGACATTGCCGGCGGACGGGATCGTGGTGGCCGATACCGGCTATTCCGGGATCTGGACCGGGACGATGATCGATTTCAACGGAACCGGGCAGACCTATCTGCGCGCGGCGGGGTCTCTAGGCTGGTCGTTTCCAGCCTCGCTCGGCGCCAAATGCGCCGCACCCGACCGCGCGGTGCTGTGCTTTACCGGCGATGGCGGCTTTTACTACCATCTGGCCGAGCTCGAATCGGCGCGCCGCTGCGGCATCGCCGCCGTCGTCGTCGTCAACAACAATTCGGGCTTTGGCCAGAACCTGACCGGGGTGCGCCGCATCGCCGGCAACCGGCCGGGCCGCGGCGAGGCATTGGTGCGCTTCGGCCCGACCGACTTTACCGCGGTCGCCCGGAGCTTTGGCGTGCGCGGCATCCGGGTCGAGCGCCCGGCGGAGATCGCGCCCGCTCTGGCCGAAGCGCTCGGCGCCGGCGAACCGATGGTGGTCGATGTGGTGACCGATCTCGAGCCGCGCGCGCCTGAACCGTGGTCGCCTCGCGCAAGCTGACAAGGCTGGCCGATACCGCGCGCCATTCGCCGGACCGCACAACAATCGGGACGGATCGCCGGGGGTGGCGCAAGCCCTGCTCAGCCTGCGGCGCCGAGGCCGCGGATGCTTTCGAACACCGGGCCGATCTGCGCGCGATAGGCGGGCGAGGTCGATCGCGACAGCCACAGCTGCTCGAATGAATTCAGGCGGTATTCGGGATAATGCTCGCGGAACGATGCCGCGACCCGGGCGGCTTCGCTGGCCCGCCCGCTCATGGATAGCGCCGCGGTCAGGAAGAGTTGCGCGCTGCCGTAGATCGGATTGCGCTCCAGGGATTTGCGCAACAGAGCGATCGAGGCTTCGGTGCGGCCGAGCAGCAGCTCGGCGAACCCGCCGAAGAAAAACCAGGTGCTGCATCGGCGATCGGTTTGATCGAGGCGCATGGCGCGCTCGACTGCGGGCATGGTCTCCTCGGCGTGGCCGCGAAAGACCGCGTTGTAGCCGGCGAAGGCGTGGGCGATGCCCAATCGTCGGTCGGCCGCGAGCGCGCGCTCGAATGCGTCGTCCGCCTCCGCCAGCTGTCCGGCCGCCGAGCGCAGCATCCCTTGGATGCAATGGGCGATGGCATGGCCCGGCGCCAGGGACAGCGCCAGCCCGACGACTTCGCGCCCGAGATCGGAGGCCATCGCCACAGCCTGCGGATTGCCCCACCAGGGTTGGCTGACGACATGCTGGCAGGTGAAGGCGAGCCCGGTCAGCGCTTCGACATTGCGCGGATCGCTGGCGAGCGCGCTCAACAGCCAGCTCTGCGCCTCGGCGGTGAGTTCCGGGGTAATCCTGCCCTTGAGCGCATTCGTCGCCCGGGAAAGGCACTCGTTAACGCCGAACTCGTCGCCGGAGGTTATCGCGGCGCGACGGCTCGCCCGTTGCAGCACGAGGAGGTGAAGCTCGCGGGAGATGCGGCGGGTGATCTCGGTCTGGGTCGGTACGAGGTCGTCGGGATCGAACTCGTAGCGATCGGCCCAGCAATATTCCCCGGTCGCCGCCTTGGTGATCTGCATGTTGACCCGCAAGGTCGCCGGGCCGCTGCGTTGGGCGCTGCCGGTAACGACGTACTCGGTTTCCGCATCGCCTGGCCGCGCCAGGAGGTCCGGCGGCCGTCGCTCGTCGGCGATCCGCGCCAGCGCCAGCCCGCGGCCGTGTCGCAGGAGATCGGTGACCAAATCGTCGGAGAACGCCTCCACCAGATATTGCTGCTCGGGATCGCCAGTCAAATTGCGCAGCGGCGCCACCGCTACGGCAATGCTCGGCAGCACGCAAGGCCATTGCGCGCCCGCCCTTCGTTCGAGCGGCGCCAAGTGTCTCGGGATCGCTGGCTTGACCGCAACGCGGTCGAGCGGGGTGGGCATGGCCGGCGTGTCGCGATACGGCATCTCGGCGGCGCGCCCGGCCAGGGCGCCGTCGCCGATGGCGCCGGACCGGGCGATTTCGTTGGCCAGCGCCTGAGTTTCGGCGTCCGGGGCCACGCCCAGCTCGCGCTTCAGGATCTCGGCGCAGGTGCGGTACTGCCTGAGGGCTTCCGGCCGCCTGCCCGCATGCGCATAGGCGCGGATCAGCGCCCGCTGACCGATCTCCGAAAGCGGATCGAGTGCTGCCAGCCGGCGCGCCGATTGAATGGCCGCATCATGCTCGCCCGCCTCATCCTGCAGCGCGGTCAAGCGCTGCAGCACGCTGCAGATCAGGTCGAGCGTGCGATCCCGCTCAGCGGCGAGCCATTCCTGAAACGGTTCGGAATCGATGACGAAGTCGGCCAGGAATTCGCCGCGGTACAGCTCGGCCGCGGCGAGCAGTTCGGCGCGGCTCGGCGAACGCGCCAGCCGTTCGAAATGTTCGATGTCGACGTCGATCGCCTGGAGCCGGCAATTGGCGAACTCGGTGGCCAGGTGACGCCCAGCTGCCGGCGCCAATGCCTTGCGCAATTCCAATAGGCAATTGCGCAGACTGTGACGCGCCTGATCCGATCCCTGATAGGGCCACAGCAGATCGGACAGCCGCTCCCGGCTGACCGCCCGTCCGCCCTGGGCCGCCATATAGGCGAGAAGAGCGCGCGCCTTTCTCGGGACCTTCCCGAATTGACGATCTTCGCCTTCGATGACCAAGGGTCCGAGAAGGCCGATCAGCAGAGCCATCGCTACCGTCCCAATGTGCAGCTATCAGTTCCAGCGCCAATTACGATGAGGAAAGATCGATTGACATTCGACCACCTTGAAGCGAGTTGGTGGCGCCAGCAAGAGAATTGTGGCCAGCCTCTGGCCGGCGACAGTCAAATCTCCGGCCACCTCGCACCTTGCCGCACTTGTTGCCTATAGGCGGCGATCTTTTCTTCAAGAACCCGACAAAGAGCGCCAAAGCCGCGCGCTTTCAACGGCGCCAGCAAAGCCTCGTAGCGCAGGGCGCGGTCGAAGCTCGGCACCGGCTCGGCCGCTTGCCACAGCTCGATCGGCGTCGCACTCGGCCCGAATGCGGGGGTTTCATCGATGCCGGCCGCCAAGAGCTCCAGCCGGGTTTCGAGGCATTTCTCGCATCTGCCGCAATTGGCCGCGCCGCCGAGGTTGGCAGGACAGACCCGCAACGCGGCAAGCGCGATCGGCCAGGTCGCCAGCTCGCGCACCTTATCGACCCGCGAAAAGCGCGCGCCCTCGTGCACGAAGCTGATGCGCTGGCTGGAGAATTGGACGTCGACAGCGGGATGCGATCCGAGCGGCACCAACTCGGCCAGATGATAGGTGCTGCCGATGAACAGATAAGCCGGTCCACGGATCGCGGCATGACCGACGGCGGCCAACGCCGACCCGTTCTGGCGGTGCGTCCAAAAGCCCGGCAAGGTCGGCAAATGGCGCAGGTTCGTGCGGCACGGGATGATCCGGATCCCGGCCTCGACGGCCAGTGATCTGAGGCGGCCCAGAGCCATCCGATAATGTTCATCCTCGGGTTTGCACGCTCTTTTCCCAATATCGAACCCGTGAATGAACAATGCCTTGCGGATATAGGCCGGGTCGTCGGGATCATAGAGGCGATGGTTGCGCATCAGCATGTGCAGGCCGTCCACCCCGCCTGACAAAAAGCAGGCCCCGCGCCGTTCGCCGCTCGCACCTGGCCTCGCGCCGGGGCGCCGGGCGCCGCTCGTCGTCTCGATCTCGGGCGCCGATTTCGGCATCCCGCCCCAGCTCGACCACCAGGCGTGGACGGTGCGCAGGCCCTCGACCAGCATCGGGCAGGATCGGCCCTCGATGCGCACCCTTGCTTCGCCGTGGACCGCAGCGAGAGGGAAGCACGCGGCGAGAAACGCATCCGCGGCGGGCTCCTGGCTGCGCCCGGCGCCAGCATCGTCCTCTCTCGCTTCGCAGCTATCCTCCTCGATCTCGAAGCTCAGCACCTGATCGGGAAAGTCCCGGTCCTCCCAGACGACAGTTGCCGAGGCGATCCGCGCCTCGCCGGTCGCCGCCTGGGCAAGATTTCTGATCAGCATCGGAGCATCACCCCCATTTGGGTTGGCTCAAGAAAGCGGGTCCTCGGGCAGGCCGGCGTCAGGCTAAGACCGCTGCCAGTCTGTCGGTTAAGATTAATCTTGCGCCCGTCAGAAAAACGTCCCGGCTGCCGTCAAACAAAATCATCGCGACAAATGCCCGAGCGATGATTTCGCTTCCGGCGAACCTCGCGCCGAACGCGTGCGCCGCTTCTGGAAGCCCGGCGGCCAAGCTCTGCTCGCCGGCCCAGCACGTTAGACATGTTTCATGCCAACAATGATCAACCGCACATACCCCTGTGGCAGCCCTAACCAGGTGCGCGCGCTCTGAGACTGCAAGAGGCCGCTTTGCCTGCCGATAGCCCCCTCATCGCGCCGATGCTGACCGCGCTCGCAAACAACCTCGTGATGCAGGGACGGGCGCAGCAAGCGTACCTGCTGGAACAGGGCCGGGTTATGGAAGCCGACCGGCTGTCGAAACAAGCATTCGGTCGGGACCATAGATCTTTTCCCGCGAGGCGAGGGTGCTCCGGAAGATTTACTCGGCCTCGTTGAAACGGGATTGGTCGCGCAGAAACGCACCGTAGTTGTGGAGGGCAACGCGTCTCGTCTGGGAAATTCCGTAGTCCCAACCTGATCAATGGGTTATGCTTCCCGTAGAGTATGATCGAAACTTACCGCCAAATCGTACCTTCGGCTATGCCCGCGTCAGCACCTACGGCCAGACGCTCGAGGCGCAGCTTGACGAGGTGCGCGGCGCGGGATGCACCAAGATTTTCCGCGAGAAGGTGACGGGCGCACACAGCGACCGGCGCGAACTGTTCAAAATGCTCGAGGGGCCTCGCCGCCGGCGACGCGGTGATCGTCACCCGCATAGACCGCGCGCACAGCAGCGCCTTCGAAACCCGATGCTCTAACCGGATTGCCTCAAGAACACACTCCAGGCACGGCCGTCAGCGGGGACGCGCGCAGGATGCGCACGTGCCCGAGATCGCCGCCCAGCGGGTCCGCCAGGTTGCCCAGGTCGGGCAGCATTTCCGCGACAAGCACGCTGAGCGGCGAATTCGCGGGCAAGGCGAGCGCCGCCAAGCTTCCCTCGATCTGCGTTCGCGGCCAGGATGTCAGCCGCGATCCGCGCCCCAGAGGGGAAATCCCCGGCGGCCCTTCCTCCAACGTCAGGCGACGCCGATCGAGCAGCACGTTGCGCTCGCTCAGACCGTCGGCCTGGGTGACCTGCGCATAGAGCAGCGCCCAGAGCTGGGTGACCGGGTTGGGCGGCAGCAGGTTGCGACCGGCAAAGACCGGCGTCGCAAACGAGGCGTTGATGCTGACGGTCGCAGGTAGGCTGCTGACCTGACAAAGCAGCGGCGGCGCCGGATGCTGGACGCCGGCTACGCGCAGCGGCGGTCCGAAGCGGCCCTGCGCGGTCGACCAATGCTTGTGATGTCCAACGCGCAGCTCATAGACAAAGAAGCCGAACAGTTCCGACGCATCGACCGCGAGACCGAGCGGCAACGGCAGCATGAAATGCAGGGGCGAACTGGACGGGATCAACGGCTGCATGGCGTCGAGGCCGGCGCCGTCGTCGGACTGACCGGGAACGATGGTGCGGATCAGCTCCGGATCGACCGGCAGCGGCGGCTCGGGCGGCGGATCGATGCCGCCGGGGTCCGAGAACGGCACCCGGGTCAACATCTGATCGGGCGCGTAGGAGAGCACCCGGGCAAAATAGATGTCGTCGGGATCGCTGACCGGTTCGGCGAATTCGAGCCAGAGCGCCCGTTGCCGCGGCGTCGTAGCCGAATAATCGGCGGCGGGGGCGTAGGGCGAGAGGGCAACCCCGGCAGAAGCCAGCTGCGGGGTCTGCATCGGGCGCGCGGCGATCGGCAGATGCAGATCGAGCTGCAATGGCGGATCCTGCTGTGCCGGTGCGGCAGGGAAGATCGGGGTGACCGTGTAGGTCAGGTTCAGTTCGGCGGGGAATTCGCCCGCAGCGGGCTTGGGATCGACTGCGTCGAAAAAGATCAGGGTGGCGCCGCTCCGGTCCGGATTGTCGAGCGCTGTGAGGCTTATGGCGGCCGTCAGGTCGACGCTGCCGACGACCTCATCGGCGCCGTTGCGGATCTCGAAGCTCGTGCTGCCCACTGAATCCCAGCTCCAATCGCGAGCGAGCCGAAGCGTGACGGCGATCAGCCAATGCTGGGTGAGCTCCGCCTTCGCGGCGAATGTCACCGCGCCGTGCTCGGGCGAGAGGGTGTGGCGCAGCGCCGCCGAGCAGCCGAACACGACGCGCTGACCCGACTGGCCGGAATAGGTGAGGCCGGAGACGTTCAGCGAGAGCGCCTGGGCAAGGCGGCTGGCGAGATCGGAGGTGGCGGAACCGCGCTGGCCCAGAAGAGCCAGCTGGGCGGCGAGATTGCTGGTCGGCACCGGATCCGGCTGCAGCATGATTCCTCGAATCCGGTTGGCGGCGACATCGGGGGCGAAGAGGTTGCGCTCGTCGGCCGCGTTGGCCCCGGTCAATACCTCGATCTCCTGCCCATGCATCGCCTCGCTCGAGCCCCAATAGAGCAGCTGCGGATCGGGCTTGGCAGCGGCGCGCAGCACAAGGCGGATATCGCGGGCACGCGGCAGGACGAGCGGGCCGTTTAACGGCTGTGGCGGGAAAGAGGCGATGTCCGGAACATCCTCGAACGCTACGTCGAGCTCCAATAATTGCGATGGGTCCGTGGGGAAATCGCGCGTCGTCGAATACAGCAGCGAATAAGGGGCGTGGTCGTCGCCGTCGACGTAGATCGCGGCGTCGCCGGCCAGTTGTCGGACCTGCACCTCGATCGCCAGCTGGACCGCGTCCGGGTCGGCCAGCGCCGCCTCGCGCCCGGCGGCGCTGGCCGCCGGCAGATCGGCGAGCAGGGCGGCGACCGCGTTCGGAATGCCGGCAAAGACCGCCGCCGGGTAATTCAGCAGCGGGCGCGCGATCTGGTAGGTGGTCTGCGGCGCCGCCGGCGTCGCCGTTTGGTCGAGATTGGCGATCGTAATCGCTTTGAACGGGACGAAGCGGCGGAACGGAATGGTGCCGATCGGGGCCGGCCCCGGATCCCCCGCATTGTCGGTCACCGCGGGCCCGCCGCGGCTCAGATCCATCATCCGCACGCGGATGTCGTAGCTCCGCCCATACAAGAGCGTCACGTCGGTATCGCCCACCGCGGTATAGGGCTGGCCGGCGGTAGGGTCGGGATCGCCGTGCAGTTGCAGCGCAATCGGGTCGGCAACGACGATCGACCGGCCGCGCCATTGCGCAAAATAACTCGGCAGCCACCATTCGCCGGGCTGTGTCGGGTCGAGCCGGGTCGGCACCGTCTCGACCCCGAGCTCGCCGTTGAAGGTGCCGAGAGCGGTTGCGCCGAGCGACAATGCCCCGGTCACGCGGCACAGCGAATGCCACGCGCCGGCGCCGTGGTCCCGTGCGTCTATCCGGTAGCCGGCTACGCCGAACGGCGCGTCGATCTGGCTGGCGTCGACCTGGCGATTGAACCATGTCGTCACCTGCTCGTCGTCCCAGCCCAGGCGCACGCCAAAATCCGCCGACGGCGGCAGCCCGTCGGGCGAGGTGTCGAGCAGCGCCGCGCGGTTTGGCTGCGCGCCGTGTACGATCTTGACGAAACCGTCGTCATACGTCTCGGCCTCGGCAAAGACGCCGTCGTAGGAGCCGCTCGGCGGGGTCGCAAGCACCGGGAACAGCACCGCGGCGAATAACGGGCGTGGCGCCGTCAGGGCCGGGATGCGCGCCGCATAGGGCTGCATCAACGCCGGATCGACCGCGAGCTGCGCCGAAAAGTCGCTCGTCGGATCAAGGTTCAGATAGAGCCAGCCGCCTTGGGCAAAAAAATCCGGCGACGGCAAGGTAAGGCTGGTTTCGTAGAGCAGCCCGAGAGCCGTCGCGAGCAGCGGCTGGCGCAGCGCATAGCCGATGACCCGGCCCCAGCTGACGGTGCTGGGCGGCGGCGGTTGCGGCGTCTTGATCGGGGGATTCTCCAACAGGCAGTGATAGGTGTCGTCGGTGACCGCGAAGGGAGTACTGGGGCGGTCGAAATTAAATGCGTTCCGGTAGCTGACGGGAAGGAATTTGCGGGTGCTGTAGCCGGCGCGGCGCGGCGTCTGACCAGGCGGGTCCGGCGCGATGTCGAACCGGCCCGCCAGTTGTTGGAAAAGCGGGCGGGGTGCTGCCGGCGGGGTGGTCGTCAGCGGGATGTGGGCGGTGGCGTTGGCCGGCGCCGGCAGCGCGTCGAGCGAAGGGATCAGCTCGGCCACCAGTTTCGGCTTCGCGTCGGCAAACGCCGGCGAATCGGGTGCGGGCGGCACGTTGGTCAGCAGCGGCGACAACGGATCGCCCTGAGGCAGGACCAGGATTCGCAAGCGGATGCTCGTCCCGTCCCATTCCTGCGGAAACGGCAGGAGGCTCAGGCGGAAAGTCGGGTTGGTAGCCATGTGACCTCGCAGGATGATCGGCCGGCAAGTCCGGGCCTAGGCAAGCGTCTTGGTGTATTGGGTCTGGACATCGAAGTTGAAGTCGAGAAACCAGCACAGCGACACGTCGACCTGGATGTCGAATGTCGCCTGGACCGCGCGCGGCGTGGTGACGGTGATCAGGCCGTCCGCTTCCGCGGTAAAGCTGATGCCGACCAGGCCGTCGAGGATCTGGCCGCTGCCCGACAGGATGAGCCCGACGCCAACGCTGACGGATGTCGATCCGCTCAGCACGACGACCAGCTTGAACGCGAAGGCGACCGACGCCTGCAGCTTGAGGACGCCGGGGACGATGTCGCCGCCGACGCTGATGATCACGCCGAGCTGGAAGGTGAGTTTTTCGCTTTGCGGCGTCGTCCCGGCAGGAAAATCCACCTCGAGGCCGAAACCGACGAGACCGCCGGCCTTGACCAGCGGAAATACCGGAACCTGCACGTTTCCGGCAAAGGTGAAATAGAATATCCACTGCGCCGAGGAGGTCAGCAGCGCGCCGGCCGAACTTGCAGTATTGCCGACCCCGGTCTTGAGCATGATGGTCAAGCTGCCGAGCGGGGTGTCGAGCAGCGGAGTGAGCGCTGGCAGCAAGGGCGACGGCAGTCCGAATTGCAGACCCGCCTTCAGCTTGTATTTGCGGCTTTCGGTCCAGCCCGCATTGGAGAACACGGTGCTGAGCGGGTCGGGCAGTCCCAGCTCTTCGAGGAACTTCAGCAGATCCTGCAGCGGCTGCAGCACCGACCCTAGAACCAGCTTCGCGTTCGCCAAATTGACGCCGCTGTCGCTGGTGGCCAGCAAATCGCCGACCGTGCGCATCAGCCCGCTGAATGGCGTGAAGTCGAGCCTGACATTGACGCCCTCGATCCCGACCGACCACGCACTCGGCGTGATCGAGACCGAGATCTGCGAGGGTGTTCCGCCCGCATCGGCATATTCGAATGCGATCGTTGCCGCCGTGCTGCTGGCAAGCGTGCGGCTCGGCAGGGTAGGTGGGAAGGGGGCCGGCACGTTGGTCAGGGTGAACGCGCCGTTGCCGCTGATCTCCAACAGGTAATTGGCATTGGGAAAAACCAGGCAGGCATCCTGCCGCGGGCAGATGCCGGTCGCATCGAGCAGCGCGAAGCCGTCCGCGAGCAGCGGCGTTTGATCGCTGGAGAAGGCGGCGGCACCACTGCCGATCTGCGGCCGCGGAAACAGCAAGCGCGTCGAATCGGTGGAGTGCAGCAGGCAATAATCCATTGACGGCGCGTCGGGCAGCCACAGATCGACTGGTTCGGCGAGCCGCCATGGCGTGCCGGGAGGCGGGCTGCCGGCCGGACCCTGACGGATCAGCGGCACGCCGAGATCGGGATCGATCGGCGTCGGCTCGCTGACCGTGTCGGTGCGGGCGAACACGCTCCAGCTCCCTTGCGCCGGCAGGACCAGGCTGCCGCGCGCCGCAGCGGCAAATTCCGGCACGGCGCCGTGCGGGGCATTCGCCACCTCGACGCGGGCGAGCCGCATGGTCTGAGCGGTTCCGCCGACCGCGATCACGCAATCGACCGGGCCGCCGAGCGCCCCTTGGCTGGCGATCAGCGCGGCCAGATCGCTTGGCTGCAGCGGCGTGTTTTGTGGCGCCGTCTGAACGAAGCCGAGTTGTCCGGTGCTCGGCACGAGGCCATTGATGGCGCCGCTGACCACGCCGGCGATCTGGATATCGGCGTCGAAATAGACCGCGGTCAGCTCGACCGGGCCATTCTGATAGGTCTGCGTCGTGTCGCGGATCTCGCGGATATTGTAGGCGCCGAGCACGGCTCCTGGATGAACGGTGATGCCGGCGATATCGAAGGTGCCGGGGGTCGCGGCCACCCATCCGCTGTCGTAGCGATAGATCTCGGAACCGTCCTGCCGATCGATCGTGATCGTGCGTACGACAATGGCGCCCCAAGGATAGAGGATGCTCTTGATCTGCACGACCTCATGGCTGGCGCGCCCGACCATCAGATTGAAGCGCACTTGGACGACTGCGGGTGGGTTGGCGGCGGGATCGGCCCACGCGCTGAAGCTCGAGGCGCCGTAACCGGAGAGGTCGATGCGGGTGACCGGAACGAGCGCCGTTTTGCTGCCGGGCGCGAAATCGAGATTGAACGGCTGGTCCACCGCCGGGCCGAGCACGCTCAACTGATTGCCGCCCTGATCGGTTGCCGGGTTGCCGTTTTGATCGACGAGGTTGCGCAGCTGCGCCGCCGCACCCGGCAGCCCCGGGGTGCTGCCGCCGATTTGCAGGAAGCTTGCCGCCGCGGTCAGGCTCACCTGCCGACCGCCGGTCATGTTCTGCGGCGCGAAGGCCGGCCGCACCTCGGCCAGGCCGGGCCGGCGAAACAGCGGCGGCGTCAGCCGCGGCCGCTGCGGCAATGTCGCCACCGCCACCATGCCGAACGGCAGGGTGAACATCGCCGCACCCGCGGCGCCGCCGTCATAGGCGCTGACCACCTGGTCGAGCAGCGGCCCCGGGGCCACCGGCACCAATGTGACATCGGCGGCGCCAATCAGCGTTGGCCCGCCATCGTCGAGAAAGCCTGCCGGCGACGGGAACGGGAAGGGCAGCACGTTGGGGTTCTGGATGGTGACGACGGGCTCCCACTGCACCGCCGGGGCCGTTAACACGCGGAGGTCGAGACAGGGTGCAACGAGATCGAGCCCATTGATCGATAGCGTCTGGCTCGGAGCCGCGCCCGCCGGTTGCGGGACCGCCATACCGACCCCAAACTGGTCAGCGTTGCCCGAAACATCGAGCAGGAACAAGCTCGGGTTGGCGCTGCCGAGGCTATCCTGGAAGAGACGTGTCAGTTCGATTCGCCGCGTCTGGTCCTGCTCGCCGGTCTGGCCCGCCGGTGGCGGCGTCGGCGAGGCGGCCAATTGCGCGATCCGCAGGTTCTGCGCCGTGATCGAGGCGTCGCTGAAGCCGAGCCGCACCGCCGTGGTCGGGCTCCACAACACAGTCGCGATGATCTGCGAGGAACCCGCCGCCGCCGGTGGATCGACGGCGCGGCGCAAGGGCAGAAAGTTCGCGGCGTAGGGATCGGGCAAGGTCGGCAGCAGCGTCTCGAGGCCGAAGCTGAGAAGCAGTCCGCCGCTGTCGAGCTCGACTGGCGTGCTGGTAAAGCTGCCGGCGGCGATCAGGGCTGTCGGCCCGGTCGTCACCAGCAGCGCATTGTGCAGACTGAGCGCGATCGGCGGGGGCGGCGCGGAAACCGCGGCGGCTTGCCCGAAGACCAGCACCTCGTTGAGGGTAGGGGTCTCGAAAATCGCCAGCGTGCCCGGCAGGCTGGGGCCGAGCCGGCTGCCGTCCGCGGCAAGCGGCCGGTCGATATGTGCGGCGAGCGAGGCCCCGCAGGACATGATCTCGACATGGCTCGCGCCGGCGTAGCTCGCGATGCTCGCGTAATAGACGACTTCCCCCTTGGCGAAGGTGAGGTCGATCGAGCTGCGGGCCGTGGACGGCGCCGGCGCGTTCTGCCAGAGCTCGATGCTCGTGCCGAGCCGGCTTGCGCCGCCGATCGAGCCGAGCAGCGCCAGTACGCCGCCGGCGCCGAGCAGGAAGGCTGCGCTGAAATCGGCCGGCCCGCTCGAGAGGCCCTGCCAAGTGGCGCGCAAGCCGGATCGGAGCACCAGCGCCAGCATGCCGGCGGTCGCCGCCGTCCCGAGTTGCGTCGGTGCGGCAACCGCCACCGGCAATGCCCACGCTCCGATCTGGATCGGCGCCGCCCCGGCCGGTTGAAACAGGGTCGAGAGCACGTTTGCCGGGGCGAAGGTCGCGACCTGCGAGCTGAGGGGGACGAGAATTTGCGCGAGCGCCGCCTCATAAACCGGCGCGCCAGGCTGCCAATGCAACGCGACGGTGCTGCCATAGGCGGTCAGCGAGGCGTTGCCGGCGGCAGTGATCTGCGCCCCCGCCTGGGTGAAGACGAAGGTGACCTCGGCCGGCAGCTCGGCAACCACAGCCCCGCCGTCGGCGCCCGGCAGGCCGCCGCCGAGCGGACCCACGGGACTGTCGGGCTTGACCGTCAAGGTCAGCGTGGTGGCAGCGGCGACTTGCAGGCCACCGACCCCGGCGGAGGCAGCGATCGAGAAGGACAGCGAGCCGCCGCTGATTTTGATCCCCGTATAACTGCCAGCCGGCGTGCCTGGAGCCAGCAGTTGCGCTTCGATCCAAAGGCTGCCGGCGCCGACTGGCAGTGTCAGCGGCAGCGGTCCCGCCGGCGGTGCGAGCGGCAGCAGCAGAAAGGGTGCAGTTGCCGGGATGCGGGTGATTCCGACCTGCTGCACCGCCGGGAACAAGTCGAACCAACGCAGGGCGCCGAGCTGATCGACGAACGGACCGAGCGATTGTGGCTGCATCCCCGCCACCGCCGCTGGGGTCAACGTCGGGTTGCCCGGTGCGATGGCCGGCAGGCCGCGCGGAAGGACAAGCGGCGCCGGCCCGATCGGCGCTGCCGCTGCCGCCTGGTCCAGCAGACCGCCGAGCTCGGCGAGATCGTCGGATGAGACCGAGCGTGAGGGTGCGGCAGGCAATCCCGCGGCAGCGACCGTTGGGTCCACCGCGTGATGCAACAGGCTCGCAGCAAGAGCCTGGCGGGCTGACTGGAGGTCTTCCGCCGGGGTCGCGCCGGTGGGGGCGAGCCCCCCGGTCAGTGTGGCGAGACGTGCGAGTGCTGACGACCAGTCCATAACCAGACCCCCAAGCTAGCGCTGCGGTACAGGGATCAGCGCTTACAGCCGAACGTCACCACACTTACGCCAGCATGACTGCTGCTCGTGTGAGTCGGATCACAGTCCAGATTTTTTTGCGGTTCGACCAGCTTTTCAGATCACGTGCGGAACCCAGCCACAGGAACCGGTTCCCTTCGCTCAGCACCGCCCAGGAACGCTCGTCACCCAGCCCCAGGCGGCGCTTGGTGGCGGCAGGAATCTCGACGGCAAGATCGGTGTTATCATTAGACGGCGGCGCGTGCGTGACCGGCAGCACCGTTACCCATTGCTTGCCCGCTTCGTCGGCAATCACCAGAACGACCGCACAGGGCCGATCCTGACCCGCTCCTCCTGCCCCCGCGCGTGTTCCTCCCTCCAGAGATAGCCGTAGCGGATTAGGAGGCCGGGACCGGGTTTGGGGAGCGGCACACGCCGATGAGGATTTCGGTTCGCTGTCGAACGCCCCGGAGGCCTCCGGCGCGCGGGTCTGTTCGAGCGCGACGATATCCTCGTCCGTGAAATCCGATAACGCCGGCGCGGGCACGGTCTTCCTCGGCATAGACAGGGGTGGCTTCGGTGGTCTCGATCAGCTCGTCGTGGCGCGCCTGGAGATCCTCGGCCTCGCTCGCCAGCGCGTCGGTCCAGGCATTGTCGGGGAGTTCCTCCAGCTTGGCGAGGCGCTCCTCGATTGTCTGGAATCCCGCCGGCGATCGCCGACGGGAACTCGGCCGGCCGGGGCCGCAGGCGCGCGTACTCGGCGGTGAAGCCGTAATCGGGATCGAGCATGGTTTGGCCCAGGCCCAGTGCGGGCGCAACTCCTCGGCCTTCGCTTCGAGCTTCTCGATCGCGAGGCGGCGGACGAGCGCCGCGTCGTCCATGAAGCCGTCTTCGTCGCCGCTGGAGAGATCCCGCGTGACCGTGCCGCCGGCGGCCTCCTAGGCGGCGATGCCGACGAACGCGCCGAGACGCGAACCAGCCGCGACGCGCCTTGGGTCAGCCGCCGCCACACCGTAAAGGGCTGGATGTAGGGCTGGTCCTTGACCTGACGCCACACAGCGAGCTGGGCCGCGCCGAGGGTGAAGGCCGTCATCACCTCGAGGGACAGGTTCCCGGCCCGGAATTCGTCGAGCAGCTCGGGCCGCCGCCAACCGGTCCACCGG
>DASYNW010000179.1:0-7870 GCA_036008325.1 Allostellaceae bacterium
CGCAAGGCCCGCGGGCATGACCATCTGCACCCATCTGTGCCGCGGCAATTTCCGCTCGTCGTGGATGGCCGAGGGCGGCTACGACCATGTCGCCGAGGCGTTGTTCGGCGAGCTCGCGGTCGACGGCTTTTTTCTCGAATACGATGACGCGCGCTCGGGCGGGTTCGAGCCGTTGCGCTTTGTGCCGCGAGGGCCGAAGCGGGTGGTGCTGGGCCTCGTCACCAGCAAGCGCGCCGCCCTCGAAAGCAAGGACGAATTGAAGCGCCGGATCGACGAGGCCGCAAAATACGTGCCGCTCGACCAGTTGTGCTTGAGCCCGCAATGCGGGTTTTCCTCGACCGTCGACGGCAACGCGCTGTCGATCGACGAACAGCGGGCAAAGCTGCGCCTCGTCGTCGAGACTGCGCGCGAGGTGTGGGGCTGACCCGCGCCGCACTCCGACCCGACGAGGCCTCGCTGCGCCCAATCGCGCTTTGACAAACCGGGCGGGCGCGCTTAGCTGCATGATCATGGAACGGGCGCGGGCGCAGGGCTTTCTGACCCAATCGGCGACGGCGCCGCGGGCGGCCTATGCGGCGATCGTCGCCGTCGGCGCCCTGCTGTGGTGGCTGTCGTCGCGCCACCCGGCGCTGATGCCGGTCTGGGCGCCGTGGGATTTTTCCCCGACCGAGTATCTGGCGACCGCACTGGCGCTGCTGTGGTTCTATCGCGGTCTCGCCGCGGCCCCGGCGAGCGAGCGGCCCCCGATCTGGCGCCGCGTCTTCTTTGTCATCGGCCTCGTCCTGATCTATGCGGTGCTGCAGACCCGGTTCGATTACTGGGCGCAGCACATGTTCTTTTTGCACCGCCTCCAGCATGTGACGATGCATCATCTGGGGCCGTTCCTGATCGCCCTTGGCGGCGCCGGCGCCACGATCAGGCGCGGCATGCCGCAATGGGCCCGGCAGGCGACCCGGAGCCCGGCGGTCGTCAAAATCATCGGCGTGCTGCAGCAGCCCCTGCTGGCGGCGTTCTTATTTGTCGGGCTGATTTATTTCTGGCTGATCCCGCCGATCCATTTCCGCGCGATGATCGACTGGCGGCTCTACGCGGTGATGAACTGGAGCATGGTGCTGGACGGCCTCCTGTTCTGGTGCCTGGTGCTCGACCCGCGGCCAAAGCCGCCGGCTCGCATCTCCTATGGCATCAGGGCAGCGCTGGCGTTCGGCGTCATGTTCCCGCAGATCGTATTGGGTGCGGCGATCGCCTTTTCGCAGCGCGACCTCTATCCGTATTACGATTTGTGCGGCCGGTTGTTTCCGTCGATCGGCGCGCTGACCGATCAGCGGATCGGCGGCATCGTCATCTGGATCCCGCCGGCGATGATGAGCGCCCTGGCCGTGCTGCTGGTGGTGAACAATTTAAGGCTGCATGAGGAGGCGGCCGCCGAGGGCGACCCCGACGGTGCGGCGCTGGCGCAGCTCGCCAGAAGCTGGACCGGGCGCTAGGCCGATGCGCCGCACCCTGCTGCGTCTCGGCCTGGTCGCGGGTGCGCTGGCGGGCGCCGTGGGCGCGCGGGCCGGCGAGGGCGGGCTGACGCTGAGCCACCAATGGTTCCGCCTGGTGCTGCCGTCATTGCCGGCCGCGGGCTATTTCACCCTGTCCAATTCGGGTGCGGCGGCGCAATCCCTGGTCGGCGCGAGCTCGCCCGGCTGCGGCATGCTGATGCTGCATCGCAGCATCAATAGCGGCGGCCAGGAGCGGATGGCGATGGTGCAGAATGTCGCGGTGCCGGCGCACGGCAAGGTCAGCTTTGCGCCCGGCGGCTATCACATGATGTGCATGTCGCCGACGGCGGCGCTGCGCCCTGGGCGATCGGTCCTGGTCACCCTGCGCTTTGCCGATGGCGGCTCGCTGACGGCGAGCTTCCCGGTGCGCAACGCCACCGGCAAATAGGACTCACAGCAGGCGCCGCAGCCGGGCCAGCAGACCCTGCGGCTGCGCCTCGTCGACCAGGCGCTTCAGATCCGCGGTCGTGCCGGCGATGTCGGGCGTGGTCGAGTCGAGCGAGGCGATGATCAGCCGTGCCGCACCCGAGCCGTCGAACACATAAATGGCCGAGCTGTGGGTGACCTCGTAAGGGTGGCCGTTGGTCGCCGGGGTCACCGAATAAACCACGCGATAGCGCCGCGCCAAGGCCGCGAGCTGGTCCGGCGGCCCGCGCAGCCCCTCGATCTGCGGCGCGAAATTCCTGACATAGGCGGCGAGCACCGGCGGCGTGTCGCGGTTTGGATCGACGCTGACGAACAGCGCTCGCACCAGCCGCGCTGCCGGCCCGAGGCGGCGCAGGATCTCGGCCAGGTTCGACAAGGTGGTCGGGCACTGGTCCGGGCAGTTGGTATAACCGAAATAGAGGAGCACGATCTTGCCGCGGTAATCGGCCTCGGTGGTCTCTTTGCCGTCCGAGGCGCGGGCCATCGTGAAGGATAGCGGCGGCAGGCTGCCCGACACGTCGATCGAATGCCATTTTGCCGGATTGCCGCACCCGGCGAGCAGCGCCAGCCAGAGCCCGGCCGCGACGAGACAGGCTGCGCGGCGCTGCGTCATCGGGCGGTGGCCCGAGACCCGCCGCGGCAGGCTTTCAGCGAGCGGAAAACAGGTGATCAGCTTCGGCATCGTGCCAACAATCCGGCCATCGCGCTGGTCCGCGGCGATAGGTGCGCACTATAACGGTGCGGCGCCGCGAGCTTTGGCGCGCGGTGTCGCACCCCCGCGAAGCCGGCGCGCCGGTTGCGGCGGTACATGGCGGCGCGCCAAGCAAGGAGCGGCAAACCCGGCCGTCTTGCCGCGGCTGCCGGATAGCCGGAGGGAGCGGATGTTGCACTGGTTGTGGGTCATCATCATCGGGTTTCTGGCGGGAGCGATCGCCAAGCTGTTCGTGCACGGGCCGGGCGGGTTTATCGTCACCACCTTGCTCGGCATCGTCGGCGCGATCTTTGCCTCGTGGCTCGGCCAGCGCATCGGCTGGTATGCGCCTGGCCAGAATGCCGGGTTTATCGGTGCGATCGTCGGTGCGGTGCTGATCCTGGCGATCTATCGGGCGATCCTCGGTAGCCCGGGCTGATATCGGCGGCATCCCATTGGCGGATCGCGGCGGCAATCGCGCGTCGTTGCCGGCGCCGGCGCCAGGTTTATGATTCGGTCGGTTTGACGATTCGCCCGGCTGCGCGCCGGGAATCGTTTGTTCGCGCCCGCGAAATGCGGTAAACCGACCAAGAATTCCTATATTTAGATGAGCCGCGGCAGCGCGGCGGGCCGCCACCTCTGCGCGCCTTCCCTTATCCACTCGAGATCCCTTGGCCGTCACCTCAGCCCCGCCCCCGCCCTCAGCACCCGATATCACCACGGTCACGATCGAGGACGAGATGAAGCGCTCGTACCTCGATTACGCGATGAGCGTGATCGTGGCGCGCGCCTTGCCCGATGTCCGCGACGGGCTGAAGCCGGTCCACCGCCGCATCCTCTATTCGATGAAGGTCAACGGCAACGAGTGGAACCGCGGCTACCGCAAATCGGCGCGCATCGTCGGCGACGTGATCGGCAAGTACCACCCGCATGGCGAGCTGGCAATCTACGACGCGATGGTGCGGATGGCGCAGGATTTCGCGATGCGCCTGCCGTTGATCGACGGCCAGGGCAATTTCGGCTCGATGGACGGCGATCCGCCGGCAGCCTACCGCTACACCGAGGCGCGGCTCGCGCGCGTCGCCGATTCGCTGCTCGACGACCTCGACAACGACACCGTCGACTTTCAGCCCAATTACGACGACACCGAGCGCGAGCCCAAGGTATTGCCGGCCGGCTTCCCGAACCTGCTGGTCAACGGCGCCCAGGGGATCGCGGTCGGCATGGCGACCAACATACCGCCGCACAATCTGGGCGAGGTCATCGACGCCTGCTGCGCCTATCTCGACAATGGCGCGATCACCGTTGAGGAGCTGATGCAGTACGTCCCGGCCCCCGATTTCCCGACCGGCGGGACGATCATCGGCCGGGCCGGCGCGCACGCCGGCTTCAAGACCGGCCGCGGCGCGGTGGTCCTGCGCGCCAAAAGCCATGTCGAGGAGGTGCGCAAGGACCGCGAGGCGATCGTCGTCACCGAAATCCCCTATCAGGTCAACAAGTCGAAGCTGGTCGAGCGCATCGCCGAGACCGTGCGCGAAAAGCTGATCGAGGGTATTTCCGAGCTGCGCGACGAGAGCGACCGGGACGGCCTGCGCATCGTCATCGAATTGAAGCGCGACGCCGAGCCCGACATCGTCTTGAACCAGCTGCATCGCCATACCGCGCTGCAGACGAGCTTTGGCGTCAACATGCTGGCCTTGAACGGCGGCCGGCCCGAGCTCATGACCCTGCGCGACATCATCGTCGCCTTTGTCGCGTTCCGCGAGGAGGTCATCACCCGGCGCACGAGCCATCTGCTCGGCAAGGCGCGGGAGCGGGCGCACACCCTGATTGGCCTGTTGATCGCGGTCGCCAATCTCGACGAGATCATCGCCCTGATCCGCGCCGCCCCCGATCCGGCGACGGCGCGCGAGGGCCTCGTCGGCCGGGCGTGGCCGGCGGCCGATGTGGCGCCCCTAGTGGCGCTGGTCGGCGAGCCCGGTCGGGCGGTCGCCGCCGACGGCACTTATCAGCTCTCCGAGGAGCAGGCGCGCGCGATCCTCGATCTGCGCTTGCAGCGCCTGACCGGGCTCGAACGCGACAAGATCGCCGAGGAATTGCACGGGCTGATCGCCGAGATCGCCGGCTATCTTGAGATCCTCGGCTCGCGGGCGCGGCTGATCGAAGTGTTGCGCGGCGAATTGCTGGCGATCCGCGAGCGGTTCGCCAACCCGCGCCGCACCCTGATCGAGGATGTCGAGTTCGAGGCCGATATCGAGGCCCTGATCCAGCGCGAGGCGATGGTCGTCACCGTCAGCCACGCCGGCTATATCAAGCGGGTGCCATTGTCGACCTACCGGGCGCAGCGCCGCGGCGGCCGCGGCCGCGCCGGGATGGCGATCCGCGAGGAAGATTTCCTGAACGAGGTGTTTGTCGCCTCGACCCACGCGCCGGTGCTGTTCTTTACCTCGTCGGGCCGGGTCTACAAGCTCAAGGTCCACCGCCTGCCGCTCGGCACCCCCCAGGCGCGCGGCCGGCCGATGGTCAACCTCCTACCCAACCTGGTGCCCGGCGAGACCATCTCGACGGTCATGCCGCTGCCCGAGGACGAGGAGAGCTGGGCCGATCTGACCGTCATGTTCGCCACTGCCAACGGCTATGTGCGGCGCAACGCCCTGAGCGATTTCGGCGACGTGCGCGCCAACGGCAAGATCGCGATGAAGTTCGAGGGCGAGGATGCCGACGACCGGCTGATCGCGGTCGCCACCTGCACCGACGCGAATGACGTCTTGCTCGCCACCCGCAACGGCAAGGCGATCCGCTTCCAGGTCGGCGACGTCCGGGTGTTTACCGGGCGGTCCTCGGTCGGCGTTCGCGGCATCCGGCTGCTCGGCGACGATCTGGTCATCTCGATGTCGATCCTGCGCCACCAGGAGGTCGCCCCCGAAATGCGCAACGCCTATCTGAGCCTGGCCGCGCGGCGCCGGCGGCCGATCGGCGAGGACGGCGAGGCAGCGAGCGAACTGCCGCCTGAGCCGGAGGAACCGGATGCCGAGCCCGGCGACGAGGCGGGCTCGATCTCGGAAGAAATTTATGCCGACCTGGCGCAGCGCGAGGAATGCGTGCTGAGCGTGACCGAGAAGGGCTTTGGGGTCAGGACTTCGGCCTACGACTACCGGATCACCGGGCGCGGCGGGCAGGGCATCGACAACATGGATCTGCGCCGCCGCGACGATGCGGTCGTCGCCGTCTTCCCGGTCGGCAACAACGACCAGATCATGCTGGTGACCGATGGCGGGATGGTGATCCGCTGCCCGGTTCACGACATCCGCATCGCCCGCCGGCGCAGCCAGGGTGTCGTCATCTTCAAGATCGGCGACGGCGAGCATGTCGTCTCGGTGGCGCGCCTGCCCGAAGTCGCCGAAGAGAACGGCGAAAACGGCGATGCTGCGGCCGAGGACGCCGCGGAAAATCAACCAAAGGACGATCAACCAAATGACGATCCGCCGACCGATGACGGCCGATCGACCGATACGGGGGACGCATGATTGAGCCGCGCGTCGGGGTCTATCCCGGCACCTTCGACCCGATCACCAACGGTCATTCGGACATCATCCGCCGGGCGGCCAGGCTGGTCGACCGGCTGGTCATCGGCGTCGCGCGCAATGACGGCAAGGGGCCGCTGTTCGCGACCGACGAGCGGGTCGAGATCGTGCGCGACGAGGTCGCCCATCTCGAAAACGGCGATGCCGGGCATATCGAGGTGCGTGCCTTCGACACCCTCTTGATGCATTTCGCCCAATCGGTCGGGGCCGGCACCATCATCCGCGGTCTGCGCGCGGTGTCGGATTTCGAATACGAGTTTCAGATGGCCGGGATGAACGCCCGGCTCGACCCGCAGGTCGAAACCGTCTTTCTGATGGCCTCCGACCGCTTTCAGTTCATCTCGTCGCGTTTTGTCAAGGAGATCGGCGCCTTGGGCGGCGACGTCTCGCATTTCGTCAGCCCGCGCGTCGCCGTGCGCCTGGCCGAGCGGTTTGCCCTCGGCCGCAGCAAACCTGCCCGCCGCGCCGCCGCAGCCGGGTAGGCCAAGGCGATTTCGATCGCTGTCGGTGCCCGACTAGCCGGAATCGCGTCGGACCTTCGATCTGGCCGGAATCGCGCCGTCGGGGTAAGGTTGCGCCAGCGGATACCCTGACGAAAGAGGAGCGGGGCGATGGATTTCGGCGTGTCGATGTTTCACACCGATTATTCGATGCCGGCGGTGCAGTTGGCGCCGGCGCTCGAGGAGCGCGGCTTCGAATCCTTGTGGGCGCCCGAGCACTCGCACATCCCGGTGCCGCGGCGGACGCCATTTCCGGGCGGCGGCGAATTGCCCAAGGCATATTACGATGCGATGGACCCGTTCGTCGTGCTCGGCGCGGCGGCGGCCGTCACGAGCACCCTGAAGCTCGGCACCGGGGTGTGCCTGGTCGTGCAGCGCGACCCGATCCAGACCGCCAAGCTCGTCGCCACCCTCGACCAGCTTTCGGGCGGGCGGTTTCTGTTCGGGGTCGGCGGCGGCTGGAACGCCGAGGAGATCGAGGATCACGGCGCCGCCTTCAAAACCCGCTTCAAGCTGATGCGCGAGCGCATCGAGGCGATGAAGGCGATCTGGACCGAGACCAAGGCTGAATATCACGGCGAATTCGTCGATTTCGGGCCGATGATGGCCTGGCCCAAACCGGTGCAGAAGCCATACCCGCCGATCATCGTCGGCGGCGCCTTTCCGCATGCCGCGCGCCGGGCGATCCGTTACGGCGACGGTTGGATCCCGATCGCCGGCCGCGCCCCTTATGGCGACGTCAACGATTTTCTGCCGAAATTCCGGGAGATGGCGGCGCCAGCCGGACGCGGCCCGGCGTCCCTGCCGATTACTCTGTTCGGCGCCGCCGAGGATGTCGACCTGCTCCGGCGCTACCGCGACATGGGCGTGGCCCGGGTGGTCGCGAGCCTCCCGGCCGAGCCGGCCAACAAGACCGTGCCGGCGCTCGACCGCTGGGCCGAGCTGATCGGCCGGGTCAACGCCTGACCGCCGACCGGCGCTACGCAATCAATCATACGAAAGGCGAGCCCTCGATGGCGATCGAACTGCACACCTGGAACACCCCGAACGGCCGCAAGATCAGCGTCGCGCTCGAAGAGATGGGGCTGCCCTACACGGTCCACCCGATCAACATCTCTAAAG